>NZ_JBMPPC010000004.1:0-543718 GCF_049340185.1 Undibacterium sp. Rencai35W
AGCATACTAGGATCGCGCCGTCCATTTGCGCCGCGCCAGTAATCATGTTTTTAACATAATCAGCATGGCCTGGGCAGTCAACGTGGGCGTAGTGACGGCCGGCTGTTTCGTATTCTACGTGGGCTGTGTTGATGGTAATACCGCGCGCTTTTTCTTCTGGCGCTGCATCGATCTGGTCGTATGCTTTGGCTTCGCCGCCAAATTTCTTGGACAATACTGTCGCAATCGCTGCTGTCAGAGTGGTTTTACCGTGATCAACGTGACCAATTGTGCCTACGTTGACGTGCGGCTTGGTGCGTTCAAACTTACCTTTTGCCATTTTAGACTCCTAACGATTTTGATGAGAATGTACAGGCACGCGCCCGACAACTTTTAGATTTGAAAACTTTGAAAACACCTGCGTACATGGTGCCCTTGACGTGGATTGAACACGTGGCCTCTCCCTTACCAAGGGAGTGCTCTACCACTGAGCTACAAGGGCAGCTTGTTTTGCGCACAAACTCTTGCACAAACATAAAACTGGAGCGGGTGAAGGGAATCGAACCCTCGTCATAAGCTTGGAAGGCTTCAGCTCTACCATTGAGCTACACCCGCAGGGGCTACCACTTCAGCCGCATCAATCACGCACACGATTAAGCAATTCTTTTCCTATGGTGGAGGGGGCTGGATTCGAACCAGCGTACTCAGAGAGAACAGATTTACAGTCTGTCGCCTTTAACCACTCGGCCACCCCTCCGTAGGGAACCCCGAATTATGGAGATGTTCGATTTCACTGTCAATACCTTTTTATGAAAAGGCGTGAAATTTCGCAGTAAATCGAATGAGAGATGACAATCCTCTTGCTGTCTCAATACGGCAACAAGTCGACAAATTATTGATTTAAAAGAATTATTTATTATTTTTTGAATCGAACAGAATAATTTTAACAATACTTAAGTATTTACCATGTCAATGTTGGCTGCATGTCAGTTACGTGCATGAGCAAGATGATAATACTCAACACCCTCGAATTTCGTGAGTTCCTGCGATAACACACTTAAGGGAACACCAAGCTTGCGACTGAGCGCGACGGCCACAAAACGCCATTCAGTTTTTTGTTCCTGGCAAGAAATCATGATGGTGCCTGTCGCAATCTCATAACCGCGTTTGATGGCAATCGCGCGTAAGGTATTTTCATCAGGCACAAACCCATCCTTAAAGCGCATCGTGATCGCAATCGCCGGGCGGGATGGCAATAGCAATTCAAGCTTTGACACCCAGATCATGCAAGCGGCGGACAATAAGGCAAGCAGAATCGCTGCGGCATAGAAGCCGATGCCAACCAATATCCCAATCGCGGATGATGCCCACAAAGACGCTGCCGTGGTCAGGCCACTGATACTGAAGCCTTCCTTCATAATGACGCCAGCACCTAAAAAGCCGATGCCAGTAACGATGCCTTGAATCGTTCGTGAAGGATCCAGATTAACCGGGTACTGCGAGCGGGCACCGAACCAGAACTCAGGATAACCGGCAATCACGACTAAAGCAGCGGATGCCATGCACACCAGACCATACGTTCGCATACCCGCAGCACGTCCGTGATAGTAACGCTCGTACCCCACCACAAACCCTAACAGCATCGCTCCTGCCAAATTCAAAAAAATGATGAAGTTGGCATCCAGTTCTGCCGCCGACCAGTAATTCATTAAATTGGCCAAGTTGATCGTCATGATGATCCCGTGCTTGTTATTGACGAATCCAGTTTACTCCGAAGCAAGTGCAGTCTTGTTATTTGATATATATCATTTACTCAAATCGATACGATAAACCGACAAATTTTTTCCACTCCCCTCATCCTCGGAAAAAATACTCAGGTTACTCAAGCCAAGTTGCCGCGCCAGATCCAATTTGTTTTTCGCACTGACATAAGTTATAGGACCGGCAGTCAGCACTTTGCTGAAACGCCAGCTCCGCTCCATGCCGTTTGTTTTAAGACTAAGTAGCGGATGCGTTTTTATGTACTGGATTAAAACATCGCGATTCGCATCAGGCGATGCATAAATCACTTTACTGTCATCAATTCCCGGAAAACCTCCGCCACCATTAGCCCGGTAATTATTCGTCGCCACGATAAATTCCTGTGCTGGCGAAACCGGCTTAGCCAAATATTCCAGATGCCGGATACGCTTCCCAGGTGCTTGCGTCACGTCAATCTCATAGCGGATATCCGGAGAACTCAGCATATCGAAATTATAGCCAGGCCACTGAGCAATCAGATTTTGTGTCGCGGCCTGCTTAGGATCAATTTGATTGAAGCGACGGGCAGCATGTTCCAGCCAGTTTTTTAATTCTCCGCCGTTCACTTTAAGCGCGTACACGGTATTCGGGTACAAATACAAATCCGCCGCGTGGTTAAGAGCGAGCTCACCTGCCGTAATATCGGTGTAATCCGTCGCACCGGCCACGCCACTTTTAAACGGCGCGCTCATCGACAACACAGGCAGGTCCCTGTATTGCGGCAAATTTGTTTTGACAAATAAACGAACATAATCTGCCTGCGCCTGATTCACAATCTGAAGCGCTGACACATCGCCGAGATCTGCGAAATAAGTCGACATCGGAAAATCTGTTTGACCTATCGGCGTCTTCACATACGCTATAGTCGCCTCGTGCTCAGATCGTAATATGGTCGCTATGTCCGGCTCGGCGCTGACGTAGGATCCGTCAGGCTTTTTAATTCCTCGCGTCTGCACCGTAGTTTGCTGCGGATTGACTTGCCAGTGCTGCCCGTCAAATTTCAAGCCAAGCTTGATCAGACCTAAATTTTGTCCCCAAAAACTAGCCATCACCGCAGGCACACCATGCACCAGTCCGCTGACTTTATCAATGCCAGGCAAATTAAATTGCGCGGCCTGACTCTTCGCATCAGGAAAAAGTTGATGAGCATGCCCCAACAGCAAAGCATCAATTCCCGGCACTTTAGCAAGATGGTAGTTCGCATTTTCCATGTCTGCTGAGTAAGCGGCCCCATCAAAGCTGCCATGAGAAATGACAATCACCAGATCCGCACCACGTGCACGCATCTCGGGAATATATTTCTCGGCCTGCTCCCGGATACCAAGGCTAAATACCTGACCGTCCAGCCAGCGCTTATCCCATTGCAACACAGTCGGCGGCGTGAATCCGATAACGCCGACTTTGAGACGACTTTTAAAAGACACGCCATCAACGCTGGTTGCCTGTATCTCTTTTTCTAAAATCACATAAGGCGGAAAAATCGGCGAATGGTCTTTGACGCTCAGAATATTCGCCAGCACAAGGGGAAATTGCGGTCCGGCACAGCGTTCCTGCTGCTTATCTGGATTGGCGGGCAAGTTAAACTGTTGTCCGGTCACTTGCGCCAACATAGGTAAGCCGAAGTTGAATTCATGATTACCTATCCCGGCAGCGTCATAGCCCAGAACATTCATGACTTTATAAATCGCCAAGGTCTCGCGACATGTCAAAGGCTGTGCCGATAGCTGAAAATCTGCCAGCGCAGTACCCTGAATCGCATCGCCATTATCGAATAGCATGGTATTGGCAAACTCCGCTCTTGCTTGCCGAATCAGGTTCGCGGTACGTTCCAGACCGATGCCTGGATTGGCTGCGAGTTTATAGTAATCATAACTCAGTACATTCGCGTGTAAATCAGTGGTCTCCAGCAACACCAGCTCGGCAGCACTCCCCTTGTCCGTACGTACTGCGAATGAGCTACAGGCAGAAACAAGCGATAACACACTAAATAGCGCGATGGAATAAAGAGGTTTCATAAAATAGAATCGCAAAAAAGAATGCAGAGGATCATACAGGACTGCTGCCTGTTAACAATCAGACAGGCAGATGCGTTAGCATGCATTCATCCATCGACCAGACAGTCTGGTCTTGTCCTTGATTTTTAACCTACTCATGACATCCAAATCGATTTTACTCATCTGCGCCCACCCGGCCTTACATCGCTCCCGCGTCAACCGCCGCATGCTCTCCGCTGTCAGTGATCTGCCGCATGTTCACGTACATGATTTGTATGAGACCTATCCAGACTTTCATATCAATTTACGATATGAACAAGCCCTGCTTGAGGCAGCAGATCTAGTGATCTTCCAGCATCCTATTCAGTGGTACAGCATGCCCGCGTTATTAAAAGAATGGATGGATGTCGTGTTGGAATACGGCTGGGCCTACGGCAAAGACGGTACGGCGTTGCAGGGAAAAGACTACTGGCTAGCAGCGACTACCGGCGGTAGTTCGAATGACTATAGCAGCGGTGGAACGCATCGCCACGCGTTTGATGCGTTCTTGCCGCCACTGAAACAAACCGCTAATTTATGCGGGATGAACTGGCTTCCGCCTTACATGCTATTCGGCGCTCTGCAAGTCGATGAGGCGAGCGTCCAAGCACATTGCCAACGTTATCGTGATCTGCTGCAAAGCTATCCGGACTGGACAGTATCGGGGTCGACACTGGCTTCACCAGCGCCATCGACACCAATGTCAGAAATAAAGGAATCGTGATGGAAAATAATTTGTTGTTCAATGCCCTGATCTATTTGCTGGCAGCAGTCATTGCCGTACCGGTAGCCAAACGTCTGGGCCTGGGCGCCGTGCTCGGTTATTTGCTGGCGGGCATGGCAATCGGTCCATGGGGTTTACGCTTAATCGAAGATGTGCAAGTGATTTTGCACTTCTCAGAATTCGGTGTGGTGTTACTACTGTTCGTGATCGGACTGGAGCTTGAGCCAAAACGTCTGTGGTCGATGCGACGTCCTATTTTTGGCTGGGGAGGCGCGCAGGTCATCGGCTGCACCATCGCATTAAGCCTGGCTGGCATTGCAGTAGGTGTAGGCTGGAAAACATCGCTGATCGCCGCACTAGGCTTATCACTATCCTCTACCGCAATTGCGCTGGCAACCCTGGATGAGCGCAATCTGATGGCAACGCCCGCCGGTAGCGCAAGTTTTTCGATTCTGCTGTTTCAAGATATTGCGGCTATTCCTATGATTGCCTTGATTCCCTTATTAGGTGTGGCAGAAACTCAGGGAGAAACAGAGGGCTGGCTGGCGGGTCTCAAAGTCATCGGCGTCATTGCCGCATTGATTGTGGGCGGCCGTTACCTGATACGTCCGATATTACGTATCATCGCCAAAACCGAAATGCGCGAGATCTTTACTGCGTTCGCCTTGTTGCTGGTCATTTCGATTGCACTGCTGATGGAATCCGTCAATATGTCCATGGCACTAGGCACATTTTTAGCGGGCGTCTTGCTCGCTGAATCCGAATATCGCCATGCACTGGAGAGCGATCTGGAACCGTTTAAAGGGCTGCTGCTTGGCTTATTCTTTATTGCTGTCGGTATGTCGGTGGACTTCGGTTTGTTCCTGACAAAGCCGTTGCAAATTCTCGGTATCGTCTTGCTGTTTTTGCTGATCAAAATGAGCATGCTGTACTTTCTCAGCCGTCGCTTTTCGATACCGAAAGCGCAACGTTCTCTGTTCACATTTTTGCTTGCACAGGGCGGCGAATTTGCCTTTGTGGTGTTCGCTACAGCGACCAGTGCTAAGGTTTTTTCTGCAGAGACCTCCGCATTGCTGGTCGTGGTGGTCGCCCTATCGATGGTCGCAACACCGCTCTTGCTGGTGATATACGATAAATGGCTGGAGCCGCGCTTGCGCAATCTGGAAAAACCGCCTGAGGATGAAATCACGTCACAGGACAACCCTGTAATTATTGCGGGCTTCGGCCGCTTCGGTCAGATTGTAGGACGCTTGCTCTACGCGAACCGCATACGCTCTACCGTGCTGGATCATGACCCAGACCAGATCGAGTTATTACGTAAGTTTGGTTTTAAAATTTTTTACGGTGATGCTACCCGTGCTGACTTGCTGCATGCAGCAGGTGCCGGCAAAGCAAAAATTCTGGTGATCGCGATTGACGATGTCGAAGATAGCCTCGCGTTGGTCGACATCGCCAAAGAACATTTCCCCCACCTGACCATCGTGGCACGCGCCCGCAATATCAGTCACTGCTACCAGTTAATGGACAGAGGTGTGAGTATTTTTGAACGGGAAACATTTGAATCTTCCCTGCAAATTGGCCGCCAGGTATTGCAGCAACTCGGCTTCAGAGCTTATCAGGCACGCCTGACTGCTTTGCGCTTTCGTGAACACAACATCAAGACCATGCATGCCGTGTATCCTCATTACAAAGACCAGCAGCAAATGGTGTCGCTGGCCAAACAGGCAAGAGATGAACTCGAAGAGATGTTTGCCAGAGACCGCGAAGCACGCGAAGTCGCGCATAAAAATGGCTGGGATGCATCTTAGCAATAGCCACTGGCATGCATGGGGTATAATCTGTTACTTATTTCACTGGGGAGTAGCCCGCTTCAATCATCGGCAAGCTTAACGATATTGAAGTAAACGCATCAACATACTTGACAACCGTCATGGTGCGTTTGACTGGAAGCCTGAAGATTTTTTCAGCAACAGTCCGGCAAGACCTTTGATATATGTACCTTTTTGACCAGGGATTGGGCGAGAGGTGCATTTATCATTGCTCAACTCGCCCGATCCGCCTATCTCATGGAAGCTTTCCTCGTCTCTGCCTTAGCCATCACCATCGGTGAAATTGGCGATAAAACGCAATTACTCGCGCTGCTGCTCGCCGCCCGCTACAAAAAACCCTTACCGATTATTCTGGGGATACTGGTCGCCACGCTTGCCAATCACGCGCTGGCTGCCTGGCTGGGGCAATGGGTCGCATCCAATGTCTCACCAGATATTTTAAAGTGGGCACTAGGTTTGTCGTTTCTGGCGATTGCCGCCTGGACCCTGAAACCGGACGAAATGGAAGAAAGCACGCTCAGCGAAAGTCGTTACGGCGTGTTCCTGTTGACCTGTGTTACATTTTTTCTGGCTGAAATCGGCGACAAAACCCAGCTTGCAACCGTCGCACTGGCAGCCAAATACAGTAGCCTGGTCTGGGTTGTCGCAGGCAGCACATTGGGTATGCTGATCGCCGATGTGCCCGCAGTGTTTCTTGGCAAGATCGCCGCACCGAATTTCCCCTTCAAGCTGGTGCGCTGGATAGCCGCCACGATCTTCGCCATACTCGGCATCGTCGTCTTGCTTGGCCTGGGTAACCGCTTTTTTTAATAAAGAATTCTATGACATCATTTACCTTGCCTGCCGGCACTCTGGTGAAATACGGCACCATCTCCACCCAGCTCTACCCTATATTGAGAAACGGTATTCATGCCGATGCCCTACGCGCCGGTCTGCATGCCGACACGGATAAAACCAGTGTCGCCGGTGGTATTTATGTCGGCGAGCTGATGGCTTACTTCGCGGCCTGCGCCGCATTTTGTCAGGCAACCAGCAGCCTGCATGCCGCACATGAAGCAACGCTGGGGAGCTTTGTCCAGGCACTGCAAGACGCACATGGACAAAAACCACAAATGCCCGAACTCGAAGAAATTGCCTTACAGGCAGGCTTGCCCGTCATCCTAGAAATCGAACTCGCTGAGGACTGCGCGGTGCATGCCGATGAGTTATTTGTCGATGCCGACAAAGCCGAAAGAAGCTGGAAACAATGGCGCAGCGTAGCAATCGTGCGCGACGGTGGCATTCCCGCTGGTTGGATTAAGCAATTTTATTTTCCACGTTTGCTCGACTACAAAGATGTCAGCAGCTCGCGCAATCCACGTATGCTGGAGCAAACCACGGACAGCGCCCTCATGGTCGGTGGTCTGATGCAGTCGTGGCACAAGGATACGCCGGGGGATTTATTGCTCGCCTTTAAAAAGCAATATGGCCGCACCAACTTCTCTCAAAGCAGTGCCTTTACCGATACAGCGCTTGAGCGCTTCTTTAACCTGAATGCGATGCTGGATCCGGCGACACGTTTGTTGAATCAAATGAGCATCTGGCAGGATTTGGATGCACTGGCGAAGAAACAGGAAATCCCGCTGGGATAAATAGTTCAGGGAAAAATCACCACCGGGGTCTTTGACAATCCATATCAGAGACCCCGGCGATCAATACATCAGGTACCCGGGCTGCGCTTTACAAAAAACAAAGCCGCGCCGATCGCCATCAAGACGCCACCGAAAAAGCGATTCTGCTTTTTTAATAAGCGCGGGTCGCGGAAAAATCGCTGCATCGACGATGCCGCAAATGCATAGCTGTGCATCACGACCAGATCAACCAAGCACATCGTCACACCAAGTATCAGGAGCTGCGGCAATAATGCCGCGTCGTGACTGATGAATTGTGGCAGCACGGCGACCATAAAAATAATCCCTTTCGGGTTCGTCGCATTAGTAAAAAACCCAATCAAAAACCGTTTGCGCCAATCAGGTATTGCCTGGCTTGCCGCCACGATGTTACCAGTCGCTATGCTGTCAGCCGCCACCTCGCCACCAGCCACATCAACCTTGGCGCGCCACTGACTGATACCGAGATAAATTAAATACAAAGCGCCCACCGTTTTGATGACATTAAACGCCAGCTCGGAAGCCATGAGTATGGAACCCACACCAGCACCGGCAATAGCAAATATCAGCAACAATCCCGCCTGCAAACCCATAATTGTGGCGCTGGATTTTTTGACGCCGTATGACAATCCGTGCGACATCGACAGAACAGCACCAGAGCCGGGAGAAATCGCGATCAGACAAGCCGCGAAGAAAAAAGTAAGCCAGGTAGTCAGCAACATGATGCATCCCAAAGTCAATCAAGCCCTCATTTTAACTGGCCGTCGGCATTCGTGTTGATTCATGATTCATGCTGTTTAGTGTTGATCAATGCTGGCTAGCGCTCAGTTGAGCTGAGCAGTACCAAACGAAAACCACGCTAATGACCGCAGAGTAAAGCTAAGGGCGCATCATCGCGGCAAGTAATTGACTCTTCAGAGTTTTGATTAATGCGGTTTCGTCAGGTGGTACGCCTTCTTCCGCCGCGACAGCGCGGTCAGCGTAAAAGAATCCCAGTGGCTTTTTTTGAATCACCAGCGGCAGCACAATAAAGCTGCGGGTATCAGGCAGGAGCTGGTGGTGCCAGGCGGGTAATAATTTTTGTATCTTCGGTACGGTTGCGTCTGAAATCATCAGATCGACGTTATTGCTCATCGCCAGATGAAAAACATCTTGTTCACTCTTCATCGGAAACACAAAGCCTCGCTGTCGCTCAGCATAGGATTCGCCGACCGACACCCGAGCAACATAGCGCGAGGTTTGCAACTCACGCAGACAAGCCGTGGCAAAACGAAAACCCATACTGCTGTACAAGGTTTCCAGCACCAGCAAAATCATATCGTTCAACTTGATCTGATCCGACGCCAGCATCTGCGTGACGTCCTGCACGCCCGCCAGCAAGAGATCACGCGCATTATGCGGCTTGCCGCTGGCATAGCGCTCAGCTTGTTGCATCTGCTCAGAGTCGTAGGTCTTCAACAGAAATTCGCTAGGAACTCCCTCATCCTCCGTCAACACATCCCCCGCCTGACCATCGGCAGGCAGAGCGATATCCATGCTCTCGGCAAGCTGCCGGGTTTCTTGCACGACTTTACTTAACAGTTCGTCGAGTTTTTGCTGATCGAGCTCCAGCACTTTGCCGAACTTCAGTAACAGAGGCTTACAACGTGCGCTCAGATTATCGTTGCCCGTTGTCAGTACCAGTCCTGCGACTTCGTCGCTGAAGCTGGCAACCTGTTTTAACCATTCGTTGCGGTGTGTCGCTTTTTTTTGCTCGCCCATCGGCAGCGGACCGAGCGACTGAATAATCGATTCGGGGATTTTCCATTCCTGCAGAGCCAAACCGCCCAGCCTGTCGTAGCTACATCCCATCAGCAAGTTTGCCGCATTCCCTGCATCGGCGTGACCACTGAGCAGCATTGCCTCGATACGCCCGAAAAGGACATGATCGAACGAAGCAACCAGCAGGCGTCCGATATTTTTGAACAAGGCCGCAACCGCCGCTTCTTCTGCGTCCTGATACCTGCCGCGCTGCGCCATTTCACGCCCGATGATACTTGCGCACAAGGCATGCATGAGCTCCTTGCGTACACTTTGCGCTTGGCTTTTATCCTTAAAACAATCGACCAGCAGCATTGCCAGAGCGCTGGTCTTAACGGTATTAAAACCCAGCAAAAAAATCGCTCTGGAGATGGTTGTAACCGGTACACCAGCAGCCGTACGGTAATGGATGGTATTGGAGAGCCGCAGAATTTTCTGCGTCAGAGAAACATCGGCCAAAACAAAATGGGCGAGTTTGGAAACCGAGTCTTCACCGCTGGAGGTAATCTCAACCACCTTAGCAACCGCGGCACCCAGCGTCGGCAATGCCATATCCTCGCTGATTTTTCGCATCAGCCGGTCACGCGGCGACTCGGGCGCATGCTGACCTAAATAAACCGAAGTGTCATTGGACATGAATAAATTCGCTGGCGAACCTGCTGGCTGTTGGGGAAGTGGTCTGTTGGTATGAGCATACTTTAATCAATTTCACCGCCGGGACAAACCTGCCCCGGTGGTTTCCTGATTGGGTAGTACGTCTACCTTATTTACGCCTGCCTTATTTAGTTTTACGTATCACATTAATGCCATATTTCTTTTGCAGATCGTCATACAGGCCTTGTATCGCTTTAAGTCGAGGATTCATCGGATCGAGGCGGCGCGCCGATTCAATCAGGTGTTTTGCCTGCTCACCGATCTGATGATCCCAACCCAGGTTTTCCAGGCATTTCAAGGTTGCCAGTGCCGCATTCATCACAACCTGCGGATTGTCCGGCGACTTGCGTGCTGCGGTGGTCAACAATTCTACTGAACCTCGGAAATCGCCCTGCTTGGCTTTTTGCACCCCTTGCGCCACCAGATCCATCACTTCTTTTTGGCTTTGCTGCGCCAGTTCCTTGCCGAGATGTCCTTTGCCTGCACTCTCAAATACGCCCAGGGCACGCGCCATGACTTTCTGGTTGGTCGCATTGCGCATCACGTCGAGAATGACCTCTGAGGCCTCGCCTTCCTGATTGTTGTCGAGACAGCTTTTAGCTAGTCCCAGCTTGAGATTGGTGGACAGACCGATGTTTTCTTTGCTGGCTGCGACGGCGGCACCCAGCTCTTCTGTCAGCCGGGCATCACCGGTCGACGCATGAATTTTGGCAGCCGAAATCGCTCTGCAGGCAGCCGTCTTTTTCAGGCCGACCATGTTTTTTTCCATATCACGGATCACGGATTTAGCTTGTTCCGTATCGCCTTTTTTTACCAGTGCATCGACTAACTTGACATGATCTTCTGGATCACGGAATTCTGAGAATTTGGCTTTCGCAACGACTTTTTTAAAGGTCAGCTCGGCCGTCTCCACATCGCCGGTTTCTAAAGCGATTTCACCGAGCTTACGCAAGCGGCGCACGGCATGCGGTGACACGCCGACGGCGGTAGTCAGTACCGTCTGCGCTTCTGGTAATTCGCCGATTGCCTCGTGGGTCTTGGCCAACCAGTCGTAGGCATCCATATACTTGCTGTTCTCTGCGACCAGATTCTTGAGAATTGCCTCCGCCTCCTGGTATTTACCTTGCATGAACAGAGTCTTTGCCAGACCGAGCTTAGCCCAGGCAACCGCCTTCATTTCAAACAAGGCGGTGTAGAGCTCCTCGGCTTCGGCAGCCTCACCAAGAATCACATGCAACTCAGCGCGTATACGCATGAAGTCGACCAGATAACGCGGAAAATCCCGCTCGCCGTGATGACAGGCATTAATAGCTTCGACCAGTGCGCCCTGCTCCATCAGGCCATAAACTTCGACGAAGGCTTTACGCTTTTCAATTGCCTTCATCACCCGTTCCAGCAGCATGTCTGCGGTGAACGGTTTGAGCAGATAATCGGATGGTGCCAGCTCCGCCGCACTCACCACTTTGGCGTAGGCGCGCTCAGCAGTGACCATGATGAAAATCGTGGAGAGAGGCGTGAGTTTATGGTGACGAACATCTTCGAGCAATTGCTGTCCGTCTTGACCGACACCGAGATCGTACTCACATAAAACCAGATCAAATACTTTCGCTTGAATCGTACGGATAGCCGTGCCCGCAGTCAGGGCATGTTCAATTTTGTTGATACCGCATAAATTCAGCATATTGTGCAAACTGACACGCATACCTGCATGCGGTTCAATGAGCAGTGCTCTAATGTCAGCCAAGTCGCTCATGGGCACTTTCGGGAGTATCGTTATTGACAGAACTCATTACAGATCTCATTACAACACTGGTACAAATTGTTTCCGCAACGCGCATCGACAAAGACAGTGCAAAGAGTCCGGCGAGGAGATGCGCCACGTAGCAGGCAGTTGTGTATCAGTCCCATTATGATGATGAAGGTCTGTTATGTCTGTAATGCCTATTATTTATGTTTATTATTTGTATCTATGGTTAATGCGCTTGCCTGCATCAGGCTCACTGCATCCGTCTCGGGCAATTCGGTTTCATAACAACGTCAACCGTGTCAATACTAAGGTGTCGTCGCAATTATGCTAAAACTTTAACCGATTCAGGCAAATCGTGAATAGAAATTGCAGAGTTTTTGCGTCGCGGTTTACCAAAATGCCACGTTGTTATTTTTTCGCAAACTCATTTCAGAAAACGCGCAATCGACAGGACGAACAGCGAAAGCAGAATCGTCGAGGCAAACGGAAATGAAAAATTCCGGCCAAACAGCTTAAATCGCAGATCCCCTGGCAAGCGTCCTATGCCTAATTTTTCTAGCCAGGGCAGCAGAGTGGTGAACACAATCAGGGCTAGAAATATCGTTAATACCCAACGTATCATGTACCTGCCTTCATGACTATGGTGTGCTCATTATTCATATACTCCCCTTATATCTTGATAAAAAAGGCTTATTCCGCCCGCATTCATTAGTGCATTAAAATATACTAAGGGTGAGTATAGATAATTTGATCAAGAATCACAGCCGGTGACTGCGATCATGGCGCAATAACTGCGAATCCAGTTCTACGCCGCAACCGACGATCAGCACTTTGAACAATTCCCCCATCTCCGCTGGCGAAATCAGCTTTTGCAAAGCGTTCGCCTGCGGCAAATACTGCATCGGGTCGTCTGCCGGTGTACGCATCAGGAGCTGCGCAATCCCCGCTTCCAGCAAAAATCCCGCCTGACTCAAGTACGCCAGCACCTCCAGTCCGCCGGCCTGCGCTGCCAGTGCCATCGCCGTGAAGTCAACGTGCGCGGTAATATCTTGCAAACCCGGCAAATAAAACGGATCAGGATGCGAGTGATGCCGATAGTGACACATCAAGGTGCCCTGCGCTCTTTGCTCCAAATAATACTCATGCGCCGGAAAACCATAATCGAGCAAAATCGCAACGGCTGCGCTACCGGGCGGCACTGCTTCTGCCTCCGCTGCATTTACTGCGTTGGCTAAGGATCCTTGCGAATCTTGCGAATTTTTCTCCCCTGCCGTCAGCATTGCCGCCAGACTGCGCATAAATCCGCTACTAACTGCATGCAGCTCGGTCAGGTACCCCAGAGGCAATTCTGCATGATCCGGAATCTGCGCCTGCAATTGCGCCATCAACGCGGCATCACAATCGCGTTCGCTCCAGACAAAAGAGGCTACTGTCGATGCCGCCGCCTCAGTTGCCGAGGCATGAAGAGCTAAAGTATCAGGCGCTGAAGTATTTCGCTCATCAGCCAGACTGACACCAACCTCGCGCCAGCCCTGCTCTGTCTTACACACCAGTTGCACTGGCATGGCGTCGAGCACTTCGTTGCCTAGCACGACGCCGCTGAACGAGACCGGCATTTGTTGCAGCCATTGCACTTGCGGGAAATTTTTCAGCAAATCTTCTTGCCTTGCTCTGAGCTCACCGGACAATTCCACGATAAAATAGCGCTCAATAGCAATGCCTGACACCTGACATTCTGACAAAAAATCGAAGGCCAGCCGCCCGGTTCCTGCGCCGAACTCCATCACATTGGCACTGGTTTGCGCGAATAAAGCGCCCGCCAATTGCGCCAGAGTCGCACCAAAAAGCGGTGACATCTCTGGTGCAGTTGTAAAATCACCGTCTTTACCGAGTTTTGCGGCACCGCCGCTGTAATATCCAAGATCCGGCGCATATAACGCCAGCTCCATGTATCGGGCAAACGAGATCCAGCCCGCCTGTGCCCTGATGTCTTCGCTGATCAGTTGCTGTAAAGCCCGCGACGCCGCCAGGGCATCGTCACCGGGGACAGGGAGTGAAAGTGGTGGTCGTGGAGAATGAGGTAGTCGCATACCCGCATTGTATAAAAATCGTCGCCATTGCAGGTGACAATTACAGGATCAATCAGTGAGAAACCAGTGAAAACGCATTTCCATGACTAATTTAATCAGCAGCGCAGTAACCAATACAGCGGCCGGCGAAAAGCCGCGCGTCGCCCTCGTGACCGGTGCGGCAAAACGCATAGGCCGCACGATTGCACTGACGTTGGCGCAGCGCGGCTGGGACGTAGCTGTCCACTACGGACAATCAGAAGAAGATGCGCTGACGCTGGTTGCCGAGATCAAAGCACTGGGCCGTCGTTCGGTCGCGTTGCAGTGTGATTTAGCCAATGAAAATGCGGTTCAGGCTTTATTACCAAGAGCGATTGCCGCCTTTGGCAGCGTGCATTGCGTCGTCAACAATGCCTCACTTTTTGAAGAAGACCAGATCGACAGCCTCACACAACGTTCGCTGGACAAGCACATGCATGCGAATCTGCACGCTCCGTTGATGTTGGCAAAGGCCTTGCACGCAGCGACGCCGGACGGTCAGCAAAGCTGCGTGATTAATCTGCTGGACCAAAAGCTGCAAAACCTGAATCCTGATTTTTTGTCCTACACCTTATCCAAAGCTGCCCTGCAATGCGCCACCACGACATTGGCGCAAGCGCTGGCGCCAAAGGTGCGCGTCGTCGGCGTGTCACCGGGTATTACAATGGTATCGGGCCATCAGACTGAGGCTGATTTTGCGCAAGCACATCAGGTCACGCCGCTGGGACGCTCCAGCACCCCGGAAGATATTGCACAAACGATTTGCTTCGTTGCGGAGATGCCCGCAATGACCGGCACCACGATTACGGTCGATGGCGGCCAGCATCTGCTGCCGTCAGCACGTGACATCATGTATGTCGTCACGGCCGATACCGCATTACCAAATACCCTACCACCCCTTTGATTGAGTCGACCATCTTATGTTATCTGTCCTCCACTACCCACAACTCGCCGATTGCCGCCGCCTGTTTTTGCGCAACTACGAAATCATGATCAATATCGGCGTGCATGATTTTGAAAAAAAGGGCGAACAGCGTGTTCTCATCAATGTGGATCTGTATATCCCGCTGGCCTTGTCCACACCAACTGCCGATCATCTCGACGAGGTGGTGGATTATGATTTCATCCGCGAGACCATCGCCCAGCGTATGGCACAAGGTCACGTACATCTGCAAGAAACCTTGTGCGACGACGTCGCCAAGCGCATGCTGACACATCCGCGTGTACGTGCAGTCCGCGTCTCGACGATGAAGCCCGATGTCTATCCGGATTGCGAAGGCGTCGGCGTGGAAGTCTTCCAGATTAAAGCGGACATCTGATCGTTCACTCCGCCACATCGACTTATTGTTATCCGTATTGTTCTATTGTTCTATTGTTTATTACAGAAACTGAAGCACCATCATGCAAGTACAAGAAACCAGCTTTGCCGATCCCGACACCACCGTCACTGAAACCAACGTGACGACCAGTCAGAAGTCGCAAGAAAAAATCACCTACGAGAACAATAAGCTGCACAAGCGCCTGTGTCGCCAGGTCGGCCAGGCCATCGGTGATTTTAATATGATTGAAGAAGGCGATAAGGTCATGGTCTGCCTGTCCGGCGGCAAGGACAGCTATGCCATGCTGGATATTTTGATGACATTGCGTGAACGTGCTCCGATCAATTTTGAGATCATCGCCGTCAATCTGGATCAGAAGCAACCGAACTTCCCAGATCACATCCTGCCTGCGTATCTGGAGCAACTCGGCATTCCGTACCACATCGAGAATCAGGATACCTACAGCATCGTCAAGCGCCTGATCCCCGAAGGCAAAACGACCTGCTCGCTCTGTTCACGCCTGCGTCGCGGCATCTTGTACCGCGTCGCCGATGAACTCGGCGCGACCAAGATTGCGCTCGGCCACCATCGCGACGACATCCTGGAAACTTTTTTCCTGAATATGTTTTTCGGCGGCAAACTAAAGGGGATGCCGGCGAAATTGCAATCCGACGATGGCAAACATATCGTGATCCGTCCACTGGCCTATGTCAAAGAAGCCGACTCCGAACGTTATGCGCAGGTCAAGGGCTTCCCTATCATTCCTTGCGATTTATGCGGCTCGCAAGAAAACCTGCAACGTAAGCAGATCAAGAACATGCTGCGTGGCTGGGAAAAAACTAACCCAGGTCGCGTAGAGAGTATTTTCTCTTCGCTGTCCACCGTTGCGCCATCCCATCTGATGGACAAAAATTTATTCAACTTCAAGGATCTGACAATCGACGGCGTTGCCAATCCTGACGGCGACATTGCCTTTGATGATGAACCCTGTGCAACGCCGGACAAGAATGTAATTTCTCTGCATTTCGGCAATGACGACTAAGCTGGCACGCAGCTAATTACGTCGTTAATGATCCAACCGATCAACGGTGTGCTCACTAGATCTGGCGACATCACCTTGCATGCACTAAGCAATCATCCAATAAAAAAGCCACCTCGCGGTGGCATTTTTATTGGATGCTGTTATTTGATGCTATTTACTTTTTTGCTTCATTGCTTCTTTGCTTCATTGCCCCGTTTATTTACTCACGGATAAAGCAAGTAGCTAAGCAAGTAACTAAGCCAATGACGCACCAGGCATCAAACAAACGATACAGCGTGGTACAACTTATTTGCTTTTCGCAGTTTGTACTGCATCGCTGCTAACACGTGCTGGCGTCGCAGGAGCAAAAGCGACATAAGATTCGCCGCCGACAGCCAGACCGTCGTTACGTGCCTGGCTCAATTCTGCCAGCACTTCTGAGCGTGTTTTACCGTTAGTCGCATTGCTGGTTGCGATCGTTGTGTACGACTCGCCACCGACTTTTTGACCTTCGGCACGTGCCTGAACCAGCTCAGCGCGTACTTCAGCAGTCGATTTAGTCATGCTAGGGATAGGGAAGCTGACATACGCTTCGCCACCGACTTGATAGTCGCCTGCAAATGCAACAGAACCAGTAGTAACACCAGCAGTGATCAGGGCAACAGCAGCAATTAATTGTTTCGCATTCATGATATTTCTCCGATAAATTAGGTTGATGACTCTAGGCAGCGGGACACGGTCCCTATGTTCTGCCTCGGTGAGTCGCGCACTGTTTGCTACTTTTACTGCGGTGTCGTGCTCATCGATGAAGCAAGTCTATACATGCCGGACCAATCAATAAAGACGACAAAACACAATGAATTGTTGCGCGATAAGGAATAATTGAATAATCCTTGATGACTGGATAACAAATTTCTTCGCCTTATCGTATGATTTGCAGCAATTCCCTCTATTTCCAGACGAAACGGATCCTCAATTGTCCACCACCAAATTAGACTCAGGCCAGCTCCATATCTGGCTGGCAGGCGTAGCGCGCAAGGATGCTGCGGCATTTAAATCGCTCTACGAAGCAACTTCGCCGAAACTGTTTGGCTTCGCGCTGCGTATATTAGTTAAGCGCGAACTGGCGGAAGAAGTGTTGCAAGAAAGTTTTGTCAACATCTGGAACAATGCCGCCAGTTATCAGTCAAGTCTGGCCGCGCCCATGACCTGGATGACAACCATCGTGCGCAACCGCGCCTTTGACTTGTTACGCAGACTCGATCATGACGTAGAAATTGACGCGGATAACTTCGATATGGATGTCGTGCACGCACTGGAAAGCGGCGAACTCACCCCGATACAGTCACTGGAAATGACGCAAGACGCCCAGGCGCTCGCGTCCTGCATGTCGCGGCTCGAAGGCTTGCACCGCCAGGCCATGGCGCTGGCGTTTTATCACGACCTGTCACATAGCGAAGTCGCCGAACAGATGAAATTACCAATGGGCACCGTCAAGACCTGGATACGCCGCGGATTAGACAAGCTGCGCACCTGCCTTGGCAAAATGGAGTTAGCATGAATATCCAGAATAAGCCCAACCTGCAACAAAAGTTGGCAGCCGAATACGTACTAGGCACCCTGCGCGGTGGCGCACGTCGCCGTTTTGAAAACTGGCTGACCCGCGACGCCCACCTGCAACAAGTTGTGCGCCAATGGGAAAGCAACCTCTTGCCCATGGCCGAATTCGCCAAAAAAGCACAGCCCTCCTCCAGCGTCTGGCACGCCCTGGAAAAACGTCTGGGACTCACAACAACATCATCGTCCTTAAGCGAACGCTGGGCCTACTGGCGCAACCTGCGCGAAGACCTCGCCTTTTGGCGCGGCCTGGGCATGGTCTCTACCACTGCCGCAGTGGTGTTGGTCTCGGTACTGATGTCGAAACAGCCGGATCAGGTTCTACCACCGACCAGCAACTACGTCGCCACGCTGTCCGACGACAAAGCGCAACCCATCGCCGTCATCACCGGCGACACCAAACGCAAGCAACTCGTAGTGCGCATAGTCACTGCCCAGAACATCGCCGCCGACAAGAGTCTGGAACTGTGGGCAGTCAGCAAAGAAGGCAAAGTCAAATCTCTGGGCCTGGTCGCCGACAACGGCAGCATCACCCTGCCTATGCCTGAGTACATGAACGCAGAAGCGACACCGCTGCTGGCAGTGACATTAGAGCCAAAAGGCGGCTCGGGCAATCCTGACAAACCGACTGGGCCGATTGTGTTTAAAGGGAATTGGTTGCAAATTTAGAGGGGCGTTTGGCCTGAATTTGGAGCGGGTGAAGTGGCGCCGGACATGATGTCGCAGTAATTCAGGGATGATGATTAAAACGGGAAACTCTAAAAACATTCAAATTGAAAAATCATGTTGATAGGACTGACGCAAAAACCAAGACCTCTCAACACAGAGGCACGGAGACACAGAGAAAAGACAGGAGTAAGCGGTTTTATGAAATATGGCTTAAAGGGTTTTTAGAAGTTACCAAACATAACAACGTAGTATATATGGGGCTTTCAGCGCGAAAATGGCCTGTAAGCCTCATGAATACTGCGGTTTGAGTTTAATTCATTAAAAATATGAGCGAAATATACTGAAAATTGTATTCCCGCAGAGATGGGTACGACGACATTGAAGGCGTGATTCTTTTTCAAATTACCGCTAGCTCTGAATTGCTCATCCCGCTTTGGCGCAGCAATTTGTGCATTCCAGAAAATGGATCAGAAGTGTCCGCTGCCTGAGCGCAGCTAGTTTCGGACACTTCCCATTTTTTGGGAGGCGTAAATTGTTCAGGAGCCTGCTCCTGAGCCCGCAGGGCAACACTATGCGGTCGCCTTCTTTTGCTCTTACTTTTCTTGGCGAAGCAAGAAAAGTAAGTAGCCGTCGGGCTACCCCCGGCCGGCAATCTCAAAATACCTGTATAAATAATTCACCGCCAACTATCCAGCACAATGCACTACGCAAAGTGCGTCTGCAAAACATCACCTCGCATCGACACGCCACTTAGCTAATACCACCACCTCATGTTAAAATTTCAACATCACACTATCACCCCACAGGAATTTCCATGAACGTCGTTATTCTCGCCGCCGGTATGGGCAAGCGCATGCAATCTGCTCTGCCCAAGGTCTTGCATCCCCTGGCAGGCAAACCCTTGTTGTCGCATGTGATTGATACGGCGCGTAGCCTTGCGAATGACGGTCAGGCCAGCAATATCTGTGTGATCTATGGGCATGGCGGCGATCAGGTGCCTGCGCGGATTGCAGCGGATGATTTACACTTTGCGAAACAAGAGCCGCAGCTCGGCACCGGGCATGCCGTTGCGCAGGCGGTGCCGGTGCTGGATGAGAGCGTGCCGACGCTGGTCTTATATGGCGATGTGCCGCTGACCACGAGCGCGAGTTTGCGGCGGCTGATTGCGGCGGCGGGCCAGGACAAACTGGCGATTCTCACCGCAGAGATGGACGATCCGACGGGACTGGGTCGTATCGTACGTGAGGGTGACAAGATCGTTCGTATCGTCGAGCAAAAAGATGCGAGCGAGGCAGAGAAAGCGATTACCGAGATCAATACCGGCATCATCATCGCGCCAACAGCGCAGCTTAAACAGTGGCTGACGACGCTGTCGAACAATAATGCGCAAGGGGAATACTACCTAACCGACATCGTGGCGCGTGCCGTGGCAGACGGCGTGCCCGTGGTGTCAGCACAGCCCGATGCAGTCTGGGAGACGCTGGGCGTGAACAGCAAAGTCCAACTGGCTGAGCTGGAGCGCATCTATCAGCGTAATCTGGCACAAAAATTACTGGAGCAAGGCGTCACACTGCTGGATCCAAACCGCATCGACATCCGCGGCAGCCTGACGTGCGGACGCGATGTGACGATTGATGTCGGCTGCGTATTTGAGGGTAAAGTCAGCATCGAAGACGGCGTGCAGATTGCCGCGCATTGCGTGATCAAGGACGCGCATATTGCCGCCGGTGCCGTGATCAAGGCGTTTTGCCACATTGAGGATGCAACTGTCGGCGCGCAATCGCAGATCGGTCCTTATGCACGCCTGCGTCCGGGCACAACCCTGGCAGAAGACGTGCATATCGGGAATTTTGTCGAAGTCAAAAACAGCCAGGTCGCAGCGCACAGTAAGGCGAATCATCTGGCTTACATCGGCGACGCCACGATCGGCAGTCGCGTGAATATCGGTGCCGGTACCATCACCTGCAATTACGACGGTGTGAACAAATCACGCACCATCATTGAAGATGACGCCTTCATCGGTAGCGATACGCAACTGGTGGCACCGGTCCGCGTCGGCAAAGGTGCGACTCTGGGAGCAGGCACAACCCTAACCAAAGATGCGCCGGAGGGCAAGCTGACGGTGTCCCGCGCCAGACAAGTCACCATCGACAACTGGCAGCGTCCGGTCAAAATCAAGAAGTAAAATTGACCATTAAAATTCGGTATTAAATTCGACATTAAATTAGGCATAAGCGTAAGAAGTACCTCGTCGCCATCAAGACATCAGCACACTGGGGGGAGTCATATACTCCCCCTATTTTTTATCAAAAACAGGCTTACCCGCATTGTTTAATTGGTGCGTTGAAATATACTAGAGGTGAGTATATTTATTTCTGAGGTATATTGACAGGCGTACGGGCGCAGATTATGGTCTGATAAAGTGCCAGAGTACCTGCTATGTCTTGCCCGTTTTTTGCATCATCGCTGTCGTTGCGCTTACTATTAAGATTGTCACTACCGCGCGATTCTTTCGTTTTTTTCGTGAGCCCGCCATGAGATCAGTTGTCCGGACGTTGTTTCGTTTTTTTACCTTACTGTGCATCGTCAGCAGCCCGCTGGCTCTGGCCGGCGACTTTGAGGACGGCGTCGCTTTTTATGAAGAAGAAAACTACGTCGCCGCCTTCGCCGCCTTTACCAAGGCCGCCGAGAAGGGCAATGCCGATGCGCAATTCAATCTCGGTCTGATGTATGTGAATGGCGAAGGCACGCAGCGCGATTATAAAAAGGCGATGGCGCTGTATCTGGAATCAGCAGAGCAAGACAATGTACGGGCGCAAGTGAATCTGGGGCGTATGTATGCCAAAGGTCTGGGCGTCACACAGAATTATAGTCAGGCAATCTCATGGTATAAAAAAGCTGCCGAGGCGGGCTATGCCGATGCACAATATAGTCTCGGCGTGATCTATGCGAGTGGCATCGGTGCGCGGCAAGATTTTCGCCTGGCCTTGTACTACTTTCAGCAAGCGGCCGATCAGGGCAACGCCAGCGCGCAATACAATATTGGCCTGCTGTATTTCAAAGGCAATGGCGTCAAACTCGATTATGTCAACGCCTATAAATGGTTCACGCTGGCAGGTAGCTACAATGACGCCGTGTTTTATCGCCAGTATGCCGAGCGTAAAATGAGCAAAGAGCAAATCGCCGAAGCCAAGCAACTGGCGGCAGAGTGGAAACCGGAGACGGACAAGTAATCAGAATCTGCGCATACGGCGCCCTTGGCAGTATGGTTATGTGTGGTGAAATGCGGCGGTGAAGTGCGCCGCTGCATTGCCTGATACCTCCCCTACCACGACACGCCACACATCATCACGCCTGCACAATGTGACGGTACCGACTCTGATTCCCAGCCAGATTATTGCCACAACGCAGCATCCCATCTGTTTAGCCCATCTGTTGTTTCCACACCCGCCAGCCAGATCACTAAAAGCAGTCGAAAGCAAACTGAAAGCTTGTGATCGCTACCATTTGCCTTGACTGTCGCACATCAGAACCTATAACGACACTATCCTTGCTGAACACCGGCGTCAGACGCCCCGCTTACCCAGCGTGGAATCAGGCATCAGCGACCAGTCACCTCGTTAGACATCGTAGTGATCGTAGTCATAGCAGTCATAACACTTCAGCAAGTTCGGCGTCATTCACCGATTTGTCACTCATAATTATCAGGAGACTCCTCATATGAAACGTAAGGCCATTTTCCAAGCCGTCAGTATTGCCATGCTGGCACTCGCGGCAAGCGCAGCGTCTGCGCAAAGCAACGTCACCATTTATGGCTTGATCGATGCCAATATCGGTTACTCAAATAACGCCGATGCAACGAAAAGCAGTGTATTCAAAGTCAACAGCGGCGGTATGAACACATCGCGTCTGGGCTTTCGCGGCACAGAAGATCTGGGCGGTGGACTAAAAACGGTCTGGCAATTAGAAAGCGGCATCATTCTGGATACCGGCGCAGCGGATGGCGACATCTTCGGTCGTCAGGCCAATGTCGGCTTGCAGGGTGATTTCGGTCGCGTTGTCGCCGGTCGCTCTTACAGCACGACGTATGATTTTATTTTGCCGTTTGACCCGATGGGCTATGCGCCGCAATATTCATGGGCAACCTCAGCCGGTGCGACCGGTGCACGTAAAGACGGCATGCTGACCGGCACATCCAACATGGTCAAATACCAGTTTGATGGCGACGGTTTTAAAGTCGGTGCGACTTATGGTCTGGGCGAAGTTGCTGGCGATACGACGGCCAGCGCCAAGTATTCTCTGGCCGCCAGCATGGCGAGCGGTCCGTTAGCCGCCGTCGCGGTATACGACCAGGTCAACGGCGCGCCGACAGCGAACGGCAATATCGATAAAGCGAAGACGATCCATCTGGCAGGCTCATATCAGATCGACGCAGCAAAATTGTTCCTCGCGTATCGCAACTACAAAAAGACACTGGCATCCGGCGCCACTGACCTGCGCAGCGATTTGTTCTGGGCTGGCGTGAACTACCAACTGACACCAGAATGGATACTGACAGGCGTGTACTACTATCAGGACATCAAAAACCTGCCAGCAGGCACCGATGCTGATCCGCGTATGGCCGTGTTACGTGCGCGCTATGCCTTATCCAAGCGCACAGACTTGTACATTGCCGGCGCTTATTCCAAAGCGTCTAACAATAAACTGGTCGGCGTATCCCGTGATGACGCAGGTTTTGGTTCATCCCAAAATGCAGCGACTGTGGGTATTCAACACCGTTTCTGATGATGCGCTGTCGTTAGTCTAGTTAGTCTCGTTAATCTCGTCAGTCTGAATAGACGACGAGATTAATCAAAAAAGCCGGAGCGATACCTTATCGTCTCCGGCTTTTTTATCAACACGCCGACATTGCATCAGATAGTGCGGCACAGAACCTTCATGCAGCCACATTAATGCGGCCGGACTTCTTTTTTTAATGCCGCCATCGTCATTTTTTCGACCAGTCCCGGTGCTAACAATTTTAGCCAGCGACCGAGCTTGCCTTTTGCGGACATGACGACATCACGCTGTCTTTGCTCCATACCTTTGATGATCAACCCTGCGCATTCTTCGACCGACATCGCGTCATCTTCTTTCAGCCCGCTGCTACCCGCGGCAACACCTGCGGCGTTATAACCACGATAGCGGATTTGCGTCGCGACCACGCCCGGATAAGCCAGCGTGACCGACACGCCTGCGTCTTTGACCTCGACACGTAACGCCTCAAAAAATCCATTCATCGCAAACTTGGTCGTGCAATACGCGGTACGCCCCGGCACACCCATCAGTCCGGCCAGTGAGGAGACCGCCACGATATTCCCGCGTGCCGCCTTGATGTGCGGCAGTGCTGCATGAGTACACCAGACACTGCCCCAGAGGTTGATACGCATCAAATCCTCATACCAGCCCAGATCTGTGACATCTTCCAATAAAGCTTGCGCCGACTTGCCTGCGTTATTGATCAGCGCATCAATCCGTCCAAATTGCGCGACGGTTTTTTCAATCAAAGCAATGCATTGGGCTTGTACACCGACATCGGTTTGCACCATCAGCGTGGAGCAACCGGATTGCTGACAAGTCGCGGCAACGGCGTCCAGCATGTCGGTATTACGCGCTGCCAGCACCAGGGCTAACTGACTGCCACCGCTGCGCGCAAGCTGGCGGGCAACTTCTGCACCGATCCCGTCAGAGGCGCCCGTAATGATGATGACCCTGCGCTGTACGCTCATAATTTGTAGCTTTCATCAGCACGGTCGAGTTTGCGTATCAGCGACGGCCAGACAAAGGCACCGCCAAGCCCACCGGTCTGTACTCGCATCGCTTCTGCCACGCCTTTGACGATCAGCGGATTTACCTGCGTCAATTCACCGCCCGCCTGCGCCGCCAACTGGATCTGGCAAGTCGCTTCGAAGGTGTACATCGACAGAAACGCGTCGGCAATCGATTTACCGGCTACCAGCAAACCGTGATTACGCAGCATCAGAAAATTTGCATGCCCCATGTCGGCTTGCAGACGCGGCTTTTCTTCATCCCGAAACGCCACGCCCTCGTACTCATGATAAGCCAGCGAGGCAAGCACAAAGGTCGATTGCTGCGAAATCGGCAGGACACCGCATTTTTGCGCACTGACGGCAACCCCGGCGCGGGTGTGCGTGTGCAAGACACATTGCACATCATCACGCGCTTCATGTACCGCACTGTGAATCACAAAACCGGCAGGGTTAACTGGGAACGGACTATCGATGATCTTGTTGCATTGCTGATCAACTTTGACCAGTGATGAGGCGGTGATTTCATCAAACATCAAGCCATAAGGATTGATCAGAAAATGATGCTCAGGGCCGGGGATACGCGCACTGATATGAGTGAACACCAGATCGCTCCAGCCGTACATGGCAACGAGGCGATAACAGGCCGCGAGGTCAACGCGGATTTGCCATTCTTCGGCACTGACCTGATCTTTTACTGAGGGAATATGCATGGTATCTCCTGATGTGTATTTAAGGTGTATTTAAGGTGTATTGAAGCTTAGGATTTATGCAAAACGACATACTGCTTACAGCAATCTAGATTGAAGCCGCTTTCTGGATGCGGCTTTCAGGCGCATTTCGTGCCAACAGGCGCATCCTGCTTGCGGATTCATTTGACGATCAAACTGCGATGCAGCTAGTTATTTTTTTGGCTTTTCTCTGCGCCTCTGCTCCTCTGTGTCTCTGTATCTCTGTGGTGAGAGGTCTTGGGTCTTGGGCCTTGGTTTTTGCCTTAGTCCCCTAAAGCGGACTAAGAGGACTTATTGAGACTAATCTTGCAACGCTACTTTGTAAATCGTATTGCGAGGCCGCGCCAGAATACGTCCGAGCATCGGTTCGAACTCGCTGATCGGCAGCGTCTCAGCATTCGCATCAAACGCCGGATTATCATACAGCTCGCAGAACTCAGCGGTCCGGTCAAAATGCGCATGACCGCGAAATTGCTCTCGCATATCCCTGTCCATGCCGATGTGATGGAAGAAGTAATGCCCCTGAAAAATCCCATGATGCTGCACCATCCACAGATTCTCCTCAGACACAAAAGGTTTGAGAATCGCCGCAG
This sequence comes from Undibacterium sp. Rencai35W, assembly GCF_049340185.1. NCBI lineage: Bacteria > Pseudomonadati > Pseudomonadota > Betaproteobacteria > Burkholderiales > Oxalobacteraceae > Undibacterium > Undibacterium sp. Rencai35W. Next base: position 26,081 of record NZ_JBMPPC010000004.1, read on the forward strand.
CGATATCCGGATGATTGAACGATCCTAGCGTATCGCCGATGTCGTGCAGCAAGGCGCAGACCACATATTCATCATCGCGCCCGTCGCGCCAGGCACGGGTGGCGGTTTGCAATGAATGCGTATACCGGTCAATCGGAAAGCCGCCGTAATCACCTTGCAGAATTTGCAGATGCCGGATGACGCGCTCAGGCAGCGCTTTAGAAAACTGCATGAACTCGGCGCCAATAACTTGCCAGTCCTGCTGGGTACTGTCCTGCATGCGGACAAAATTTGCGTGATTTGCCATGTGTCTCACTCCGTGGATAAGGATGTATTTTTGAACCGTATCGGTTTCATGTTGTGCCTACACCTTACAGCCACGCTACACTAACAACTGTCAAATTTTTTACAATTCAGCTTTTCTTACCGTTAGCACCGCCAATGAAATCCCATCTCGATCTGATGAGCGACCTATCTGCGCATCCCTGGTTTGGCTCTCTCCCTCTGCGAGACAGAAAAGTCATGCTCAATGCTGCCGAGTTATTACGGCTGCGCCCTGGCGAAATGCTGTTCAGGCAGGGCGATGCGCCGGGTGGTTTTTATGCTCTGCTGAGCGGCACCTTAAAAATGTCCACCCTGAGCGAGGATGGCAAAGAGGCGATCCTGGTCGTGCTGGAGAGCGGTACCTGGTTTGGTGAAATCTCGCTGATCGATCACCAGCCGCGCACCCATGACGCGACGGCGCTCGGTGAGGCCGAACTACTGGTATTGCCCAATAATGTGTTTCAGACGCTGATGCAAAGAACCGCTTTTTCACAAGCGATTGCACGGATGCTGGCGGGCCGAATACGCCTGCTGTATGGGATAGTCGAGGATGCGACCTTGCGCTCAACCCGCGGTCGGATTGCACGTCGCCTGCTGCTGCTCGCGCATGGCGACGCCTCGCTATCTAGCAACGCTCGGCCGCGGGTACCAGTCTCGCAAGAAGCGCTGGCCATGATGCTGGGAATTACACGCCAAACTTTATCCAAGGAATTAAAATTATTGGTACAGCAAGGCGTGATCAGCCTGGGCTATCGCTCTATTGAGATCATATCCCCCGATGATCTGGCGCGGCAAAGCGGCATGACGTAAAAGGTGTCTCTTAAAGGTGTCTCTTAAAGGTATGACTTCATAATGTAAGGACTTATAGCAGACTTACCTAAATACCAAGACCTCTTACCACAGAGGCACTGAGGCACAGAGGCACAGAGAAAGGCAGGAGCATGCCGCTCTGGAGTATTGGTGAAAGAGTTTTCAAAGCTCCTCCAAAACGAATCCGCAAGCGGGGTGCGCCTCTTAGCATGAAAACCCTTTGAAAGCCGCATCCAGCTTGCGGGTTCAATGTTCATAATTTCTAAAAACCCTTGATTCGATATGCCGTGGAACTGCTTACTCCTGCTACTCCTGCCTTTCTCTGTGCCTCAGTGCTTCTGTGGTGAGTGGTCTTGGTATTTGCGTAAAACCTGAATAGATTGACGATGTGACACGGCGTTCATGCTTTGTAGCAATTTACGACGGGTCACGAGCAACAAAATTCATGGTCCATACGGTAAATTTTCAGGTATTGTTAAGTTATTCCAGCGAATTTTCACTGATTTTTCAATGGTATTCCACCGACTTTATCCAGTTCAACCAGCAAGGCCGTGTCCGATGCGTCGTCGTTTACACCTGAGGGTTTTTCTAGCTATTGCCTTGATTGCTGGCGTGGTTGCTCATCGCCCTGCCTCGGCCGCCTGTTCGCGAATCATTCAGGTACCGGTCGCGGCAGTAGGACAAAGCGTCACCGTTGAGGGTAATGTTGTCGGAGGCATTTATCCGGACATGTTGCGAGAACTGAAGGACGAATGCGAATTCGCATTTATGTCGGTACCAAGAGCGCGACTCGAAAAAATGTTTGAAAGCGGCAGCGCCGATCTGCTGATGCCAGCCAGCCGCACTCCGAGGCGTGACGAGATCGGCATTTTTGTTCCCACGATAGCGACCCGCGCCACGATGATTTCTATCGCGTCTACACGTCCCGCCGTGAAGAGCATACAAGAGCTGCTGGAACGCCATGATATTAAAGTCGCAGTCGTCCGTGGCTATGACTATGGTCCGGTATATCAGGATCTGATCAAGAAATTAAGCAAACAAGGTCGCCTAACCATGGAGGCGGATCCTTTATCGATTGCGCGTGTTTTAAAAGCAGGTGTCGCCGATGTCACGATAATGACACCCACAATATTGGCCGGAACCATTAAAGAAAATAAAAAAATCGCGGACATGCTGGACAAGCTGCGTATCGAACCAATTACCGAATTACCCTGGGGTCAAAGCGGCATCTATATCTCTAAATCCTCGCTCAGCGCCGAGGACACGGCAACACTCAAGGATCTGTTAGAACGCACGGCAAAATCCGGCGCGATCTGGAAAGCCTTTCAGCTTTACTATTCACCCGCCGTCTTGAAAGAAAGCGCACGTCCGCGCTGACATCCGGCTAGCATCACAAGCGTCAAACTTATACAGCCAGCCGCGTCTCAAATTTGCTGCGCAGAATAGAAAAAAAACTCCGCACGTTTCGCACATTCGCCTGCCCTGCAAACAAGCGATGCGCGAGCACATGATAGGCCGCCATATCCGCCACCTGTATCATCAGCACAAAATCGGGTCCCGGTGACACCCGATAACATTGCTGCACCGCTGGTTCTTGCACCACCCATTTTTCAAACGCGACCAACTGCTCGCTAGCCTGATTGTCCAGGGTGATTTCTACAATCGCGGTCAGTCCGAGTCCGATTTTTTCTGGCGATAAAATCGCGACCTGGCGGGCAATGACACCCTCGTCAATCATGCGCTTAACCCTGCGCAGACAAGTCGGTGCCGAAGCATGCACCCGCTCTGCCAAGGCCTGATTACTCAGTGAGGCATCCGACTGCAACTGTTGAAGTATGCGTTTATCCAGCTCATCCAAGAGCGTAGGCGTGTTTTGATCCGACATAATTCACCACAAATAGGTATTTATTGAAATAAAATTTCATATCGATATTGCATATTCATTTTAATTCAAATTATTCATAATTTTGACAGTTAATTTCATACGATATACCTTACGATGATAAAAATTCAGAAGATTAGTAATTTTGCAATTATCTTCAGATCATCAGCAAATTTCGACTCTTCGTCTCGATCAACATTTTTAATCAGAGGTCATTATGTGCGGCATCGTCGGCGCAGTAGCGCAACGCAATATCACTCCTATCTTGCTAGAAGGCTTAAAGCGCCTCGAATACCGCGGCTATGACTCTTGCGGCGTGGCGCTGCATGTCGACGGTCATCTGCAACGCTCACGCAGCACCTCTCGCGTCGCCGAATTGCAGGCACAAGTCGAACAAACTGGTCTGGCAGGCTTTACTGGTATTGCGCACACCCGCTGGGCAACGCACGGTGCGCCTTCATCGGCCAATGCGCATCCGCATTTTTCACGCGATGGCGACAATGCGCGCATTGCACTGGTCCACAACGGCATTATCGAAAACCACGAAGAATTGCGCGCCGAGCTGACTGCTGTCGGCTATGTCTTTGAGAGCCAGACCGATACCGAAGTCATCGCGCATCTGGTCGATCATTTATATAGCGGCGATTTGTTTGAGACAGTCCAGATTGCCGTCAAACGTCTGACCGGCGCTTTTGCGATTGCCGTATTTTGCCGTGACGAACCACATCGCGTCGTCGGTGCACGTCAGGGCTCACCACTGATTGTCGGCGTCGGCCAGGGCGAGAATTTCCTAGCGTCCGATGCCATGGCATTGGCAGGTACCACCGACCAGATTATTTATCTGGAAGAAGGCGATGTCGTCGATCTGCAATTGCAACGCGTCTGGATCATCGATGCAGCAGGCAAGCAAGTGCAACGCGAAGTACGCACCGTCCATGCCCATACTGGCGCAGCCGAACTCGGCCCGTATCGCCACTACATGCAAAAAGAAATTTTCGAGCAACCACGCGCACTCGGCGACACGCTCGAAGGCGTGACCGGCATCATGCCAGAACTGTTTGGCGACAAAGCCTTTGGCGTTTTCAAACAAATCGATAACGTCCTGATCCTCGCCTGCGGCACCAGCTACTACGCCGGCATGACCGCTAAATACTGGATAGAATCGATCGCCAAAATCCCGGTCAATGTCGAGATCGCCAGCGAATATCGCTACCGAGACAGCGTGCCCAATCCCAACAGCCTGGTCGTCACTATTTCACAAAGCGGCGAGACGGCCGACACCCTCGCCGCACTCAAACACGCACGCGAACTAGGCATGCCGCACAGCCTCACCATCTGCAACGTCAGCACCAGCGCCATGGTGCGCGAATGCGCGCTCGCCTACATCACACGCGCTGGCGTCGAAGTCGGTGTCGCTTCCACCAAAGCATTTACGACACAACTGGCCGCACTATTTTTACTCGCGCTGACACTGGCTCAAAGTAAAGGTCGCCTCAGTGACGAGCAAGAAGCCGAACACATCAAAGCACTGCGCCACCTGCCCGTAGCCATCGCCGCAGTGCTCGCACTAGAGCCGCAAATCATCGCCTGGGCAGACGAATTCGCCCGCAAAGAAAACGCCCTCTTTCTGGGTCGCGGCCTGCATTACCCGATCGCATTAGAAGGCGCGCTCAAGCTCAAAGAAATCTCCTACATCCACGCCGAAGCCTACCCCGCAGGCGAGCTCAAACACGGCCCGCTCGCGCTCGTCACTAAAGAAATGCCGGTCGTCACCGTCGCCCCAAAAGACGCACTGATCGAAAAACTTAAATCGAACATGCAAGAAGTCCGCGCCCGCGGCGGCGAACTCTACGTCTTCGCCGACGCCGACTCCCGCATCACACCAAGCGAAGGCGTACACGTAATCCGCCTGCCAGAACACTACGGCATGCTGTCACCGATCTTGCATACGGTGCCATTGCAATTGCTGGCGTATCACACGGCGTTGGCAAGGGGTACGGATGTTGATAAACCTCGTAATCTAGCAAAATCTGTGACGGTGGAATAGCCCCGGTTTAAGATTTTTGATCAGAGCAAATAAAGTTGGTCGGGCGATGGCAGGTTCTGCCCGATCAAGCTCGCGGCGATTTCACTGTTCAATGCAGAAGGGCACGAGTGCGGGTTCCGATGCATGAACTCAGCGCTTTCCAAACGGCCACAGTTGGCGAATCACGCCCCACGATCCCTGATCGAAGCGCAACTGTGGCGCCTCCCCTTTCCTGAGAATGTCCTCCGCTGTAATCAAATGATCAACCCGGTCGATGACTTCCTGCGCCTCGATCGACACACTGCGCAACTTAATTTTGTCCCTCAACAGCCGATCGCGTATGTGTTCTAACGCCTTGCGGAACGCCGACAACTGATGCAGGCGGTCGCGCGTGTCGATGGTGCTGGTAATGACCAGCAGTTCAAGCGACGCGTCCTTGCTCACCAGCGGACGCACCCGGACTTTGCCTTCCACAGTCGCCGCCGCCTTGCTCACAGCAGCCTCAATGAACTGCAACACAGGCTCAAATGGATCGCTCGGTGGCGTTGGCGGCAGTACGGGGCCATCGGCATACAAACGGACCTGATGCGCCGTAAGAGACCATTTGAGGAAGGCATCGAAATCGGCCGGCAGCGCCATGAAGCGAAATGCTACCGCCGCCGTACCGAACTCGCGCTCAAGCTGCTGCCATCCGGCCGCCGGTAATGCCAGGAAGGCTAACGTCAGGCCTATGGAGTCGACGCAGCAGCGGAGTTCCTCAACATATGGTTGTCTGCACTGCGTATGCCAGATCAGGTCGTCTTCATGGTTAAGAATGTCGTCCCAACTACAGCTCGCTGTCGGCCTAGTCAGCATAAGTCGCGCCAGCCTCAATTGATTTTCTGATGTCATGTGGAAAAATTGTTGAAGGTCACCGTACACCGCTTCTGTGACATATCGATATCCCGACCCACCTCATTTACATGGAAGAAAACAGGAGCATTGATTCGTGCATTACCAATCAACTTTAAACATTTTCACGGTGTCTGTAAAATAAAGTAGTTAGCAAGTCCGTTTCCGAGCAAATTTATTTGCTCCAGTTAGATTTTTTAAATATGGTGGGACATCTTATATACCGCAGGAATTTGGAGGCCAAGTGCGGAGCGAAGTAAAAATAATTATTTTCTGGCTTATCGTAGGGTTAATGGTTTGGGCTCTCAAGAAAGCACCCACCTCAGTTGCTGCGAAGATGGCATTTTCCTGGAATGGTCCGTTTCCTCAGGAAGGTGAATTAAAAAGTTCATATTACCGACGTAAAACGTTATTTGCTCTGGGTTGGTTTGTTCAAATTATTTTTGTCGCATTACTGCTCTTTATTGTGACTTGGATTTTCCCGGCTATAGTCCAAGCTGAGACTTTTTTGTTTGTTGCGTGCTTCGCTTTAACAATAGGATTAGGGATGGCTGCACTTGGCGCGCTTTTAGCATTTCTAACTTACCTAAAAGCGAAGGTGATCGGGCCAAATAATACCTTTACGTTTATCTTCGAAGAAGATAACCATGAAAACGAAGAAGACGTAAGCTGATATCCAGTTATATAACTGAGACCGAACCGTTGGGAAATACATGACCATATAGCTACAATTTACGACTTTAACAATCAAGAACATTAAAAGAATTCGTCCAGCTCACGCATTATCCATACGGGTTTACAACTACTCTGGCCTGCAAGGCGTGTGGATAGTGCGCGGTGGCGGTGCTTGTTTAAATTGATTATTCACGACCGAATCTTGATATAAGTAATTCGGATCACTCATTTTGCCGACTCACTATGGTTGAAATGTTGGATTTTGTGGTCCAGCCTACGATTTAGGGCTAATAAAGTTGATTGGGCGTGAACTCCAGTCGCGTGTAAGAATCACCACAATAAGATTAGAATCGATTTTCTTTCCAAGAAACCTTCATGAGCAAGAAACCTTCGAGAACGCAACTCGCTAATAAACTTATCTCCTGCGCCATTCCAGGTGGTACATTCGAACACGAGGACGAAACTTACCGCGGTTTTGGATGTGGTATCTCTATACCGTACAGTACAGCGACGGAGTATAAAGAAGCACTTGAAGGGCTGTTTGCAGAGGAAAAAAGTATTCCGCAAACGTACACGTTGGAGTCCTTTGAAAAAGAGGTGGCTTCTTTCATTGCGCCATACGTATTAGATAAGACTGAAACTGAGACTTCTGCTGTAACAGCCTTTTTGAAAGGGATTAGTTCTCGGCCAGTGGTGGTGCATGACGTTTTTCGACCAATTGCTGGTGTAACAGTGACACGAGCAAATGAACCCGTGGTCTTGGGGCCTTTCACGATTTACAATACCGCGAGTCACGCTGCACACCTTGAGACTGAGTTGAACGGAAGGTTCACTAAATTTCTAACCGAAAATCCCACTACTTACCTCATCGGAGTCAAAGTAAGCGCGCGAGAAGTTGCGAAGGCCTTAGAAATTGGTGACGTCCTGTTCGAGCGATTCGAACGCGCCATTCGATTCATGATCGGACGGCCCAAGAGCTCTGTGGACGTGGGAATCCTTAACCATAGCGGTTTCACTCGAAACCAGGCCTTTATATTCACAGATGAATTGGCCGCTTCGTCTACGCAACACAAGGGCGCACGCATGCCTTTGGCTATAGATATCAACTACCTGGTCAATCCACAAATCGGATTTAATGCAATTTGGGGTATGTTCGCCATTGCTTCACCATCCGAAATGAACCAACGGGTTTTACTTGCTATTGACTGGATTGGCGAGTCCTATGGCGAACAGGTTGCGTCCAGCGCCTTCATCAAAGCAGCGATTGCACTCGAAATCCTCTTCAACGAGCATAAAAGCGAGTTTCTAACGAAAGGAATAGCCGCTCAAATTTCAGAAAGCGTGGCGCTGCTGCTAGGCAGCGATGTCCACTCAAAAATATTGCTGGAAAAAGAATTGAAGAGGCTCTATGGCATTCGGTCAGGAATTGCTCACGCCGGCAAAAGCGACATCAAGGCGAGCGACCTTGTATCGATTCAAAACCTTGCCCGGCAATCTGTAATTCGAGTACTGAAGGATCCAGCCTTCAAAGACATAGATACAGCTAGCAAGATGACCATACTTTTCAAAAAATTGAAGTACGGTGGCTCAGCCACCTAACTGCATGCCTCGGCTGCTCGGCGGGATATACTCTAGAAGATAGCTTATTGTGGCTGATGAATTAGGAGATAAACTCTGACAGTTCTGCCTAGTATGTAAGCAAACAGGCGTCTAGCCAACTTTAGAGGAAAATATTGGCGGATGTAAAGCAAATTGAAGAACAACTTGATAATTGAATTTAAAGCTATGTTGGATGGACTACATCTCATAGAAAGCAGTGGCTTTCGAATATGACCTGTCTCTCGCGCTCATTATTTCTGTCCTTTGCTTTTCGGTTGAACTTGTCTACAGTCCTAGGTTTTAACTAATGTTACTCGTACATTATCATTACTCCGGCGGGGTCATGGAATTCGATGTATCGACGGGCGCTGTTGGTCCAAAATTACAGGTATCGCGCGTAGATGCTACTTGGGGATTTTTGTAGAAACAGAGTGGAAAATGATTTGCAATCATGAAGGGTCATGAGTCTCTTATTTTCAACATGGGGCTAAACAATGGCGTCTTTGTAAAAACAACGATTTTAGCGTCAAGAGAGGTTTCTTGAGGCAATTTAAGACTTATAACGCTGGTCAGCTCATGTTTAACTTCAAATACTTCTTCAACGGAATATTCTCTGCAAATATTGACTTAACTTATGATTCAATTGACGAGGAAAACGATGATTTTTTTCTTTATGTATTTGAGACGTGGATGCACTGAAAAAACAAGGACATATCGACTTTTTTAAAAAATAAGACTCCCGTTACTAAAAATTGAATTTATTAAGCATTCGCACAGATTCAGTAAAAAAAACAGTATTGCTGTGAATGCGCAATCTAGGGCGACCGCCAAAAGAGCTATGGACTGCAATAAACCAGAAGCTGACACTTATAACCAATAGTGCCGATTACAAAATTTGATTAACTTAAAAAAGTTAGAAGAGCTAGCCGCTGACATCTCCGTGTCTCTTGGCGTGCGCAGAATCAGCTCAGCATTGGCCGCTGCCATCAATGATTGGCCTACTTGTAACGTAGATCCTTTGGAATTCTTTTTATCAGAACTAAGGCAAGATTTCGGTGAACTTTCTAAGGCCAATATTTGCGTCAAAATGAATAACGTGACAGATGCTTGGAAACTTGAATCGCTCTCTGAATTACTAAATGTCTGGACTAGCACCCATGAGCATGTGTTGCTAGACGACTTAGTCCAGCTAATACATGATACTCAATTCACGGGCATAAATAGCAAAAAGACAACGCCGAAGCAACAATAATTCCGGTTTCACCAAAACACCGTCTTGTGTAATACTCCTCAACCGAACACCGCGAAAAACGGTCTCTGTGCATTTGGCTCTTGAGCCACTCGAGCAGGCGACCACATATACGTCAACCAGCACTCGTGTGAGGTCGGCCAGCGTTTCCCCCGGCATTAGTCGGATTTTATTGCGAGCTGTCGTGCTTTTGCCCGACTTGCCCGTACTTACTGGAACGCGCCATGAACCAACCTCTCAGCTTGTCGAAGTCATTAATCCATTCTCACATCATCATCGTCGGTGCCGGTCTGGGCGGCTTACTACTCGCCCGTGTCTTATACGTCAATGGCATCCGAGCGACCATCTATGAAACCGATGCATCGCCGCATGCACGTGCGCAGGGCGGATTGCTGGATATTCACGACTACAACGGCCAGCTCGGGCTAAAGGCCGCAGGTCTTTACGAGAAGTTCCTTACTCTGATACTTCCGAGTGAAGATGCTAAACGGGTAGTCGACAAGTATGGGAATATTTTGCTCGATCAACCGGGTCTGGGCAGCTCTGCGAAGCCCGAGGTGGACAGGGGCGAGCTTCGCCAGCTTCTCATCGGGTCATTACCATTGGACGCCATTCAGTGGGGTCGCAAGCTCGCAAGAACGATACGTTTGGGTGACGGACAACATCAGTTGCTGTTCGCCGACGGCTCCTCGGCTATCTGTGATCTGCTGGTGGGTGCTGACGGTGCGTGGTCAAGAGTGCGTCCTCTTCTTTCTGCGGCAAAGCCGGAGTATGTCGGCACCACGTTTATAGAAACCCGTCTTTTCGATGGTGACACTCGGCATAAAGCGAGCGCGGAGGCGATTGGCACGGGCACGCTGATGGCGGTGGAGCCGGGAAAAGGCATTCTGGCACACCGGTACGCGAACGGGACTTTGCACGCGTATATTGCGTTGAACCGGCCAGAGGCGTGGATCAGCACGATTGATTTCAGCAAACCGGTAACGGGGCTACAACGTATCGCGAGCGAATTTGACGATTGGGCGCCTCATTTGACAGCGCTGATTACCGATAGCGAGTCCGAGCCAGTGATCAGGCCGATATATGCGCTTCCGGTCAAGCATCAATGGGAACGGGTACCTGGCGTCACATTGTTGGGGGATGCAGCGCATTTGATGTCGCCATTTGCCGGTGAAGGTGCCAACCTTGCCATCTATGACGGCGCAGAACTGGGAAAAGCTCTCTGTACCTATCCTGACAATATCGAGGCCGCGTTAAGAGAGTACGAGCGGGCTTTGTTCACTCGCAGCGAGGCAGCGGCAGATCAAACGTTTCGGAACCATCAGCGCTTTTTTGGCGCGGATGCGCCACAGAGCGTGGTCGAACTTTTTTCTGGGTATTAGTTGGTTTGAGTGGTTGCTGTGATAGGTGGATTCAAGCGTCATCAACCAATCATTCAAGAGTCAAAAACGACTCTGCACCGGTTATGGGCGGCTATTCATCAACAGGCCACAATCGAAATGTAATTAAAAATTTGATAGCAAATTACGATTTTATTAATTTACAATACAGTAATTAATTTAAGGGGAGAAATAAATGAATCCACTCACTGACCTGTCACCAATCCTCATTCCGATAACGGCTCTGCTGATTCCGATTGTCAGCATTATTGCCTGGGTTATCCTGAAAATTACACGACTGAATATGCTGCATGAAACGGTGCGACTTTTAAGTCAAAACGGACAACCAATCCCACCCGAACTCCTGAATAAAATAATTGACGATAAATCTTCTTAATCGTCTGGATTCGTACCCGCGATTTTTAATCAGAAACAATCTGTCGTCCGATTAAAAATAATGCTGTTATCGCGGTACCCGGCTCTATTACGTTCAACATAGTTGCGTCAATCGCAGCGATGAAACGATGTTACGTCGCTACTGCCGCACTCCTTCTTAAGCACTCTTTCTTAATTAAGATTTTTGCGGCACTTCGCTTTTTTAATTAATCACGATGTAATGCTCTACCCTGCGTTATCGTCACCAATCCTTCCGCTCTGCACATCTATTTTGCCAATTAGGAAGTAACTCTTTACTGAAAATGTACCAAGTTTTATTTGGCAATCACGTCAGTCGATGAACGCAACATCAATGACTAGCGTTCGAGAACACATTCATCCTAATTATCCCTGCGCAATAATCAGAGCCATGCCTATGAATGCGGGCACATCAAGCTGGCTGTGCAGAGATCAGTTATCTGAGACATTCTGGAATCACATCGAACCAAATCGGGATGGCCAACGGCACTCACCTTTGTCTTCACCGCACTGATCGCTTAATATAAAGCGACAAACTACAGCTTATTCCGCATTTGCATTCGCTTGCTATCACTCATACTATGAGTAAATATAAGCAAGAAATACGCATGCTGTTTGGATCATGCACAGATATTTTTCAGGAGTTGGGATATTGAATGACGGTAAAAAAGACCTCGCTAGACCCCGATAACTGGGAAGCCTTACGTGCACAGGGTCATCGCATGCTGGATGATATTCTGGATTATGCTGAACACATCCGCGAGCGCCCGGTATGGCAGGTGATACCTGAGGAAGTAAGGGCGCAGTTTCAGACCAAGCTACCTGGTGCAGGGAGTGAATTGTCCGATGTACACCAACAGTTCATGGACAATGTATTGCCCTATACAGTCGGCAACAGCCATCCAGGTTTTATGGGATGGGTGCATGGTGGCGGCAATCCCGTCGGGACCCTGGCAGAGATGCTTGCCGCCGGACTCAATTCTAATCTGGGCGGCCGCGATCAGATTCCGATTGAGGTCGAGCGCCAGGTGACACGCTGGGTCAGCAACCTTTTCGACTTCCCTGAGACCGCTAGCGGTTTGTTTGTTACCGGAACGTCCATGGCCAACTTCATCGCCGTACTGGTCGCGCGTGCGGTGACCCTCGGAGTTGAGGTGAGGCAGCAGGGTTTGAGCGCCTTTCCACAAAAACTAGTCGCCTATACCTCAAGCGGCGCACACGGATGCGTTGCACAAGCAATGGATCTGGCAGGCTTGGGAAGAAATGCACTGCGACGCATCCCGATGAACAGCCGCTTTGAAATGGATGTAACCGCGTTAAAGATCGCAATACAAGGCGACATAGCGTCTGGCTACACACCGTTCTTAGTCGTCGGTACAGCGGGCTCGGTCGATGTGGGTGCGATTGACGACTTGAATGCCATTGCGGACGTCGCGCAATCTGAGAGGTTGTGGTTCCATATCGACGGTGCCTACGGTGCACTGGGTAAGCTGTCTCCCACAATTGCGCGTCGCCTGGCCGGCATAGAACGCGCCGACTCGATTGCCTTTGATTTCCACAAGTGGTTGCAGGTTCCTTATGACGCAGGCTTTATCCTGATGAAAGACAGCGCTGCGCATGCGGCGACGTTTACAACGCCGGCGAGCTATTTACGACGCGAGAGCAAGGGTTTAGCGGGAGGCTCTCCATGGCCCTGTGACTTTGGCCCTGACTTATCACGGGGCTTTCGTGCGCTTAAGACCTGGTTTACTCTACAAGTCTATGGCACCGACCGTCTTGGAGAGATGATCGCTCATACCTGCGAACTCGCTCAGTATCTCAAAACCAAAATCGAAGCGACGCCTCAATTAGAATTATTAGCGCCCGTGGCTCTCAATATCGTTTGTTTCCGATATCTCCCCGCAGATCAGAGTGACGACCACGTGATTGATGCACTCAATGCCAACATTGCCGTGAAATTGCAAGAATCAGGTATTGCCGCGCCATCGACCACTCTCATCCACCAGCAACTATCGATTCGTGCGGCGATCGTCAATCACAGAACCACCGTCGTTGAAATCGATGCGCTCATCAATGCAACGATCACATTTGGCGACCAAATTCAAAAATCAGGCGAGAACTAATATGATAAATGCCAGCGAAACCAGCTCAACCGTGTCCAGTGCGGCGCAACAAAGCAAATTGATAGGACTTGCCCCCCTGATGCGAAGAGCTTTTGCCGATGAGGATCTCAAACCCTTATGCGCAGAATTAATTCAATATTCTCAGGAGCATCCTGAAGATGCACATGCCCTGATGAATCTGGCTACGGTACTTATGCTGCTTGGACATCGTGAGGAGGCACTGTCCGCACAAATGGAGGCGCTGAAACTGCAGCCGCTGTACTCTATTCCAGCAAGCGGCAAACCCAAGGTTCGCTTACTTGCCTTGATGACCGATGGCGATTTGATGGCGAATACGCCTCTGGAATTTTTGATCGAAAACTCTGATATTGCACTAGATATGCTGTACGTCGGCGCTGGCATTCCTGCGCTGGCTGAACTGCCGGAACATGACGTGATGTTTGTCGCCGTTGGTGAAGCTGATGACAAACATCATTTGCTGATGGACTTGCAAGAAATTATTCAAGCCTGGCCGACACCTGTCATCAACGTACCAGCACTCATTACGAATCTGGGTCGTGACCACGCCAGTGTCGTATTGAAGGATGCGGCGGGTGTCGCAATGCCCGGCTCTGCGCGTATTAGCCGCGAGATTGTAGCGCAGCTAGGATCAGGCCGTGCGAAAGTGGACGCGATTCTGGAGGGCGATGATTTTCCGGTGATCGTGCGTCCGCTCGGATCTCATGCGGGTCAGGGACTGCGTAAAATTTTATCGCCAGACGATATGCCGGACTATCTGCAAGCGATTCCAAGTGAAGAATTTTATATTGCAAAATTTGTCGATTATCGTAGCGCTGATGGTCAATTTAGAAAATATCGCATTATCCTGATCGATGGAAAACCGTTCATCTCTCACATGGGTATATCGACACATTGGATGATCCATTATTTAAACGCAGGCATGACCGAAAGTGCGGAAAAACGTGCGGAGGAAGCGCGTTTTATGGAGAGCTTCGATGAGGATTTCAGTGTTCGTCACGCTACAGCGTTCGACGAAATTTATCAACGTCTTGGCCTAGATTATGTTGGGATAGATTGCGGCGAAACGCCAGATGGAAAGCTGTTGATTTTCGAAGTCGATAGCGACATGATTGTCCATGCGATGGATCCGGTCGATATGTTCTCGTATAAACAGGGTCCGATGAAGAAGCTGTTCTCGGCCTTTAGAGATTTGCTGATTAAAACGGCCTCCATGTCTCCGGCGTATCAAGGCTAACGTGGATAAGCCGGAAAATTCTTATGTCGACTAACACGATAGCAATATCAGACTTTGCGCAACTTCTCACGGAGGGTGGCGACAAAAGAATTTCACTCGCAGAAAATGGTCGCAATAAATATGGCTGCGGCGTCACACCAGATCCGGAGTCGCTGCCGTTTGGCTCGGCGACAGCATCAACGATTTCACTCACCGCGTACCGGGAAGCAGAAGAGCGCTATCAGAAAATACTGGCCGCAGAACAAAACACAGGAGCCTACCAAGCTTATGCGGCAGCGATCGAGGAAGTACGACAAGAACTGAAATGTCTGTGCGACCTGGCATTGCCTGCCGGTGATGACCGCTACGTTGCGGATGTCTCTGGTACTGATATTGTGTTCGCTGCGTCAGGAACGGATTTGCATTTAATCGCCGCGCAGTTAATGGCGTCGCGATCGAATACGAATGGACAGAAAGCACCTGAAGCACAGGACGAGCCAGAAGCAGCGGCACTTATCATCATGGTCGAACCGGCTGAAACAGGAAGTGCGGTTCCTGATGCGTTAAGCGGCAAACACTTTAGCCAGTTTTCTGCATTGGGAGTTCAGGTCAATACCGGTGAGCAAATCGATGGCGCATTTCCTGTTGAGTTGCGCACGGTGTCTATCCGGCATATTGACGGTACCGCCAGAGAACTCACTCATATTGATGCTGAGATCGAGGTGTTGGTGAAGCATGCGATCACGAAATGTCAGCGAGTCATGTTGATACTCACCGATGTGACAAAAACAGGGATGTTAGGCCCGTCAATCGACCTCGCCGTTCAACTGCAACGCAAATACCCGGACCATTTTTATGTCATGGTAGATGCCTGCCAATTCCGGATTTCTAATGTTAGTTTGCATGGCTATTTGCGGCTAGGTTTTATGGTCGCCGTGACAGGTTCAAAATTCATTGGTGGTCCTAGCTTTTCGGGGGCACTCTTTATTCCTCCGTCTCTGCGAAACCAATTCCGGCAACTGCCATTGTCACCGGGCTTAAGTGCCTACTCTAGTCGCGCAGACTGGCCAGACGACTGGACTGGTGCAGATAATTTAAACAGAGAGGCAAACTACGGATTGTTGCTAAGGTGGGTCGCCGCCCTGTCCGAATTGCGCGCGTTCCGGGCTGTGCCAGAATCTGCTATTTGTAATTTTCTTTCTCAGTTCTTGGACGGTGTACAAGCCTATTTTCAGCAGCAGACTCACTTAGTGTTGTTACCGGTGATATGGCCAGATCGCGTCATCCTCAATACTGCACTGTCATGGGATCGATTTCCCAGCATCTTTTCTTTTCTGCTAAAAGATAGCTCAGGTCGCTTGCTTAATCAAAGTCAAACCCTTCATGTATACCGGCAATTGCAGCAACAAGACCGACGAATCCAGCTCGGTCAACCAGTGATGATCGGACGTAACCAAGAACCCTCTGTCAGTGCTTTACGTCTTTGCCTGAGTGCACGTCTGATTGTTGCCGCGACTGCCGGTAATGGTGACAATGCGCAGAAAATAATTGACGACGCCTTGTTCGCCCTTGATACAGCAGCGAAGTTAAGCGCGATACCAGAGATATAAATGGCATCCGGACACAGAATTTATCGCAGATAGGATTCTGCAACATATGCCTGATTCACATATTCAGGCTGGAGATCGTAAGCCGCTTGTTCTACGCGCTCGTTCAAAGAGAAGGGAAGTTATTCGCGTTGACTGGTATCAGCAGCTTGAGCAGCAACTCAAAAATTTCCCGATAACACCAACCCTGCGCTCCAGTCAGGACTGTTTTGATTGGTGCCTTTTGACGTAAATATTCGCAGGCTTGCGGCCTCGCTGAAACGGTATGACGTGGCGAGCTCCAGTACCTGGTAATAATTGGTGGCAGTTCCCGAAGGTTGCGCCATATTAAAGCTGAATGTGGCATTGCTTCTGGAGGTCAGTTCGGTGGTGAATGCGAAATAACCGGACCAGATATTATTAAAACGGATGTCCTCTACGATGCCATTGACTTTGATTTTTCCCGGATCACCCAGAACAGAGTATTTTGCGCCGCCGCTAACGACTGCGGTTTCAAACGGATAGCTGGCGGTCAGTCCGACGGTATAGTCGTTCTTACCGGTACCGAGTCCCTTTGCGCTATCTGCGGTAGCTATCTTCATTTCGCCAACGGCATTCACCGCAATAGCGGTTGCCGGATCGGTGAATATTTCTTTATTGACTGACAGGCTAAGATCGCCAGCACCTGAGGAGGAGACGATGCGCGGCGTGACCGTGACCACTTTTTTCACTCGGGCGATAATGGTACCGGCAGGTGCTGTCCGCTCAAGATAAAGCGTTGTGAACTGAAAGTCCATGTCAAATGCGGTCCATGACAAGGTCAGATTCTTTACCGTACTTTTGCTCTCGACTGTGGAGGAGTATTTACCTTGGGTATACACGTATCCGGCTTCAATACCGATCGGATCCCGGCCTGCCCTGTCAGTCGGTTCTGCAATGGTCTCATCACACATGGCCTGATTCGATGCCTGTGCGAGCAGAGCAAAAATAAGCGCTTGCCATAATGAGCGCTTTGTCTGGGCGAGCCTTCGCATAATGTGTATATTTTTTGTAAAGAGTTTTTTGCAGATGCAACATTTTATAACGAATAGCTGCGCCATCGTTCCGTATCTGCTTACATTTGATTACCTCTGAAACAATTACGCTGTCGGTATTTGTCGACGCGAGTGCGTTATCTGACTACAAGTATGGAACTTGTTATTAAATGGAGATCAACATGGAACAGAGCCGCACAGTAAATCGCCTTCACCCTATCGTCGCTACCGCCGCAGGATCGGTGATCCTGGTCAGCTTGCTGGGCGCCGCCGCAATTACAGGACTGTTGCCGAACTCACATGGATCCGTAGCGCCTGCTGCATTGCCTGCTAGCGCATCAGCAATCACACCATTAGCTCAGGCAGCAGCACAGCCGCAATATGAGACGCCACAGCGCGCACCAAGCGCACACACTGCGCATGTCGTACATCCGTCACGCCCTGTGCATCCAGCATCGTATGTAGCGTCGAATAAGCAGCTTGAACAGGGCAACTCAGGCTACCCAAATCCAATGTCCTCAACACAGGCACCTGTCGCCCGTAATAATCGTAATAGCCCGAATAGTCCTCTCGGCATCGGCATAGGCGCGGTCATCGGTGGCTTGTTAGGTAATCAGGTAGGTGGTGGCAATGGTCGCACGCTGGCAACGATTGCCGGTGCTGCGGGAGGTGGCTACCTGGGTAACGAGATCGCGAAAAGAAATCCTTGAGCTGACAATATTCTTCCGGCATCCATAATCCGTCGATGACCCGGCAATGACAAAGATAGTGGCTTCATATTTAATTGAACATCCACTATCTTTTTTGATCCGGCTGCCTGGCACCGTTAGTAATGTCAATGGCTTCATGGAGTATTCCAGATGCCGTTTGAGCCCTTGCTAATGCAAACTCATTTCACCTGTACCCGAAAATAATCAATGTCGGCAAAATGCTCTGGTGAGTTGCTTGTTGATACAAGGCTTGCCTGAGCAACACTGAACAAACCCATCTGCGCACCGACCCATCTCCCCATAGTCGCCTTGAAGGGCGTACCAATCAAGATAAACGTCTGCTGATCCAGGCTATAAGAAAACTGCACCACGCCACCGGTTGTTACCGCCATTCGCAAAAAGATGGGAGCATCATCTGCTGCATGACTCTCGTTGATTTTTTCGCGACCCGATTGATCTGCTTTATCGCAACTGACCAGGACAATTTCATTGCGGCCATGGCGACGCGTCACACCCAGCCAGGCATAATTCAATCCCAGCATGAGCACGCCACTGCTTCCGCCATCGGGCAAATGATGGGGATCCAGTTTGACATCGACCACGAAGTTCTCAGCTGGTAATTTTTGCAGCAACAATGATGGGCTATTCCACAGATTCGACTGGCCTGCAGCCAGATCAAAAAATTGCGTATAGAGCCGTAAATGTCCCGGCCGCGCCACCAGCGAAAACCACTCTGCCCGCGAGTTGGCGTTCCACTGCCATTGCAAACCTAGTTGCGGCTCTGAGAACTCGTCGGTAGTCGGGATTGGCACAATCCTTTTAGCTTGCGCAGCCAGCGGTCTGGCGTAGCTGGCCACTGGTTCGCCGATACCGGTGTTAGCCAGATCCTGGCCTATCACTGGCCAGTCGTCTTTCCAGATCATGGGCTGTAAATGGACAACCCGACCATAAGCCCGCTTATCCTGAAAATGATAAAACCAGTCCGTGCCGTCCTGATTGTGTACCCACGCGCCCTGATGCGGCCCATTGACTGGCGATGTGCCCTGCTGCATCACAATCTTATCTTCGTAAGGACCGTCGATATGCGTTGCCCGGAACACTGATTGCCAGCCGTCCTCCACACCACCGGCAGGGGCAAAGACATAGTAATAGCCATTACGTCGGTAGAATTTAGGCCCCTCCAGCGTTTTGTAATGCGGGAGTGCGTTGCCGTCGATAACCAGCTTGCCGCCATCGTCCGTGATGCGACTGGCATTCCAGCTCATACGGCGCAACGTCAATACATTATTAAATCCAGCGCGGCTCTTTGCCCATGCATGTAACAGGTAAGCATGACCATCATCGTCCCATAATGGCGTGGGATCAATCAGCCCCTTTCCCGCCAAAAGCAGACGTGGCTCGCTCCAAGGTCCGTTGAAGTGGTGCGCAGTCATGACATAAATGCCCGCATCAGGATCCGGATAAAAAATCCAGAATTGATTGTCGTGATAGCGTAAACAGGGCGCCCATACACCTTTGCCATGCTGCGGCGTGGCAAATATGTCCGCAGGTAGCAAAGCAGGCAGAGCATGTCCAACCAGTTCCCAAGACACCATATCGTCAGATTGCAATAACGGTAGCCCGGGTGCGTTGTTAAAACTCGATGCAGTCATGTAGTAACGGCTTCCGACTCTGATCACATCAGGATCGGAATAATCGGCATGAATTACCGGATTGGTGTAGCTGTCCTGCGTACTTACCGCAGATACCAACCCGCGATGCGCCCCTTGCGATGCAGGTAAATACTGACATCCAGCCATGACGATGATTAAGCCGCATATCAAGATTAACGGCAACCGTGCAAGGATCAGCATAAATAGCTTTCTTTAAAAAAGTGTCGCGCCAGCGATTACATAAGTTGTCGTACTGAGTTGTCGTACTGAGTTGTCGTACTGAGTTGTCATCTTAGTTTGTCATCCTCAGTGACTAACCCTGAGTAGGTTGTTTGCATTTATTGACGTCAATTCGTCTGACTGACCTTGTTTATCCGGGCTTGCCTGAATTTGCCTGAACTTATCCACTAGCAAAGACGGATCTGCGCTTGTAGAGCCACCGTGGCTTTAGTCTTCATGGCCGCGATTTATCTGCATCAGATTTATTTGCACTTCAGGAATATAAGTTGTACGATAACGTATAAATAAAACGATGGGCAAGTAATATTGCACCTCATTAAAAACTGGAGACTGTATGCTGAATTACCTCTTTCTACCGGCGCATTGCGTCCAGCCTGTCGGAACCGACTCCAGAGCGTTCGTCTCAAACAACCAGTCATTAACAAGTTAACTGCAAACACATAGCAAGCAAACAGAGGCTGAGTACACCGCCTGCCTCTGAAAAAACGCCAGTTTGATGCGGCCTGATCTGGTACTCAGATGATCATCCGGCAACTGGCACATTAGATTGTCAAACGTATTGAGATCGTCGCAGGCTCTTATCTCAATAGCAGAACATCAGGATCAGGTATGACTATGAATTCGCAAGCGCTAGGAAAATATCGTTGGACCATCTGTGGCTTGCTCTTCTTTGCAACCACAGTGAATTATCTGGATCGACAAGTACTGAGCTTGCTTGCCCCGGACCTCTCCAAGGAGTTTGGGTGGAGCAATACCGATTATGCGAATATCACGGCGGTATTCCAGTTCGTGTATGCGATCTCCATGTTATTCGCCGGGCGTGTGGTCGATAAGATCGGTACCAAGCAGGCGTTTATTCTGGCAATTAGTATCTGGTCTGTCGGCGCAATCATGCACGCCTACTCGATCCCGATGGGCAGCGGGATCGCTCAGATGCTCAGTTCATTCGGTATCGCCGCCGTGTCTGTCTCCGTTGCCGGTTTCATGTTGTCACGGGCAGTTCTCGCGCTGGGTGAAGCAGGGAATTTCCCTGCGGCGATTAAAGCAACGGCAGAATATTTCCCCAAAAGAGAACGTTCATTTGCGACCGGCATTTTTAACTCCGGCGCGAATATCGGTGCCATTCTTGCGCCATTACTGGTGCCCTGGATTGCCGAAAAATGGGGCTGGCAATCCGCATTTATCGGTATCGGTGCGATTGGTTTTATCTGGATGCTGGCGTGGTGGATCTACTACGACAAACCCGAAGAACAAAAGCGCCTGTCGGCAGCCGAACTGAACTACATCAATGAAACTGACGCATCCACTGGCAGCGCTACGGCAGGGTCGGCTACTACGACAGCGGCAACAGCGGATTCAGGTAAAAAAGTCTCCTGGCTAGCCTTGCTCGGGTACAAGCAAACATGGGCGTTTGTATTCGGTAAATTCATGACCGACGGCGTCTGGTGGTTCTTTTTATTCTGGCTTCCTAAGTACCTGTCCGCCCAATACGGTATGCAAAAAACCGAGATCACGTTGCCACTGGCGGTGCTCTATAGCATGACGATGATAGGCAGTATCGGTGGCGGCTGGTTTCCGACTATTTTTATCAATCGCGGACATTCTCCGTATGACGGTCGCATGAAAGCGATGCTGGTGATCGCCCTGTTCCCGCTGGTGGTATTGCTGGCACAACCATTGGGCTACTTGAGCTACTGGGTACCCGTATTACTGATCGGTATAGGCACATCGGCGCATCAGGCATGGTCGGCCAATCTGTTCACGACAGTGTCGGATATGTTTCCAAAAAACTCCGTCGCCTCAGTAGTGGGCATCGGCGGCATGGCTGGCGGTCTGGGCGGTGTGCTGGTGTCAAAAATAGGTGGCTGGCTGTTTGATTATTACGGCGCACTTGGTCAAATTCAAACCGGCTATACCATCATGTTTTCTGGCTGTGCGCTGGCCTATCTAATTGCCTGGTCAGTCATGAAATTGCTGGTTCCGCGTTACAAAGAAATTACGGACCTTTAATCGTAATCATTCGTCGTCAAGCCAATCATGGGAGTACCATTCGCTAGTCTGAGCCCGTTCAGACTAGCGGTAAAACCACATTCCGGACGCGAGAGACAATACCTGAATCGCCATATGAGCAAGGCCAGCAGAAACAGCAAATCCATGACGCACGCAGGTATAATGCAGCGAATCACTCACTTATCAACCTCCGTTGATCGCTCCGGAACATGACAACTACCACTCCCGCACTAGCACTGCCAGTTCAAAGAAAGAAGCAGAGAAATCTCGCGCAGGGAGTGATTGAGAATATTAGTCACAACATCCAGATCGGCAGCCTCAAGCCCGGCGACAAGCTGCCGACCGAATCGGCGATTATGGAAATGCACGGCGTCAGCCGCACCGTCGTGCGCGAGGCGATTTCCCATTTACAGGCATCTGGCCTGGTAGAAACACGGCACGGCATCGGCACCTTTATTCTGGATCAGGCCAGTGCGAATTTAGGCAAAATCGCTGACACTATGCTCACGATGCGTGATGTCTTAGCCGTGCTGGAATTGCGCATCAGCCTGGAAACAGAAGCCGCCTGGCTCGCCGCCTCCCGTCGCACTGACGAACAGATGGTAGCAATCCATGAAGCACTCAAGACGATGCAACATAAAACCAATACCGAAAATAGCTCGGTTGATGCCGACGTCCAATTCCATTTACTGATCGCCCAGGCGACCGACAACCGCTATTTTGTTGAGATTCTGAGCCATCTCGGCAACACCATTATTCCTCGCGCGCGACTCAATACTGCCAGCCTGGTGCAGGACGATGCCGAAAAGTATCTGGAGCGCGTCAATCGCGAGCATGAAGATATCTACGACGCTATTCTGCGCAAGGATCCAGAGGCAGCACGCGCCGCAATGCGCACACACCTCAGCAATAGCCGCGAACGCCTCAGAAAAGCTCAAGACCTGATGGAATCAGCGCGCGCCTGATTGCTGGACGGTTCTGCCATCGTGTAAATTTATTCCAATAAAACATGCATAAAGCGGAAGCTGCTTGCAGGTATTCGCAGAATTATTAGAAATTCACACCATGAATCCACAAGCTAGATGCGGCTTTCCAAGGCATTTCGTGCCAAGAGGCGCATGGGGATTGCGGATTCAGTTTTAAATAACCTCCCCAAACCTCATTCGCAATCACCACACCCGTCACTGTCAATATTTCTCCTGCCTTTCATCTTCACCTCTGTACCAGCTCTGATCCAGTCACGCCGGTTCACCAACAAATAAACACCTCCAATCCCCTCAGCACAAAATGCTCGAATAAATACTTGTCCAACTGAAGTTTTAGTTGTACGATGACGTATCACTAAATTCAAAAATCAATAAAAACACCCCATACCTTTTTGCCTAATGGAGAAACCATGAATCACCAAGACCTCAAAACCATCATGTCGGCTGGCCTGCTCTCTTTCCCAGTGACAGATTTCGACGAACAAGGGAATTTCAGAGCGAGCACCTATGCCGAACGTTTGGAATGGTTGGCCCCTTACGGCGCCAGCGCATTGTTCGCGGCGGGTGGAACGGGTGAATTTTTTTCTCTGACGCCGAATGAATACTCTGATGTGATTCAAGTTGCGGTAGATACCTGCCGTGGCAAAGTACCGATTCTGGCTGGTGCCGGTGGTGCGACGCGCAGTGCAATCGCCTATGCGCAAGAGGCTGAACGCATCGGTGCACAAGGTATTTTGTTACTGCCACATTATCTGACTGAAGCAAGTCAGGACGGTTTGGTCGCGCATGTCGAGGCGGTCTGCAAATCAGTCGATTTCGGTGTCGTTATTTATAACCGCGGGATTTGCCGCCTGACGCCAGACTCACTGGAAAAACTTGCCACACGCTGCCCGAACCTGATTGGTTTCAAAGACGGTATCGGCGATATTGAGTTGATGGTGTCGATTCGCCGCCGCATGGGTGATCGTTTCACTTATTTGGGCGGCTTGCCGACGGCAGAAATTTTTGCAGGTGCTTACAAGGCGCTTGGCGTGCCGGTTTACTCGTCAGCCGTATTTAACTTCGTACCTAAATTGGCGATGGATTTTTATCATGCGATTGCCAAAGACGACCATGCAACAACCAATCGCCTGATCGACGAATTCTTCCTGCCATATCTGGAAATACGTAATCGCAAAGCAGGCTATGCTGTCAGCATTGTCAAAGCAGGTGCCCGACTGGTCGGACATGATGCCGGTCCCGTGCGCAGTCCATTGACAGATTTGACCGCAGAAGAAAGTGAACAGTTACGTGCCTTGATTCTTGCTCAGGGCGCACAATAATCCTTGTGTCCGGATCATCTGCGGAACTGCGCAGTAACACATCAACATCGTCAGAACTTATTACACCAATCTAATCAAATTAATGGGTTCTGGTAATTTCAGAAATACAAGGAGTCAGTAATGCACATCAAAGGTGAAATGATCATCGGGCAACGTAGTCTGTTCGGTAGCGCGGGCAGTATTCACGCAGTCGATCCCTCACTCAACAGAGAAATCGAACCGGCTTTCGGCATGGCTACCGAGGCCGATGTTGCAGAGGCATGTGCATTAGCTGATCAGGCTTTTGATGCGTTTCGCGATACTTCGCCAGAGCAGCGCGCGGTATTTTTAGAAACCATCGCGAATGGCATTGTTGCCCTCGGTGCAGAATTGCTGGAACGTACAGCAAGTGAATCCGGTCTGCCGATGGCGCGACTGGAAGGCGAGCGAGGCCGGACTGCCGGACAACTGCGGCTGTTCGCCGAGGTCCTGCGGTCTGGTAATTATATGGATGTCACGCTGGATTCCGCCTTACCGGATCGTACGCCACCACGCCCAGACCTGCGCTTGCGCAAAATTGCACTTGGACCGGTTGCCGTATTTGGGGCAAGCAACTTCCCTCTGGCTTTTTCGGTGGCAGGCGGTGATACGGCGTCGGCACTGGCTGCAGGATGTCCCGTCGTGGTCAAATCCCATAACGCACATTTAGGCACGTCGGAATTAATCGCCAAAGTCATCCAGAAAGCAGCAGCAGATTGCCACATGCCTGAGGGCGTTTTTTCTCTGCTGATCGGTAACGGTAATCAGATAGGCCAGAGCCTGGTCAGCAATCCGTCGATCAAAGCCGTCGGCTTTACCGGCTCACGTCGCGGTGGCTTAGCCTTGGTCCACGCGGCGGCACAGCGCAAGGAACCGATTCCAGTCTATGCGGAGATGAGCAGTATCAATCCCGTGTTCCTGATGCCTGCGGCATTGCAAGCGAATGCAGCGGGTCTGGCGCAGAGTTTTGTCGACTCATTGACACTAGGCTCGGGACAGTTCTGTACGAATCCCGGCCTGGTCATCGCGATACGCGGCGAATCTTTTGACAGCTTTGTCGATGCAGCATCCAAGATACTCCGCGCCAAAACACCGACGACAATGCTGACCCCCGGTATCCACCAGGCCTATGTGGACGGCGTCAATCGTTTAGCGGAAGCAGCAGGTGTAACGCATCTGGCAAAAGGAAAAACCGAAGAACATCCCTGCTCCGCACAGGCACAGTTATTCTTGTGTGATGCACAGCATTTCTTGAATACGGCAAGCCTGGAAGAAGAAATTTTTGGCCCAAGCTCCTTGTTCATAGAGTGCCGTAACGCAGAAGAAATGAAGCTGGTTGCAGAATATGTCGAAGGTCAGCTGACATCAACTATTCATGCCACAATAGAAGATCACGCTATCGCCAGACAGCTTCTGCCGGTATTGGAAAGAAAGTCAGGACGCATCCTGTTTAATGGTTTCCCGACAGGCGTCGAAGTCGCCTACTCCATGGTTCATGGCGGTCCGTATCCGGCGACCTCGGATAGCAGATCAACCTCTGTAGGCGCATCGGCAATCGACCGTTTTTTACGCCCTGTCTGTTATCAGAACTTCCCGGCAGATTTGTTACCTGAAGCCTTAAGCGATGCTAATCCTCTGCAATTGGCCCGGCTGATCGACGGCAAGATGACGCTAGCGTCTCGTTCATAAAACCAGGCAGTTTATGACTACAACAGAACGTATCACGGACACACTCTGCATCGTCGGGGAGAGCCCGGTCTGGGACGCGACTCAAGCGGCATTGTACTGGGTTGATATCCCGGCTAAATCGATTGGTCGCTGGGACTCAAGGTCGGGAACTCATCGTCATTGGCAAGTTAATCAGATGGTGGGGTGTATCAGTCTTAAGCAAAGCGGCGGGCTGATTGCGGGGATGGAGAGCGGGCTATTCAGCATTGAGCTTGGCGAAGTAAGCGAAGTAAGCGAAATAAGCGAGACAGACGAGCCAAATAAGTCGC
Source organism: Undibacterium sp. Rencai35W (assembly GCF_049340185.1). Lineage (NCBI taxonomy): Bacteria > Pseudomonadati > Pseudomonadota > Betaproteobacteria > Burkholderiales > Oxalobacteraceae > Undibacterium > Undibacterium sp. Rencai35W. The sequence goes on from NZ_JBMPPC010000004.1 coordinate 52,221, forward strand.
CTGTTGCGACTCAGCGTCTGCTCGCCAGTCCGGCGAACATGCCTGTCGGTACCCGTTTTAATGATGGCCGTTGTGACCGTCAGGGCCGTTTCTGGAGCGGTACCATGTTTCTGGATATGGCGGCGGCAAGAGCCGAAGGTTGCCTATATCGTTATACCGGTGACGCAGGTATTTCCAGCGCTTTCGTCTCTGATCTCATCGTACAAAATGGCCTTTGCTGGTCACCAGACGGTCGTACCATGTATCTGTCTGACTCACATGCCAGCCGTCAGCTCATCTGGGCTTTTGACTACGACATTGATGAAGGCATTCCCAGCAACCAGAGAATATTCGTTGATATGAATAATTATCCAGGACGCCCCGACGGTGCGGCGATGGATACCGACGGTTGCTACTGGATTTGTGGGAATGACGCCTCATGTATTCTGCGTTTTACGCCTGAGGGCAAGCTAGATAGAAAAATCGATTTACCGATGACAAAGCCATCTATGTGCGCTTTTGGCGGTGACAAACTAGATACTTTATATGTGACCTCGATCTCCGCAGGCAAACCCGCTGGCGATGATCTGGCTGGTGCTATTTTTGCAGTGTGCACAGGTGTTCAAGGTATGCCGGAGGCTGCTTTTAACGGCTAAGCTTGTCTGGTTATTCAGTCGTATTTATTGATTTGGACTGATGCAAAAACTAAAACCTCTCACCACAGAGACACAGAGACACAGAGACACAGAGACACGAAGATACAGAGAAAAACTGGAGTAAGCAGTTCCGTGAAATATCAATATCAAAATGAACCCGCAAGTAGCATGCACCTGCTGGTACGCGAATTCACCAAAGACCTCTGGAAGCCGCATATAGCATGCGGCTTCAATTTATATGGTGACAGGAAATTTGTCGCTTTTGCGTAATTCTTATTGATCTTATTAATCGAATCTCCCATAAAAAAACAGCAGAATTCTCTGCTGTTTTTTTACATCCAACATCAACGCAATTCACTCTAAGCCGACAGAACTGCGTTAATGATTTTATCGCCTACTTTACTATTTTTTAATGTCAGTGCTTTGACGTTATACAGATAAAAAGCCTGTTCCTGATTGGCAGGACTACCAAAATCACAATCACTGACCGTGACATTCGAGACTGGAAATATCAATGGTGATGTTTCATCACCGTTGTAATCAGAGGCGACCGGCCCCAGTATCACAATCGCCTGATAGCAAGAGTGCTGGCTACTCCGGGCTTGTACATTGCCCACCGTGATGTTTGAGATATGGACATCCGACACCATAGGCGGGCGGGTACGGACATTGTCACTGACAGGCGCGTAATCGCAGTCGAAGGTGATGATGGCGCCCGCAGCTGTCGCTACGGTTTTAGATTGTATCGGTGAGCCAGGCAGCGAGGTATAAAAAGACGGAGAGGTTTGAACACCATGTGGAATAGAGATATTCCTGACATAAAAATGACGCAGATAACCGCCACGGTTCATATTGGTCTTCAAGCGAATCGCCGTATTCAGGGGATTCGTTTTCCAATGTCTATTTTCGAACAATAGATTTTGCGCGTAGACATTCTGTATCCCGCCCGCCATCTCACTACCTAAAGTCACCGCACCGTGACCGCTTTGCATGGTGCAATTCTGGATCACGATATTCTGTGACGGGCCGTATTGTGTATCCAGATTTTTACCTGCCTTAATCGCGATACAATCATCACCAGAATCAAACGTACACGTGTCGATCAAGACATGATCACAAGCCTCAGGATCAAATCCGTCACTGTTCGGCCCATGGCTTTTGGCGAGTACATTCTCGATAACGACATTACGGCAATGCACAGGATGATGCTGCCAGAAAGGCGTATTCGTGACCTGATAGCCTTTCATGAATACATTGGTGCAGCCAATAAACTGTATCATCGGCGGCCGCAAATGGTGCCCCAGACCAAAGATACGTTTACCCGTCGGAACGCCTGCTTCGGACAATGCTGGCAAATAATTAGCATCAGCCAGCCAGCGGTCGTCATCCCCCTGAATACGCTTGATATATTGACGATCAAGCTGTGGTGCAAGCTGATCCAGCGCGGGATTATTGAGTGGACTCGCCGTATTCTCTGAGGCTTTACCCTTCTTGTAATTTGGCGTTGATCCCTGCGCAGCCACGGCATTGATCGTTTTCAGTTTGCCTTTCCAGGTCCACCAGCAATCGCCGCTTTCATCAAACGGGACGCCGCCTTGGCCATCCACAATACTGGTCCAGTCATCGCCGGTCAGTGCAATATGATCCTGACCGTAGGCATAGATCATCGGTGAAAAATTCAGGCAATCATTGCTCTGCCAGCGAGAAATCACGAGATTGCCATTTTCTCCGCAGGCATAGTCACCGTACTTGGCATAATCGGCCGGATTATTGCTGAAATAAACGTGCGCACCCGCACTCAGATGAACATTCACATGCGATAACAATACCATCGGACCAGCACAGAACCAGTTACCGGCAGGGATCACAACACGTCCGCCTCCGGCGGCATGACAAACGGTAATAGCTTTTTTTATCGCCAGATAACAATCTCTGGCATCAGCCACAGGCGTCGCTATCTCGGCCTGTTCTTCAAATGATATCCACGCATTGATTTTTCTGAGTTGACAGGTGACCGCACCAAAGTCCGTGATCACATAGTCAACGGCACGAAATGCTTCACGCCTAGCGAGTCTGTCGACGATCGCCTGCGCCTTTTGCCAGGGATCCGCGATCGGTGTCGCCGCCAATGCCCCTGCGCTTCCTGAACCGGCCACCGCCAGACCAGTTGCTGATAATGCTTTCATAAAAGAGCGTCGGCTCTGCTGCTTCGCTGATATCTGTTTCATCCAATTTGTCTCAGTTATTTGTTCAGGATTTTTTCGAGATTTTTTCGAGATTTGTCCGTTACGTTCGTCCGGCTACTCTTGCGTATTATTAAACTCTGCAAGAAAAACACGATCCGGCATCCATTTTCCTGAATAGCCCAGCTGACCGACAGGATCAATGTTGGCTGAGATCAGATTATTCCAGTAATCATCTGAGGAAAATTGCGCAGGGCGGAAAGGCAAAGTCCCATTTTTGTTCCAGTTAGACCAGGGTTGTGTGGCATGGATATGCACACCGATACGTGAGTTCATGACCACCATTTTCCCTACCGTCTCCAGCGTCGTTTTGCTGATCGTTCCTTTAGGCGGTGTGTATTGGTCCACTGCGCCAGGCTCACATGCATAGCCTGGAATTGGCACGCTACCGTAAGGGGTACATTTCTGGTTATGAAACCATTGACGGGCCAGATAAAATTTCCCGGCGAGTGCATATGGACTGCCATCGTGCGTAAAGCGGCACTGATCAAACACAAATCCATAGCGGGTCTTCACATTCGTACTCGGTGCAGCAACATAGGAACTGCTTCTGTCACCCAGGGATTTAATCTCGGACTGATAAAAATACGCAGTCGCATCACCGAAAATAAAATCGACATCGCCTTCGATGTAGGAATGCTGAAAAAAATTCCGAGTCGTTTCACCAGCTCTGGGTGCGCGCATATACAAGGTATCTTGAAAGCCCAACAGCCGGACGTGATCAAAATGCACTTTATCAGCACCGTCCAGCATGACCGCCAGCGCTTGATGATGCACCAACAGCATCTGTGCATAAACGCCGGTATCCGGACAGCTGCCAGGCTGACATTCTGCACGCGCATTACCTTTATCTTTGTTGTAGGCGTTTTCTATCGTAATATTTTTTGCTTCAAACTCTGGATTTTTCACCCATAGAACCGCCGTACCAAAAGTGCCTAAGCTGGGTTTAGTTTTAATAGCGTCGTACATTGCTACGATCATCGGATGACTCTGTGCAAACTGTGCACCAAACTGGCTTATATAAGTTGCACCTGGCAGCGCCGCGTCAAGGTTGGCAGATATTTTGGTCGTTGCTGCATCCAGTCCAAGTAAGGTGATAGGCGTTGCCAGCGCAGGAACATAGACTAACTCCTGATACAGGCCTGGCTTGACCAGGATAATGATGCGCCGGTTTGGATGAGGTGATTTTTCATAATCTGTCACGGCCTGATTGACTGCGGCCTGCACTTGTCTGAAGATTTTTTTACGATCTTCCTGAGCGCTGGCATCAACAATGTAATCCGCCTTTACGTTCTCAACTGCCACAATTGGATGTGAAAGCGGATCCCAGGGATCAATCCGCTCATTGCCTGAGATACCGGTATATTTTAATACTTCGTTAAGCGAAAACTGTCTGGCCTGCACCGCATCTAATTGCGGTCTTTTCTTTACTACAGCAGCATCAGGAAAAGTGACGAATTTGTCCTGGCAGGAGTAGTCTGATGCGCCGGAAAACATCGTCTTCACATTGATGGAGGACGAGGCATCCAATCCGGCAAACTGAACATGCTCAAATTGTGTCGTATATTGATCTTCATTGCGACCACCTATTCCACCTATCACTACATCATGCAATTTCAGCTTCAGCGGATGCAAGGCATCAAGACCTTGCAAAATAATCCAGCCAGGTGTCACGCTATGGATATGAGACAAAGAAATATCTCTGTATTCAGGGATCAAGCTGCCTGTTGCACTGCGGTTGTAGTGCGTATCAAGATCAATCGGCGCGCGGACATTATTCATGCAGACATTGTTATAGCTGACATACTCAACCAGGCCGCCTCGCGATACATCGCTCTTGATACGCAAACCCGATGTCGCTCCGTCAATAGTCAGGTCATCGACCAGAATATGTCGTACCCCGCCATTTGTTTCACTACCGATTGACATGCCATGTCCGGTATAAAAATGATTGTGCAAGATCGAGATATTTTCGGTCACGCCATTGTTACCTGCCTTGATCGCGATATTGTCATCGCCGGTGTGAATATAGCTGTGTGCGATTGTAATATTGCGGGAAGAGATGGGATCAATACCATCCGTATTGCGGGCAGTAGCTGGTGTGTCGATACGAATTCCCCATGCGGTAAAGCCATCGACACGATTAAGCGTCACGTGGAAATTCGGTGAATTACGTAAAGTAATTTTATGCAAAGTGATATCTTGCGACTGATTAATTTCTATCAGTCTCGGCACGTTCTGACGGCTATTCTCTTTTTGTGCACGGCGCGCAATTTGCCACCATGATTCTTCCTGTCCGAGAATACGGCTACCGCCCTGGCCGTCAATCACACCCTCACCATAAATACCGCTGGATTTGGTCTGATCGATAGAAATAAAAGGCTTACAGCCTCGCCCTTGCTGGTCGTTGCTACCGCATGTCAATGTACCGCGATCAAATTCTTTGGGATTATTTGAAGCAAACAAGGTGACATCTGCATCAATGATCAGAGAAACACCTCCACGCAATTGCAATGGCCCGGATAAAAAAGCAGACTGCGCTTGAGCGCTCGCAAAACGAACCGCCTGTCCGCTTTTGCACTGATCAATCGCCTGCTGTATACGGACGGTGTCGTTGACGGTGCTGCTAGTTGTAACGGCTAGGCTGCTCAGCTGTGCAGACAATACCCGGCATACTGGCGGTGTCACCGGTTCTTTAACCTGACGTGCGTCCTGGGCATTTACTGAGGATACGATATTCAGACCAAGCATCGCCAGCAAGATAGTCAAATAGCGTGATGTGCCCGCAGATTTTGTCCAATTAAAAAATTGACTCTGATTCATTTTGCTCATGGCTTCACCTCAGTGCTTAGGTCGGCACGCAGTGAAGGTGCGACGATAAGTAATTCTTTCACCACCATGGCAGAAAAGACAGCTGCGCCTTTTTTGCCGACATGGGTACGATCAAAAGCACTGCGCGCCGCACCTGCTGGCTCGGTTTTGCTGCGATCCGTATTCGTTGCGACTGCAGTTGCAGCAGTGCTTGCATCAGGCGGTGCTACCGCCAGAGTATCTGCCTCTGCCTCACCCATAGCCTGCACGGCACGGTAGCTGATCGCATTCAGGTCAATCCAAGGGATGTGACGGGATTGCGCAATCTGGATGCTGGCCTCAGCCCAGGGACGTAAATCGTTTTGTAATACCTGATCACGGAAACTGCGGCGTGTCAGAGGCGTAACCAGCACCGGTGTTGCGCCGGTGGCTTTTACCTCATCGACATAACGCGCCATGTTGACCGGAAACTCAGTCACGAGATCGGTTGATCGCCCCGGCTTACCCGGCTGATCATTGTGTCCAAATTGAATCAGTACATAGGTCTGAGCAAAGCTGGCGTTATCTTTCAATAATTTTTGCACCTGCTCCCATGAACCTTCAGCACGATAGCTACCGGAGCTGCGGCCACCCTTGGCGAGATTGAGACAGGTCAATCTGGATGTAAAGGTCTGGCATAGGGTATCACCGTAACCACTCCTGGTCGCCATGGTGGAGTCACCGACTAAAATCAGGCGAGCTGGTTTTTCTGCGGCAGAGGCGGACGTACCGGATGAGTTGCTAAGTGAGCTGGCAAGTGAGTGAATTGGTGAGCTGCTTTGACATGCGCACAAGGATACGGCAGCCATACCCGCCATGAAGCGTAATGTGGCTGCATAAACTGACAGTTTCATAGTGATCTCGATGATCGTCAAGTAGATAGCGGGATTCTTGAACGGACTGTCAAGAATCCCGTCACCACATTTAGACGGACAGTGTTTTATTGAGAACGGTATTGCCGATCTTGACGTTTTTCAGGGTTAAACCCTTGACGTTATAGAGATAATACGGATTAGCCGCATTCACGGGATTGCCTAAATCACAGTCACTGATCGTGACATTGGTCACCGGCAGAATCGCCGGCGCTGGCTGGGATTTTCCGTTGTAATCCGAGCTGACCGGACCAAGAATTACAATCGCCTGATAGCAGGAAAATTGCCCATCCTTTGTCTCCACATTAGCGACCTTCACATTAGAAATATGAATATCCGACACCACAGGTGGACGCGTTCTGACGTTATCATTATTCGGATCGTAGCCGCAATCAATCGTGATAACGCCACCTGCTGAGGTAGCAACCGATTTATTCGGAATCAGGGAGCCTGGCAAAGTCGAATAAAAAGCAGGTGTCGTCCGTATGCCGTTAGGAATCGTCACATTACGGATATGCAAGTTGCGCAAGAAACCGCCGCGGCTCATATTCGACTTGAGACGAATAGCGATATTCAGCGGATCTGTCTTCCAGTGACTATTCTCAAACACGAGATTCTGTGCAAAGACGTTTTGAATACCGCCGGACATGATACTGCCGAAGGTCATTGCCCCATGACCGCTATGCATTTTGCACTCTTGAATAACGATATTTTGCGAAGGACCAAATTGGATGTCCGGTCCTTTTCCAGAATCGACAGCGATACAATCGTCACCCGTGTTAAACGTGCAGCCGTTTATCAGTACATGATCGCAAGATTCAGGATCGAAGCCATCGCTGTTCGGCCCCATACTATTTGCATAGATATGATCGACGCGCATGTTCTTGCAATTAACAGGATTGTGCTGCCAGAACGGCGTATTCGTTGTCTGATAACCTTGAAACAAGACATTGGTGCAGCTAATAAATTGCACCATATGCGGACGTAAATAATGCCCATGACCAAAGACGCGTTTTTCTACCGGCACACGCGCTTCTGCCAGGGCGCGCAAATACGCCGAATCACGTCGCCACCGATCGCCTTCACCTTGTATCATGGCCATTTCTTCGGCACTGAGTTGGGGTGCAATAGCAGCTAGCGAAGTCGGGTTATTTGGATTCACTGACTCTTCAGTCCGGCCCTTGAGATGCGGAATATACTGCGCACCGTCACCCGCGGCGATATCACCGGAACTGCTCGGTTTTTGCCGACCTTTCCAGGACCACCAGCACTCTTGCTGCTCATTCCAGTCGACTCCGGCCTGACCATCTAAAATACTGGTCCAGTCCTCACCGGTTAAGGCAATATTGTTCTGGCCGTGGGCATATACCAGTGATGAAAAATTCAGGCAGTCATTGCCTTCCCAGCGGGTGATCGATAACTTCCCGTTCGTGCCACAATCAAAATTGCCATATTTCGCGTAATCATCGGGATTATTACTAAAGTAAATATGGGCACCCGCTTGTAAATGCACATGAACGTTTGAACGCAATACGATAGGCCCGGCACAATACCAGTCACCTTTCGGAATCACGACCCGACCACCGCCTGCCTGATGGCAAGCGGTAATCGCTGCCGTGATTGCAGGGTAGCAATCGTGCGCACCGGATACCGGCGTCTGCATCGCGGCTTTTTCAACGAACGAAACCCAAGCCTTGATCGCTATTGTTTTACACGGCTGTGCATCAAAGCGGGTGATCACAAAATCTTCATTACGAAATTTTAAGGGCTTACTCACCCGATCAATAATGGCTTGCGCCTGCTTCCATGGATCTTGTTTTGCCGCTGCCGCCATCACACTGAGCGGTGCACTGCTTGCCAGGGCCAGGCTGGTAGCTGACATGGTTTGTAAAAAACTTCTACGCTTCATACTCAATTTCATACCTGGTTTCATACTCGGCACACTTTTCGTTTGATCGTTCTGCGTTGTGACGCCATGCCCCCGAACCGGAATTCGAGGGGGAGGCTCTTGCTGCTCATCATACAAACCTCAGACATTGCCCGGACATCATTGACATATCCGGGTAATGGATCAGAAGTTGTAAGTCATACGAGCATTGAAAGCACGGCCAATCGGACTGGCGGCACTGCTCAGATAGCCATATGTATAAGCACTATGGTTTGTCAGAGGTGGTTTGACGTTCAGCAAATTCGTGATCCCTGCTGCTAGTGTCATATTTTTAAAACCACGATAAGTGCCTGTCAGGTTCCAGACAGAATACGGCTCGATATCACGGAAATATTGTGCCGCAACCAGATTCTGATCGTGATAACCCGTGTTGTAGTTCTCGGTCAATTGAGCAGTCCAGTCGCCTTTGCTCCAGCGCATTGCCAGCGTGTGTTTCCAGCGGAATGTCAGGATAGGGAAACTGCTGGTTGTGCCGTTACTCGCGACACCGAAACGACCGATGTTGGACACATAGGCACTGTCTTTTTCAAGCTGATTATCAAACTGTGTCAGGTAAGTACCGTCGAGTTTGAAATTGAAATCACCGTAAGCGGTTTTAGGAATGCTATACGCGAGGCCGACGTCGATACCGCTGGCTTTTTGTCCACCCAGATTCATCGTGATGTTCTTGATGTAATTCAGTGAACCATCTGCATTGCGGACAAACAGATCTGCGTATTTAGTTGGATTCAGAAAGTACACTTGCTCAGGTAAATTCGCCAGCATGTCTTTCATTTCAATATGCCAGTAATCAAATGAGGCTGTGAAATTTTTCATTGGCTCAACCACGAGACCTAAAGTGGCACCGCGTGAAGTCTCCGGTACCAGATCAGGATTGCTACCGGTCTGGCGTGGCAAGGCGACATTACAGACCGCCGATGCAACCAGACCCGGTAAGGCTTTACCTGTACCCGCAACGCCTGGCGTGCCACCTGGACATTGCACAGGATCATCCCATTTTGATGCGGTCGTCGTATTTGCACCGGCGACACGATAGCCATACCGGTCAAACAAAGTCGGTGCGCGGAAACCCGTATTGGCGGAGCCACGGAACATCAGTGTTTTGCTTGGTTCGTAGCGGAAACTGGCTTTAGGATTGATGGTATTGCCAAAATCACTGAAATGATCGTCACGCACCGCCACGTTAAAACTCAATTGTTTGCTGACCGGGATTTCCATTTCCGCATAAAGCGCAGCGACATTACGCGCCCCCTGACCATGTGACGGGCCGGATGCGGCATAGGTTACTACTGAGGTAATGTCAGTTTTTGTATCTTCGGTTGTATCACGATGCAGATCACCACCAACCGCCAAAGTCAGAGGACCACCCGCCAATTGTGTGAGCTCCTTGGTCACCGTCAGATCAAGGCCGGTGTAGGTACTGATTGAATGCCTGTTGAGGGCACCATCAACCGAGATGCTGTTCAGATAAGCAAGGCCTGTAGCGTCCTGTAAACCAAAAGGATTCAAGCTGCCATTCGCGATACCTTTTAACAATCCTGGACCGTTCACATAGCCGGATTCATAGTAATTGTCGCGTTGACTATGGCCGTACACAAAACCCGCTTTGTACTCCCATCCGGCGAAATTACCTTCGTCGCTAACGCCAACGCGCTGATTGACCTGAATATCTCTGGTAGTCGCTTCACCGAGATCAGCCACGCTCCAGGTGACAGTCAAAGGCTCACCTTTCAGGCCGGCGACTGCCGGTACACCGCCGCTACCGCCCGGATACCACTTGCTGGTAGATGGCAGTAATGCGCTGACGCCGTTTGCCGCGAGACTGGTTGTCGGATTTTTAGTACCGAGAATGAATTCCTGACCGCGTGAATAATCGATGCTGATCGTGTGATCTTCACTGAGTTTTTTTGTACCTCTTGCGTAGAACGTCACCTGTTCATTACCATACAAAGCGGTACCGTACTGATTCGCGTTAATTACGCAAGTGTTCTTCGCTCCCTGTATTGAGTAGGGGGCTACGCAGCCGGATGTGTAGTAAGGATTTGCTGCATTCTTATTAGTTGCCGTAGTGAAGTTCGCCGGATACGCATAACCGCCGCTCGCTAGTGTCGGAGCGCGACCGATACTTGTCAGAATATCGGCATTACTCAGGTCGGTACGATCCGAGGCGAGCAGGCGGCTTCTGCGATGTCCGTCTGCCGTCGCAAAGACATTCCAGCCATCCGTTTGCAAATCACCTGCGCCAACGATAAAACTAAAGCGCTGCTCATCGGCACCGCCAGTTTTTTCAGGCTTCACCATCTGTGCAGAAACAGAAGCCCCTTTGAAAGTTTTCTTTGTGATGAAGTTCACCACGCCACCGATCGCATCGGAACCATAGATCGACGAGGCACCATCACGCAAAATTTCGACGCGATCAATCGCACTCATCGGCAATACGTCAAGATTCGCGTAGCCGTCAGCAATCGCCTCGTTTGCCAGGCGGCGGCCATTCAGTAATACCAGAGTACGATTGACGCCCAGGCCGCGCAGATTGATATTGGTACCGGAGCCGGCATTCGACGGTGCGAGTGAGCTCGACTCAGGCAAGGCCATCATCAGATCTGCAAGCGTCGTCATACCACGCTTGTCAATTTCGTCGGAATTGATCATTGTCACTGGCAAAGAAGCTTCACTGGCGAGCCGCTTGATGGATGAGCCTGTGACTTCAACACGTTGTACTTCCTGTGCCTGCACCTGGCTGGCCAGCGTCAGGACAGCCAACGTGACTGCCGACAAGGTAAAAGCTGGCCTTTGCCGGTTGTTAGATTGTTTCATTTTGTCTCCTTCTAATTTTCTTCGTGAAGTTCTTATGTCCAGTTAGCACTGGATCACTAGTCGGAGCACCTCGCGTACTCTGTGCCACTGCAACGAGGACGAGAGCAAGGTCTCATCGAGGTCGCAGCCGGTCAAAATAGAAAATTCCTACACGGGAAATCTGTCGCAAATTATCTGGTTTTGCTTTGACTGGCTTCCCGCTTTACTGCCTGTATTCTTTATATATGCTTGCTTATCCTCTTGAAAAAGTTCGCGTCACTCTTTCTAGATGGGCTCGCATCGCACGTCTGGCTTCTGCCGGATCATGTGCGGCGATTGCCTCCAGAATATTCCGGTGATCGGTCAGTGTTTGCTGACGTAACTCCTCAGTTTGAAAATGTTCTTTCAACTTATGCCAGAGACGACCACGCTGATCCCACAGATATTCAATGGTGCCAACTAATGCGCTGTTACCCGTTGCTCTGGCGATTGATAAATGGAAATTACGATCCGCCTGTTCGTTGCTCGAATAATTGGCGTGATTTTTTTCCATTTCCAGCACCGCTTTTAAAATCGCATCGATCGCTGAATCCGTCGCAACTCTGGCGGCAATCGCAGCAACTTCAGATTCGATCAGGCGACGGGCTGATAACACCTCAAACGGACCAGGCCCTACTTCCGGCAGGTCTGCAGGCACATCAGGTTTTTCACTGACATACACACCAGAACCGCCACGTACTTCAATCACTCCGCCCAACTCCAGCGCAATCAAGGCTTCCCGCAACGACGCACGGCTGACACTGAGCTTGGCCGCCAGATCCCTCTCAGATGGCAGGCGCTCACCGGGTCCTATCTGTTCATCTGCAATCAAACCCTGAATCCGGTCGGCGACAACGCGATACAAACGCGGCTCATGCACACCGGCTTCACCAGGGAGACTATTTTTTTTCAACATGATTCCAACTTTTAAAAAGTAAAAGAATGCATCCGGTCAGGCCATTCTAATTTGGTCAGACCAAATTTGCAATGTGGACTAGCCAGATATTTTTTTTGGTGGCATACTCGCCACAACATTTAAAATAAATCGCGCAGATTATTGCATCGTTTCTTAAGAAAAACGTCTATTGCGCTGAGTTATTTTCTGGTTTTCATAGGAAGAATGAACAAGGCACGCGAATTTGTTGTAATTAGTCCCAGATGAAACAAAATGACAGAAAAATTTATCTGGTATGACCAATTTACTGCAATGACATCGGGTGGTTTAAAAAATTCTTGTAAATCAGGAAATAATTATGACCCTGGGAATCCGAAAATGACGAACGCCAACAGAAAAAACCCTCTGTACATCCAGATGCATGGCAATGACAACGTTGCGATTGTGGCCAACGATGGAGGACTTCCCGCTGGCACCATTTTCCCTTGTGGTTTGGCACTCATAGAAAATGTCCCTCAGGGTCACAAGCTGGCCTTAGTCGATATTGATGCCGGGACGGCGATCATTCGCTATAACGTCACCATTGGTTACGCAGTCAGGCTGATTAAACAGGGTTGCTGGATCGAAGAATCCCTGGTGCAGCTGCCCCCGGCAAGAGGCTTAGAGGATTTACCTATCGCCACACGCAAAGCCCCTGCCTCAGATCCATTAGAAGGTTACAGTTTTCAGGGTTATCGTAATGCCGATGGCTCAGTCGGCACGCGAAATATTCTGGCGATTACGACCACCGTTCAATGTGTGGCGGGCGTCGTCGAACATGCCGTCAAGCGCATCAAAGCAGAGTTGCTGCCCCATTATCCGCATGTCGATGATGTCATCGGTCTGGAGCATACTTATGGCTGCGGCGTCGCGATTGATGCACCAAACGCGATGATTCCTATCCGCACGGTGCGCAATATCAGTCTGAATCCGAATTTTGGCGGGCAGGCCATGGTGGTGAGTCTGGGATGTGAAAAACTTCAGCCCACCCGCCTGTTCCCGAAGGGGTCGATCCCCATACAGAATGGCGGCGATCCTGTCGTGGTTTGCTTGCAGGATCAGGAGTATATCGGTTTTGAATCGATGATCAACTCGATCATGTCAACAGCAGAAAAACAACTGACCGAGCTGAATAAGCGCAGGCGCGAAACTTGTCCGGCCTCAGATCTGGTGGTAGGCGTACAGTGCGGTGGCAGCGATGCTTTTTCTGGCGTGACTGCCAACCCGGCAGTAGGCTTCGCTACCGACCTGCTGATACGGGCTGGCGCCTCCGTAATGTTCTCGGAAGTAACCGAAGTGCGCGACGGCATTGATCAACTAACCTCGCGAGCGGAAAATCCTGAAGTCGCCGCGGCGATGATCCGGGAAATGCAGTGGTATGACGATTATCTGAAGCGCGGCGGCGTCGATCGTAGCGCCAACACGACTCCCGGCAATAAAAAAGGCGGTCTGTCGAATATCGTAGAAAAAGCCATGGGATCGATTGTCAAATCCGGAAGCAGCACGATATCCGGCGTGCTTTCGCCAGGAGACAAACTCACGCAAAAGGGACTGATTTATGCAGCGACACCTGCCAGCGATTTTATCTGCGGTACGCTGCAACTAGCTGCGGGAATGAATCTCCATGTATTCACTACCGGTCGCGGTACGCCCTACGGCCTTGCTGCCGTGCCGGTAATAAAAGTCGCTACAAGGAATGAATTAGCCAGTCGCTGGCACGATCTGATGGATATCAACGCTGGCCGGATCGCTAGCGGTGAAGCCAGTATCGCCGATGTAGGCTGGGAATTATTTCAACTGTTGCTTGATGTCGCCAGCGGTAAAGAAACCTGGGCCGAACACTGGAAGTTGCATAATGCGTTGGTCTTATTCAACCCAGCACCGATCACCTGAATGCATGCGGCATCAGCTCACTCCGCAGCCACAGCTGCTATCTTTATCTACTCTCTTTGACCATGATTGAATCGCACGGGATTTTTATGACTACGCCAAGCTCACCTAAACCTTTTAAACGCATTTTACTGACTGGCGCTGCCGGCGGTCTGGGAAAAATTTTACGCGAACGGGTGAAAGACTGGGCTGATATCGTGCGCCTGAGTGACATCAGTGATCTCGGCACAGCGGCACCTGGCGAAGAAATTGTGCAATGCGACCTGTCGGATAAGGCAGCGGTCATTGCGATGATGGATGGCGTTGACGTGGTCTTGCACTTCGGCGGGATCTCGACGGAATCGAATTTTGAAGCCATCATGCATGCAAATATTCAGGGCACCTACAATATCTATGAAGCTGTGCATAAGGCGAATGTGAAGCGTGTGATTTTTGCGAGCTCCAACCACACCGTCGGCTACTATAAAACGACCGATGTCATCGATGCTGATATGCCGCCTCGCCCGGATGGCATGTACGGTATCAGCAAATGTTTTGGCGAATCCTTGTCACGCTATTACTATGACCGCTTCGGGATTGAGACCGTCTGTATTCGCATCGGCTCCTCGTTCCCTGCACCGCAAAACCGCCGGATGATGGTGACCTACTTTAGCTATGACGATCTGGTCGAATTGCTACGCTGTTCAATTTTCACCCCCAAAGTCGGCCATACCATCACATTTGGCGTGTCGAATAATCCGGCAAGCTGGTGGGACAACACAAAAGCAGCGCATCTAGGTTTTCAAGCGAAGGACAGTTCACTGGCTTTCGCAGAGAATTTCCCTGACAGCGGCGCCTATCCGGCTGCCGACGATATTACAACGACCTATCAGGGCGGCGCTTTTTTACTGACTGGCCCGCAATATAAATAAGACCGCAACATCTGAATAATCGCTCGTTTCGTTCTGGCGATTATTCAGATATTCAGTGAGGCATCTTATTGCGTTTAAACAGGGCGTTTCCGTCACGATTGAGTGAGTCAAATTCTGCTGTACTCAACACTATGTTTACTGCATCAACATTTTGTTCCAGATGCTTGACTTGAGAAGTCCCGGGAATCGGCAGCATCACCGGACTCCGCTGCAATAGCCAAGCCAGTGCAATCTGGCTGTGGTGGGCATCATGCGACTTTGCAATCTGATCAAGCACAGAGCCATTTTTTGTCAGTTCACCGGCAGCCAGTGGATACCACGGTATAAATCCGATTCTGTGTTGCGTACAGTAGTCCAGCACATCTTCGCTGGTTCTATCGATGAGGTTATATCGATTTTGTACTGTGGCCACTTTAAAATAACGGGATGCTTCCTCGATGTCTTCAATGCCGACCTCGCTAAGTCCCGCATTCGCAATAATGCCGTCAGCAAGTAGCAATTTGATTGCATCAAACTGTTCATCACGAGGTACTTTAGGATCAATGCGATGTAGTTGCCACAGTCCGATTTGCTCTACCCCCAGATGTCGCAAACTTTTCAGAGCTTGTTGTCGCAAATATTCTGGACGACCAAGCATTTCCCATGCGTCGGGACCACTGCGCGTCAAACCCGCTTTCGTCGCCACTAGTAAGTCTTTATAGGGATGCAATGCCTCACGGATCAGTGACTCAGACACATCTGGCCCATAGGAATCGGCAGTATCAATAAAATTTACACCAAGTTCTGGCAAGCGCCGTAATGTCCGCATCACCTCGGCTTTATTCTGTGGCTCACCCCATACGCCTTTACCAGTAATCTGCATCGCCCCATAACCAAGACGGTGTATTGTAAAAGTACCGATGGTGAACGTACCTGATTTTCCTGCATCCGGTTTCGTTGTACTTGTCATAGTTAACCTTTAGTGTGCTTTAGTTCACATTCATGTCGCATAAAGTATGTCAATCATCTGATTTATGCTGGCGCATCAAGCGTCTGGACACGTATCAGTTTTTTATTCACAAACTCCTGAATACCTAGACTCGATAACTCTCTGCCGTAACCAGAATTTTTTACCCCGCCAAATGGCAGATCCGGACTTGTCCAAGTCGGGTGATTAATAAATACCATTCCCGTATCGATGCTACTTGCGATCCGCTTTGCCCGTTCGATATCTTGAGTAAATACAGACCCACCCAAACCAAATTCAGAGTCGTTCGCTAAAGCAATCGCCTCATCCTCATCTTTCACACGGAAGAACATCGCGACAGGGCCAAAGAACTCTTCATTGTAAGCAGGATTGCCCGGTGCAATATTTGTCAAAATCGTGGGCTCCATAAAAAACCCCGGTCGATCAATCCGTTTCCCGCCCATGACTAAGGTCGCCCCCGCAGTAACTGCGCGTTCTACTTGCTCAAGGAGTTTAAGAAGTGCGGATTCTGTAGACAAGGGACCTAAAGTTGTAGCGCTTTCCATAGGGTCGCCGGGAACCAATGCGCTTAATGCCTGTTGAAAGCGCGCTATGAATGCGTCAGCAACCGGCTCAACAAGAATAAACCGCTTTGCAGCGACACAACATTGCCCGGTATTGTTCATCTTTGCCCATATCGCCCAATACACGGCGCGATCCAGATCCGCGTCTTCGAGTACGATGAATGCGTCGCTGCCACCTAATTCCATCGTTGATTTTTTCAGGTTCTTCCCGGCACGTTCTGCGACGGACCTACCGGCCTCAACGCTACCCGTCAGAGCAACACCCTTAATACGCCGGTCATCAATCACCCGATTGACCTGATCGTATGAAATAAAGAGGTTTGTATACAGTCCCTCCGGCGCGCCGGCATCGAGCCATAACTGCTCAAATGCCTGCGCACACTGAGGTACGCATGCCGCATGCTTCACCATCACGACATTACCTGCCATCAGGTTAGGGGCCGCAAAGCGCGCCAACTGGTAATAAGGAAAATTCCATGGCTGCACACCAAATAAAATACCAAGGGGACTATTCTCTACAAAGGCAGATCCTGAACTAGGCGTCAGTATTTGTGGGGCTAGAAATTCAGCAGCATTCTCCGCGTAGTACTCAATAATATCGGCACTAACAAGAACCTCTCCTCTGGCTTGCTCTAATAATTTACCCATTTCCATGGTGACGGGCTTCGCAAAATCGTCGATGCGCTCGCGCATTAAGCCAGCCGCTTTGATTAAAATTGCAGATCGTTCTGAGTAACTTGTTTTGCGCCAAGTAGTAAAACAGTCGCTCGCTGTTTCAATATGCTTCTCCAACTCAATATCGTTTAATTGACTAAAAATATTGGTGACTTGTCCGGTATTCGGATTGATGCTTTGATAGCTCATAATGGTCTTTTTTGTTTGAATATACATTGCAATAAATAGAAAAAGATACGATAACTAAGTCAGCAATGATCTAAGTGGATGTATTCTTTTCAGTCGGCAAATGAGAAGGAGTGAGTGTTCGTGCGTGGATACGTGCAGCCTCGTCACTCTGCTGCAAGGCGTCTAAAGCATGTCCATGAGCAATGTGAGCATGAAACGTCGCCGCCTCAAACTGGCCAGATTCATAGTGTTTCGCCGCTTCTAAGTGATAACGTGAAGCATGTTCATGGAAGCGTGCTGCGGCCTGATGATGTTCACTCAATTCAATTAATTTTGGTGCTGGTTTGATGTAATGCGTTGCTTCCGTTTTGATGTGAACCTTGTTCATCTTGATTCCTTTGTAAGGTCGTTCGGAGATCAATGTAGAGTATGGATAAAAGTCTTCTAGTTCGGTTAGCTGTCCAACATAGTATGAAATTTTATAGCTGACCAAATCCGCCAAAAACAATCGGTGCGTCCATTAAATGGTGGGACACCAACAGACCTTCTATTTTCTTTCTGAGGCTATTGGCTTTAAATGGTTTTACCAGATAACTATCAGCGCCTGCATTGACGGCTGAGATGATGTCCTGTGTTTTTGCTTGCGCAGTAACCATAAGAATGGGGATCTGGTTCATCCCGTCTAACTGACGCACTTCCCGTATGAACTCCAGACCGGTCATCATTGGCATCGTGGAGTCAGAAATAATGAAATCAATAGGCGCACCAATCAGAGATGCAGCTCTAATTGAGAGCAATGCTTTCTCACCACTATCCGATAAAGAGATTTTCAGATAACCGAGTTCTTTTAACAGGGCAACGATGATTTTCTGCATGACATCTGAATCATTCACGACAAGAAAATGAATTTTATTCTTTGTCGGAACCATAGAACCTCCTCCCATTTTTTAACAGAACTTGTCAGAACTATGTTTTGATATTTCTGTTAGAGGCGTTAATGCCTCTTCTGTTTGTACTCAGATGCCACTGCCTGATGAGGGTATTGCCCATCGCCTGTTGCACTCATCTTCTTAGAGATTGCTTTAGCTCAAAGCCCATAGTTCAATCAGTTCGTACCATAAGAGATAATAAAAAATGCGTCTGTGCGCTAGCGAGCGGATTCATGATCGGCAGACCGTTATTCTTGGTGTATCCACAATAGTGAGCACTCATGACAGACTTTAATTCACCCTATCAGGGACTCAGTGACGTACAAATTGCCGAACAACGCGACTCAGGGGGCTTTAATGAATTGGTCAGATCCAAACCGGGAACCGTTCTGCATTTAGTCAAAGATATCGTCACTGAGCCCATGTTTCTGTTATTGCTCGCTTGCGGCGGTATTTATATGGCACTCGGCAGTTTAAGTGAAGCGTTGATGCTGCTCGGATTTGTCGTCGTCGTTATGGTAATGACTTTTTTTCAGCAACGGCGTACAGAGAGATCGCTTGACGCACTGCGCGATCTCTCCAGTCCACAAGCGCTGGTCATCCGTAATAAGCAACTTCAAAAAATTGATGGTCGGGAGCTGGTATATGGTGACATCGTCTTACTATCCGAAGGAGATCGTATTCCTGCTGATATTGTGATACTTGATACGACCAATTTGACAGTCGATGAATCGATGCTAACGGGCGAATCTGTTCCGGTAGTTAAGCGAGCGATCGAAACACAATCTGTCCGCCCAAATAAGGAAGAAAATCAAGCAATCAACCTGGTGTACTCAGGCACTTTAGTGACACAGGGAACCGCGACCGGGCGAGTCACTGCAATTGGTCAGTAAAGTGCATTAGGAAAAATTGGGCTATCACTTACTGGTATTACGCAACAAAATACCCCTATCCAGAAAGAAACCGCTCTGGTCGTCAAACGGGTAGCCGTCGTCGGATTATTACTGGCATGCGCATTGGCTTTGGTGTATTGGCTCCAGCTCGGTGACTGGTTACACGGAGTGCTGGCTGGCCTGACCTTGGCGATGGCTGTGTTACCTGAAGAACTTCCTGTTATTTTGACGATATTTTTAGGGCTAGGCGCATGGCGTTTAGCCAAAGAGAATGTATTAGCGCGAAGTATTCCCGCTATTGAGCTATTGGGAGCAACCACTGTATTGTGTGTCGACAAAACAGGAACTCTTACTACCAACCGCATGGTGGTGAGGCGTTTGCAATTGCATGAAGAGATTTATGATAACCATACAAAGCAAACGCAAACACTACAAGAAAATTTGCACGAAACTTTAGAATTCGCGATTCTGGCGAGTCATCGTCGTGCTTTTGATCCAATGGAAACGGCGATTGCCAATGCAGGAAAAATATTGCTGTCAAATACGGAACACCTGCATACAAACTGGACACTCATTGATGACTATCCGCTGTCACATGAGATGCTGGCAATGTCTCGCGTGTGGCAGTCACCCGATCACAGTGCGTATTTGATTGCGGCGAAGGGGGCGCCAGAAGCGATTATTGATTTATGTCATTTACATGAACAAGATCGCACGCGAATTACAGAACAGGTATTACAAATGGCCGCCGATGGCCTGCGTGTGCTCGGCGTAGCTCGCGCAGAATTCCATGCAAAAAAACTACCTGAAATTCAGCATGATTTTGATTTTGAATTTCTGGGTTTAGTCGGTTTAGAAGATCCTGTCAGGGACGATGTTGCTACTGCCATTCACGAATGTCATGAAGCTGGTATTCGGGTTGTTATGATGACTGGTGATCATCCGGCAACAGCACTATCGATTGCCAAACAAGCTGGTTTAGCAACTGGTGGCGACCTAATCACAGGGACCGAACTATCGACGATAAGTGATAAGGATCTTCAGACAAAACTCATGGGGACAGATATTTTTTGCCGGGTTCAGCCAGATCAAAAACTACGTCTCGTCAATGCGTATCGTGCGCATGGCGAAATTGTTGCGATGACTGGTGATGGCGTGAATGACGCTCCGGCATTAAAGGCTGCCAACATTGGTGTGGCGATGGGTGCGCGTGGTACCGACGTCGCCCGTGAGGCGGCCGCATTGGTTTTATTGAATGACGATTTTTCTTCATTAGTGACCGCCGTTAGGTACGGGCGCCGCGTATTCAGTAATTTAAAGAAAGCGATTGTTTTTGTGGTAGCAGTCCATGTTCCGATAGTGGGGTTATCTCTGATACCCGTGCTACTGGGATGGCCAATGTTATTAATGCCCGTACACGTACTGAGCCTGCAATTGATCATTGATCCTGCCTGCTCTGTCATCTTCGAGGCTGAGCCACCAGATACCGACAATATGAAGAATCCACCCCGGTCATCGAGTACTCGCCTATTTGATAAAAGAGTGGTGTATCGCGGATTATGGCAGGGTGCTGGTTTGCTGTTAACTCTGATCGGACTCTTCATCTGGGCTCGTGTATCGGGCAAATCCGATGATAGCGCCAGAGCGCTGACTTTCTTTGTATTGGTATTATCGAATCTCGGTCTGATACTGGTTAACCGCTCTCTGAATCAACCATCATGGACAATATTGATGACCAAGAATCCTTACTTCTGGAAAATTGCGATTGCTACTGTACTTGCGCTGACGCTTATATTGACAGTGCCATTTATCGCGCAACTATTTGCGTTCAGTTCACCAGACACCTACATGTTTTTAGTTGGAATTGGTATTGTGGGCATTAACATACTGTGGTTTGAGACTGTCAAAAAATTTCTTTAACTAGTGAGATGTATTAAGTAGCCTCGGCCAGATATGGCCGGGGCTATGAGAAATAGGGTTACATATTCGTAGCGAGATCTCTGGTCGCCGGCAAAGTCTGTGGAACATGTATTCCCTCGGCAGTAGCGACACGTAGCAAGGCGCCTTCCAACAATGCTCTTGCGTGTCCGGCAGTATGCTGCAAATCCCGATGTAATGCGGCATCGTCGGGACCGCGATTGGCACATTCCGCGCTGTAACGCTCAAAAGCGCTCATGCTTAAGACCAGCTCAACCAAATGGCGCGGACATTCGCAATATACTGTGCTGGAAGAATTTGCCAAGGCAATCAAGCCTTGCTCATCAAATCTAGGGGGCGCCGGTATGCTCGCAATTGCAGGAGGAACCGATGCCGCTATCTTCGACTCAACCGATGGAATACGCAACAAGGCCCGGCATAAGGCTTCGATCTCAATCGAATCCGACGGCGCTCTGGCAACCTCATAGCCCGCCATACGCAAACGACGTATCACTGCGCTCGGAGCAAACCGGTAAAGAACGATCACCTGGGTCGCACCGCAGGCGTTTTTGACGCTAGCGATCGCATCTTGCGATGCCTCATTCAAGATAGGAAATTCAGTCACAAGAATATCGGCGTCAATACGTTGCGGCGGATTGCTGGCATCCGTCAGATTCACATAACGCTCAGCGATGACCAGCGTGCTGTCATGCAAGGTGTTCTCAAACTGACGCGAGGATAACAAGGGACCGACCAGTACGACTCTGGAAACACGTGCCGCAACCTCACTGCTATTACGCGGCGCTTCCAGTGTTTTGGTCGCACTGCGCATTGCGATCAGAGCGTCGGTCGACATTGTGGCGATAGAGCCGATAGGATGTCCCATATCAACCAATTGCTTAATCAATGCCAGACGCCGGATTTCGGCAGACGAATACAAACGTTGTCCGCTGGAACTCATGCTCGGTCCCACGACTTTGTAGCGGCGCTCCCAAACCCGTAAGGTTTCTACCGGCACCCCTGCCAGACGGGCTGCAACGCCACTGCGGTAGGTTGGCGTATGCGGGTCATTTACCGTATTTGTCGTGTTCATCATCGTTCCCCATTCAGTTTAAGCAGTTCAATTCATTCAAAATAAATGCAATTGAACCGCTTTATATCACATTTTTCGATTCATTGACTGGACACAAAAAGTTAATCAGCTTAAATTGATAGTGAAATTCTTAAATAAAGAATTTTCAAAGGACAAAGCAGAGACAAACATGTTTCATCTTCGTCATCAAATTTACTTTGTCCCAGAACAACCACCCACCCTCAAGCCACTCGCCAAGGATGCATCATGACCACACGCAGACAATTCATTTTCACGACACTCCCGACCGCCGCCGTTTTACTCAGCAGCTCCGGTATGGCAACGGCACAAGCAGCCAAGCTCGAGGAAAGCGATGCCATCGCCACCGCACTGGGTTATAAACACGATGCCAGCAAAGTAGACGCGAAAAAATACGCGACTTTTGCCGCCGGACGCAACTGCGGTAACTGCCAATTGTTTCAGGGCAAAGCAGGTGACGCCTGGGGTGTCTGCGGTGCCGTCGGTGGCAAGCAAGTAAATGCCAAAGGCTGGTGCAGTGCCTGGAATAAAAAAGCCTGATATGGCCGGAATGTCTTCCTTCAACGCAGGTGGAGTGTGTGTCGTAATCGGCTCCACCGGCGGTATTGGTCAGGCACTGCTGACAGCGCTGCAAACCTCAACAGCCTTCGCTCAGGTTATTCCTCTGAGCCGCCAGAGCACGCCAGCGCTGGATCTGCTCGACGAAGCGCAGATCGAGTCCTGCGCGAACTATGTTGCGGCATTAGGTGAGATACGCCTGATCATCGACGCCACAGGATTACTGCACAACGAGCGCCTGCAGCCTGAAAAAAGCTTGCGCCAGATTGATGCGGTTCAGATGGCGGAGTCGTTCGCGATTAACGCGATCGGTCCGGCGTTGCTGATGAAGCATTTTTTGCCTTTGTTGCCACGCGAAGGCAAAGCTGTGTTCGCCAGTTTATCTGCCAAGGTTGGTAGTATCGGGGACAATCAGCTTGGCGGCTGGTATAGCTATCGTGCCTCAAAAGCGGCATTAAATCAGCTTGTACACACAGCGGCAATTGAATTACACCGTCGCCAGCCAGCAGCGATTTGTGTCGCACTGCATCCGGGCACGGTGCACACCCGTTTGTCGTCTGCCTTCAGTAAGTCTGGCCTGGAAGTACAAACACCGGAGCTGGCAGCGGAACGACTTCTCGATGTGATCGACAGGTTGCTGCCGGAGAATTCCGGTGGCTTCTTCGATTATCGTGGTGAATCATTGCCCTGGTAGCGGGCAGGTGCTGAACTTAGCCGACCGTGCTCACAGCAAGGTAAGCTAGAAACATATCGACAGCGGTTTGTATCACTGCCGCTTGTTGCGTATCGGTCAGAGGAGGCTGTCCCATTGCGATTTGCGGCCAGAATGCAAATGCCTTGATTTGTCCTTGCAGCATGTGGGCCGCGAATTCCGGGTCGATGTCTCTGATCTGTCCATCGGCTTGCGCAGCGCGCAGCCAGGTGGTGACACCCTCTTCGCGAGCTCCCATGCGGGCGATCATCTCTTGCGCCCGCACCGGATCGTGGATGGCTGTTGCAATCGCCACTCTGGCCAGATCCATAAAGCTCTTGTCGTTCAGCATGCTCATTTTTTGCTGCATCAAAGCCATCAACTGCTCACGCAGGGCCTGACCTGGCTGATAACGAATCTCGGCAAGTGCAGCGCTGCTGTCCCAGAGCTGCAACAAAATTGCCTCAAACAAATCGTCTTTGCTGGGAAAATGGTTATACACCGTGCGCTTGGAAACGGCTGCACTGGCCGCAATTTTGTCCATGCTGGTGGCATCAAAACCATGTGCCAGGAATTCGGCAATCGCCGCCTGCAAAATAGCTTCGCGCTTACGGTCAGTCAGACGCAGAGGAATCGACATAAAAATGTTTTTGAATGCTTTTTAACTAAGGATTTAAATATTTTACACTGATTAGTTTACTTTTCGTGATTTTGCTTTTAAAATGAAACTACACTGTGTAGTGTAATTGAGACGAAAACCGATTGAGCTCACATGGATCAACCTCCATTAACATTAATCACCTTAGTCAACATCAATCAACCTCAATCAGGTTCCAGCATCCTGATCACCTTTTCATCTCGAACGACATACACCGGATTAGCAGCATATAAATGATTAGCGTTTCTCTGACAGGACTATTGATTATGGCAACCCGCACGATGACCGTCTGCACCACCTCCCTCGCTTATGCGGAATCGCCTCAACGCGCCGCAGGCAAATTCAGAAATGCCGCCTCCATGGTTCGTCCGGGATTCGTCAAAACCATGCAGATCATGTGGCGCTTTATGTTTCATAAGCCCGCCGGTACCGTGCCAGCGCAACCGATTCCTGTAAACGCCTTGAGCCGCGACGATTTGCTCGCCGCGCCGGATCGCTCGCTGTACCGTCTCGGCCACTCCACGATGTTGCTGAAATTACGAGGCGAATTCTGGCTGACCGATCCTGTATTCTCTGATCGCGCGTCTCCAGTGCAGTGGATGGGGCCGCAACGCTTTCATCAGACGCCGATCAGTATTCAGGATCTGCCACCGATCAAAGCCGTGATTCTGTCGCACGATCATTACGACCATCTCGACTATGACGCTATCCTGCAACTGGCAGAGAAGGTAGAGCATTTCCTGACACCGCTGGGCGTGGGCGATACGCTGATCAAATGGGGGATTCCTGCCCATAAAATTCAACAGCTGGACTGGTGGGAAAACACGCACGTGCATGGGGTTCAACTGGTAGCCGCACCATCCCAGCATTTTTCGGGACGCGGACTGTTCGACGGCAACCAGACCTTGTGGGCATCCTGGATCATCATGGATGACGATACCCGCGTATTTTTCAGCGGTGATACCGGTTACTTCGATGGTTTTAAAACGATAGGTGATAAATACGGCCCATTCGACCTCACCCTGATAGAAACCGGCGCTTACGATAAGGAATGGCCGGACATCCACATGCAACCGGAACAAACGCTGCAAGCCCATCTGGACTTGCGCGGCAAACAACTCGTACCGATTCACAACGGCACCTTCGATCTGGCAATGCACGTATGGCAAGAACCGTTTGAACGTATCGTCGAACTGGCAGAACAGAAGCAAGTGAAGATCAGTACGCCGGAAATGGGCGAACGATTGGATCTGACAGCGCCACATTCAGGCCAGCATTGGTGGAATAAATCATTGCGTCAATAGTTGACGGACCTAGCGGAGATCGCCGCCTGATACGCCAGCGTCAACGGGCGAAGCGGCGATGTCCTGTCACTATTTTATCTGTCACTATTTTTTTACACTCATCTGATTCGACACTTTCTGCACGCCCTCTACACCTTTGGCGACCTCAGTGGCGCGTGCGATTTGCGTTTCGCTGTCGACAAAACCGCTGAGCTGCACATCGCCTTTACTCGTGACAACGCCGATATCAAAACTTTTTACAGCAGAGTCGGCGAGTAATACTGATTTCACTTTGGCAGTAATGACGCCATCGTCAATTTTATTACCGATGGTCCTCGGGCTCTCTTTGATCAGCAATTTATTGTCAACGCCGGTCACACCCTCGACTACACGGGTCAGCGCAACGCTCTTGTCGATTTGCGTCTGATTGTCGACAAAGCCGCTTAGCATCACTTCCCCTTTACGCACTGCAACCTTGATGTCATAGCCCTTGATATCGCTATCAGCCATCAATGCGGAGGATACTTTTGTGCTAACTACCGTATCGTCGACCTGAGTACCCACCGTGATTGCCGGGGCGGATGGTCCGGCGATATCCGTCGGTTTATTACACGCGCTCAGTGTCAGAAACAGGGCGCTGGCAACACCGAAGGAAAGTGCCGTAGTTAATTTTTTCATCGCAATATGTCCGATCTTTATGAAGTAAGTAAGGTAAGTTCTGTGTGTCAGAAGGAGAAAGCCAGTAATACCCAATCCGATGCCAAATTCAATCTCAACAATGTGCATCGCCGGCAAGAACCCTGACAGAGATACATAGTGTTCATCCGCAATCGCTGCGCTGATTGCGCTTGTACTGAGTTAGCAACTAAGTTTGTACTCAACTTGTATTCAGCTCATGATGATGATCGCCGCTTTCCACATGGTGCTCTGTTCGCTAGCGTACCTACCGCTCAAAATAGTTCAGGCATGCTGCGAAGATGCACTTACTACGCCTGCGTGTCTTGCAGCGACCACTACTTTTCCACATTCATCGTGCGCTATCTTGCAAACCTTGTTAGCGGACTACACGAATCATTCACCGGAAATTGCGCTCCATGACGTCACACTATCGCCGACTCTTACAACAGCTCAGCTCAGTCACACATACCGTGCGTGACACTATTTTTTTATTACCGTCGTCGGTTAAGCTGATGTGCACCGTGATCGGTCGCGCCATCGAACAATGGATACATCATCGTGCAGCGAGTAAAGGTGCGGCACTGGCTTTTTATACCTTGTTTTCGATGGCACCGATTCTGGTTCTGGTACTCGCCATCGCTGGATTTTTTTATGGTCAAAAAGCAGCGCAAGGCGAAATATTGAATCAGTTACAGGGACTTGTCGGACGCAGTGGCGCGGAGGCAATTCAATTGCTGTTAGCTGGCGCACGCAATCCTGAAGAAGGCCGGCTGGCAACGCTGCTGGCCACACTATTACTATTAATCGGCGCAACCAGTGTATTTGCCGAATTAAAAGAAAGTCTGGATGAAATCTGGCAAGTCCCTAAGCTGAAGCAGCCCGGCCTGTGGCGACTATTACGTACGCGCTTGCTATCATTTGGCTTGATACTCGTGCTGGCATTTTTACTGCTGGTCTCGCTCATCATCAGTGCAGCACTGGTATTTCTTGAGCATTACTGGAGCGGCATTCAGATCGATATCGCGCTACTCCTGATTCCGATTTCATCACTGGTCGGCTTTGCAGTGATTGCCTCTCTATTTGCCGTCATTTTTAAAATGCTGCCACAAGTACGCTTATCCTGGCGCGATGTCTGGATCGGCGCGCTAGGTACGGCGGCACTCTTCTCTATTGGCAAATATGGGATTGGTCTCTACATCGGGAACAGCGGTGTCGCAACCAGTTTCGGTGCTGCAGGATCGATGATTGCACTGCTACTGTGGGTGTATTATTCGGCACAGATTTTTTTACTGGGCGCGGAATTCACGCGCCAGTATGCGCTGGTGTTTGGCAGCTTACGACCTGATAGAAAATTCTATACTCCTATTTAGTATATTTTCAACCACCAACGGTATAAAGCGAAATAAGGCCTATTTAATGACAATATAGGGGGAGTATATAATTTTACTTAAAATCTCTACTCAATAATTGCTCCATACACTCAAGCCCACAACGATCTGACTACCTCCCAGGCAAGCGCATAAAAAAAGCCTCGCCATAACCAACTAGCGAGGCCCAAAAATCGTCACTCAGTTCAGTGACGACCGCTCTTACTCTATGGCGATTACTGCACGCGGCGTTCTATCGTAATTTGTTCTACTTCGACGCGACGATTCGGCTCCAGACAAACGATCAGGGCAACGCGATTTTTCTCTGTACATTGCACAACCGGATTCGATTCGCCCTTACCTTGTGCGGATAAGCGAGTCAGTGCCACACCTTTATCGACCAGATAAGCTTTCACGACATCAGCACGACGTTGCGACAACTTCATATTGTATTTATCCGTACCCAGGCGATCGGTATAACCGGTAATCACGACATCACTGATCTGCGAGTTGGTGTTCAGCACACCCGCGATCTCGTCAAGCTTTGGCTGTGGCCCATTCAACGCTGCGCTGTCAAAACCAAATAATTCAGTCGCCGACAAAGTCACTTTTTCAAAGCGCGGTGGCATTGGTGCAGGTGCTGGCATCGGCATTGGTGCAGGGCGAGTTTCTGAAATGACTAAGGCGTCAGGTGCAGGAGCTGGCTCCACGCGCGCAGCACGTTGTACTGGCTTGTCAAAGCTAAACACCAGACCGACATTCAGATAATTATTATTCGAATGACTAAACCCCAAATCATCGCCGCGAATAAAGCCATGCACACGACGCAGATCAGCCTGTATTGCTAACTGATCGGTAAAACCATATTGAAAACCGATACCGGCATTCATATACGGCGATGTTTGGGATTTTTCTACCAGCGGCGTATTGATCTTGTCGTATTGCGCACCTGCGCCGATTAACAGAAACGGACGAAAACTCTTACGAGAGAACATATACAAGGCATCGACACCCAAAGTATTTTGCTGATAACGCGTACCGTTATCACGCTGACGACCATAGCTGGTGCCGAATTGCAGATCCCAGTCAGGAGAATACGCACGACCAAAACGGATCGCCGCAGCTTCGCCATGACCCGTCACACCAAAATGGGTATCGGCATCAATCGCACCCAGACTAGGTGCGACATACCATGATGGATTGTACTCATAATTTTCTGGCGAACGTTGTGCCATGCTGCTGCCAACGACACCGCATAATAGTGACACGGCGAGTGCGATTTTATGGAATTTTTGCATTTTGAAACCTTTAGATGATGAACAGAATAGGAAATAAATTCGAGCAATACATTGCTGACCAAAGAGAAAAGGAAGAGTGATTCTTGTCGTTCTCATGACAGCGCATAAGAACGGAGCTTACGGACAGACACACCGGGTCTCTGTTCGGTAACTCACATAGATGTAAAAAAATTCAATGTGTAGTATCGGTTGTATAGATGACGTCCGTGGCAATCCGCCACCATGTTTACCCCAGAGTTAACAAGCATTCGTAATGCCTGTGCCGCGGATACGCAGACCTCATCCCTGGCGATGGCATGAGTTCTGCGTCCTTAACAAACCGGTAGAGTCGACCCGACCGAGAAAATCGAGACTGGATAAAATCACTGATAATGTGGATAGAACAAAAAACTATTGCGTCATGTAGTCAATACGTAATTCCACCTGATGATCCTGACCATCATTCACCATGTGAAGCAATGGTGACTCTTGTGCGACGCCATCGAGCGTAAGCGACATTGCCTCACTCTCGGTGTGGCTCGTGGAGACGACAATGTGATAGGTAGTATCCCTGTAGCGGTAATGGATTTTAAAATGCGTCCACTCAGCGGGCAGACAAGGATTAAAACGAAGCTGATCACCCTCCAGCGTAATACCCAGCAGCGACTCCAATATCAGCCGGTACATCCAGCCAGACGAGCCGGTGTACCAGGTCCAGCCGCCGCGTCCTATATGCGGACTGACACCATAAACATCCGCGGCGATAACATACGGCTCAACTTTGTAAAGTGATACCTGATCGGCGGTACGCGCATGATTGACAGGATTGATCATGTCAAATAACTCCCAGGCACGCTGGCTGTCACCGAGCTTTGCGAACGCCATTGCCGTCCAGATCGCTGCATGGGTGTATTGCCCGCCATTCTCCCTGACACCCGGCACATAGCCGCGGATATAGCCCGGATTCTGATCCGAATGATCAAATGGCGGGTCAAGTAACTGAATCAGCAAATCTTTGCGACGCACCAGCCGCTGATCGACTGCCAGCATCGCCGCACGGGAACGGACGGGATCGCCGGCACCGGATAACACCGACCAGCTTTGCGAAATAGAATCAATCTGACATTCGTCGTTAGTGGCAGAACCAAGAGGCGTGCCATCGTCAAAATACGCGCGACGATACCAGTCACCATCCCACGCATGTTGTTCAATATTTTTTTGCAATCGCGCCGCCTCACTCCGGCAGCGATCCGAAAATACCTGATCCAGACGCTGATCTGCCAACCCGGCAAAACGCATCAATACCTGATACAGGAAAAATGCCAGCCAGACGCTCTCCCCCTTCCCTTCTGCACCGACCTTGTCCATGCCGTCATTCCAGTCACACGAGCCAATCAGCGGCAAGCCATGTACGCCGTAGCGTAAACCATGAGTAATCGCACGGACACAATGCTCATACAGCGTCGCAGTATCGTTAGACTGACCAGGTAAGTCGTAGTAGGAATCTTCATCAAAATTAACTTGCCGCCCTTCCAGAAAGCTGATTTTTTCATCGAGCACTTTGTAGTCACGCGTACTGCTCACATACCGGCAAGTCGCCAACGGCAACCATAGATAATCGTCTGAACAATGTGTACGGACGCCACGATTGGTCGGTGGATGCCACCAGTGTTGGACATCTCCCTCAATAAATTGATGAGCTGCACACAGCACCAGATGCTCACGCGCGAGCTGCGGTTGCGTATGAATCAGCGCCATCACATCCTGTAACTGATCACGAAATCCAAAGGCTCCGCCGGACTGATAAAAGCCACTACGCGCCCACAACCGGCAGGCAAGTGTCTGATACATCAACCAGCCATTCGTCAATATATTCAGAGAGAGATCAGGCGTCTCTACCTGTACCGCGCCTAAAGTCGTCTCCCAATACTGCTTGATAGCAGTGAGTACATCAGCCGCCGCACTAGTCCCGCGGAAGCGTCGTATCAAATTGCTGACGTCAGCACTGCGCTGCCCTGCGGTACCGAGCAAGAAAATAATTTCACGCTGCTCACCATCGGCCAGATCAAACGGAATCTGGATTGCGGCACACGGATCTAAACCCGCACCCAGCTTGCCTGACAAGCGTGTCCGGTTCATCGCAGCAGGATGTCGCAAGCTGCCATTGCGACCGATGAACTCGGTACGGTCGCCACTCATACTCAAGGTCATCGCATCGGCATAGAAAAAAGCAGTACGATCACAAAATTCTGCGTTATACGAATTACGGGCAAAGATGGCACCGGTCGCGGGATCGGCCTCAGTCACAATATGCATCACCGATTTTTGCCGTACATCACCGAGCACCCACTCGACATAACCAGTCGCCGATAACAACCGGGTTGCGCCAGAGTCATTGCGTACTTTGAGTACCGAAAATTTAATGGCGTCGTTTAATGCGACATACACAGACAGCTCAGATTTAATGCCGTCCTCAACGTGCTCAAAGACACTGTATCCAAAACCATGACGGGTCACATACTCACCCTGACCACGACAAGGCAAGGGGGTCGGTGACCAGTAGTGACCGCTCTCTTCATCACGTAAATAAAATACTTCACCGCCGCCATCCGATACCGGATCATTCGACCACGGTGTCAGGCGAAACTCGTGGGCGTTCTCACCCCAGGTATAAGCTTGTCCGCTCTCGGAGATCACACTACCGAAATGAGAATTCGCCAATACATTGACCCAAGGTGCGGGTGTTGTATTGGCGGCGGACGTTGTGATGACATATTCACGGCCGTCGGGAGAAAATCCACCGGTACCGTTGAATAAAACGAGATCGTTGCGAGCGGGCGGCATCGCCGGTACTGGAGTCTGCACCGGCACATGTGATTTACTCAGGGTCAGCAAAGGCATACGCACTTCAACTTGTGCGCGACGATTAATCTGTTCAGCCAGTGTGCCACGTGTATCGGACAAGATGGCGCGCGCCACGGATTGCAACAAGATACGATCGTCATTCGGTATCTGATCTGCCAGACGGACAAAAATTCCACCAGGTCGTTCCATGGCATGCGGCTCGATGCCGGAGGCGACCAAGCCCATGATCTGGTCTTGCAGGATTTGACGATAACCAGCCCTGTCTTCATTCCAGATCACCAGATCCACCGCTAGGCCTTTCATACGCCAGTAAGCATGTGCCTGCACCATCTGGCGGACTAGCTCTATATTTTCAACGTCACTGATCTGTAGCAGCACAATCGGCAAATCGCCAGAAATTGCATAGCTCCATAAACCAGACTGACCGCGCCGATTCTTGACAAGAATACTGGCGTCGGCACGTAACAGGGCATTAGAATAAATCACTGAGTTTGCCAGGCGCCCATATAACTGGGCATCGGCCTCGCTTGCATTCAACTGGCGCAGAACCACATGACTATGAGTCCAGGCCAGTTCAAATACCCGGTCTGCCAGATGCAGATCCTGATATTTATCGATCAGTCCAAGCACCTGATCACGGGTTTCTGCTACCCCCGTGACCATATCAACGATGACGGTTTGTTCTGGCTCCAGCCGGATCTGATGGCGAATCGCGACAACAGGATCAAGTACCGATCCTTGATTTCCGGATAAAGTTTTTTGTGTCATTGCGAAGGGAGACTGGCTCGTGTTACCACGACCAATAAAAGCCATCCGATCGGTCTCATATGATGTCGCTTCGCTCGTTGCGCCGTGTATTGCCATTAAATGAAACATCGATGGCGTAAAGTCACTTTCAGAGCGGGGACGGCGACGACAAATAATGGCACTCTCTTGCGGTAAAATTTCTGTTTGCACGAAGAGATTACTGAATGCCGGATGCATATTGTCTGCCGCCGCAGGCGCTAATACGACCTCGGCATAACTGGTGATATCAATCGTTCTGGTCACTCGCGACCGGTTAGTGATACGGGTGCGACGCATTTCAATATCATCTTCGGGTGAGACGACAATCGTGGTGTAGGTTTCCAGTCCGTTATCCTGACGGCGATACTCGGCACGCCCCTCAGAAAAAATGACCTCATAAGATTTTGATGGCTGTAAAGTCGGCTGATAAGCACTCGACCAATAACTGCCGTTCGATAAATCGCGGACATAGCAAAAACTACCCCAGTTATCGCAGGTACTGTCTTCACGCCAGCGTGTAATCGCCAGATCGCGCCACCGGCTATAGCTGCCGCCGTTATTCGTGACCATCACGTTGTAGCGGCCATTCGACAGCAACTGCACCTCGGGTATCCGCAAATCGACTTTAGTGATAATGCGCATCGGCATCTCTTGCTCACCGGCGGCCGAACGGATATCGGCGAGTTCTGTCGTATTGGAATAAAACGCGCTTGGTTTTGGGATGCGCTCCTTGAGCAGCAATAAGGTCGCCTGAAACAAAGGATCCGAGACGAAACGTCGCTGCATAGGACGATCCAGCAACACATATTCCAGAGACAATAAACTCATCCCCTGATGATGTGCCATATATGAACGGATCAGCGCCTGAGTCTGTCCGCGCGGCAGTCGCGAGGGCGTGTAATCAATCGCCTCATACATACCGAAGCTACCCTCCGCCCCCTCTCTGGACAGACGCTGTAAGTTCTCGCAAGCCTGCTCTGGCACCACCATCAGCGCCAGCATAGATGCGTAGGGAGCGACAACCAGATCATCACCGAGGCCACGTTTTAAGCCCAGACCCGGGACACCGAAAGCCCGGTACTGATAATTTAGACTCGCATCAAATGCATGGTAACCAGACTCAGAAATACCCCATGGAACAGCGCGCTGTGCTCCATATTCTATCTGTCGCTGTACGACGGACTTATACGTCTGGTCGAGCAGGGTATTATCAAAATTAGGCATCACCAGCAACGGCATCAGATACTCAAACATCGAGCCACTCCACGATAAGAGAATCGGCTCACCTCCTGCCAGTGTTAATTGACGACCCAAGGCAAACCAGGTCTCTTGCGGCAACTGTCCCTGTGCAATAGCGACAAAACTACACAAGCGTGCCTCTGATGCGAGCAAATCGTAGCACCCAGTGTCCAGGCGACGATCTGCAACGTTATAGCCAATCGCTAATAAATGCGTGGTCGGCTCATATAAAAAACCATATTCCATCCGTGCAAACTCAACCGCCTGCAATGCCAGTTGCTGGATCTCTGTAATACGTTCGTTAGCCCGCACGCTTCCCTGCGTCACCAGATCAGACAGCCTCACCCATAATTCGGGAGCATCTGTTTCCGCGATTCCAGAACCGTTCATGCGGGCGATCATCGGTAGTATCTCTACGCCGAATCGGGCCAGCTCACTCAATGTCGGAGCTAACGTTAATATGGCGATATCCTTACTCATTTGCCTCAAACTAGGCTCCGCTAGCCACGGCGCGAGAAACAGTAAATCATCCCGGGCATCCGCGCACTGACGCACCAGCGCCTGGGCCCAGTACAGTTGCTGCTGTTTTTTCTCCGGTGCAGTTGGGACAAAATTGACAGGGATAATCATCGGCAAAATGACCTTATCTACTAATTTATCCACAACCAGGCCGCTATGCTTCTCAATCTGCTCCTGAATGTCGAGTGCCTTGTGTTCCAATAAATCAAGCATCGCTATCGCAGCATACAAATCCTGCTGGCCTGAGGTACCAGCATGGCAAGCGTCTTCAATACAATGATGAAAAGCCTGTATCTCCTCGGTAGGTTCGACATCCATACTCTCAATTAATACCTGAAAAGTATGATTGATCCCCTGAAAAACGGTCGCTGACAAAACCGGCTGATCCTGCAATTGAAGCAAGCCGACTTTCAGCGTTAACAGGTGACCTGCAAGATTACCGCTGTCGACCGTCGACACATACACGGGGTGCAAGGGCAATAAACTGATCGTGTCATACCAGTTATAGAAATGTCCCTGATAGCGCTCCAGTCGCCCCATCGTCGTCAGTGTATGAGCGCTGCGATCGAGCAACCGTCCCATAGGAAGATATGCAAAATCATAGGCAGACAAGTTGGCCAGTAAAGCGAGCCCGATATTCGTCGGTGAGGTACGGTGAGCGACCACAGCGACAGGTTGTTCTTGCATATTGTCAGGTGGCAACCAGTTGTCTGCCGGACCGACATAGCTGTCAAAGAAAGCCCAGGTTTTACGTGCAAGACGATGCAAAAAAACCTGGTGCCCGGCATCAAGTTCGGAGGTTTTTTTCATCACCGGGCGGCTCACCCACCAGGCAATCACCGGTGATGCTATCCACAGCAATACAAATGGAAATGCAAACGGCAATGTCGCAGGACGACCCCTCAGTAAAATGATGAGCAGACTAAAGGCAAAAACAGGCGCACTCCACATGCGCCGCAGAGAAGCGATCAGGCTGCCATTGGTATGCTGATTTGATTCGCTCGATGGCTGCCATTCCAGCATGCGCTGATGAGAAACTACCATACGCCAGACCGTACGCAGGATTGCATCCAGACTATAAAACGCTTCATAGGGAAGAAATGTCAGATTGAGCAATACATGCATCAGATGCCGCTGACTATTTCGCAGAGCAGCGAGTATGTGCTGCCTGATCAATACTTCACGGGATTTATTCAGCAAGGCGAGCAATGAGGCTGCCAGAGAAGGCAGGAAAAGAATTACTACGACAGCCACACTACCCACCCACGGTGACGGTAACAAAACCCAGGAAAAAACTAGTAGGGCAATCAAGACAGGCGCGATCAGACTACGGCGGACATTGTCTAGAATTTTCCAGCGCGACAGAATCGACAGCGGGTTCACTGTGGTACGTGGGCGAGCCTGTGTTTTGGTCCTTTGGTTCTCTGAACTGAGGACTGAGTCCAAGCTTTTATCTACGCTCATACCTCGACCAGTAACCGCTTTTTCAACCAAAGGAATATCTGGTAACAGCCAGGTTAGTATTTGCCAGTCGCCGCGAATCCAGCGGTGGCGGCGACT
This sequence comes from Undibacterium sp. Rencai35W, assembly GCF_049340185.1. NCBI lineage: Bacteria > Pseudomonadati > Pseudomonadota > Betaproteobacteria > Burkholderiales > Oxalobacteraceae > Undibacterium > Undibacterium sp. Rencai35W. The sequence goes on from NZ_JBMPPC010000004.1 coordinate 88,043, forward strand.
GACATCGGCGTAATAACGGGATGGATATTCTTCATGCAACTGCACATCGCTGATCAGGCCCGAGCGCGCATAACAGCCCTCTAACAGGTCATGACTGAGGATGCGGTTTTCCGGCAGTCTGGCACTCAGCGCCAGCTCAAAGGCATCAATATCGTAAATTCCTTTTCCGATAAATGAGCCTTCCTGAAACAAATCCTGATAAACGTCAGAGACTGAGCGGGTATACGGATCGATCCCAGCTTCACCACCGATCAGTTTTTCGTACAAGGACGCATTCGCACTCGGCAAACTAGACACTATACGAGGTTGCAAAATGCCGTAGCCTTCTACCACACACTGTCTGCTAGCATCATATACAGCCTGATTGAGCGGATGTGCGATCGTTGCAATGAACAGACGTGCAGAATCGCGTGGCAATTGCGTATCCGAATCCAGAGTAATTACATAGCGGATATCGGTCAGCAGCGAGACGTTACCAACGATATGGGTAAATAGGATATCGGTGCTACCACGTAAAAACGCGTTTAGATCCGATAGCTTGCCGCGCTTGCGCTCATAACCCATCCAGCACTGTTCTTGCGGGTTCCAGCGGCGTGGCCGATGCAAGAGAAAGAATGGGCTATGCGTGTCATTACCGTAGGTCTGGTTCAGTAAAGTGATTGCGCTCGTTGCCAGATGAATCAATATCTCATCCTGTACGGTCGTCTCCGTCGGCGCATCGGCCAGGTCGGTCAGCAAACAGAAAAACAGATTCTCATCGCGATTCGCCAGAAACCTGACCTCCAGTGCCTCACATAAACGATCAATCGTCAATTCATGCAGCAACATCGTCGGTACCACGACAATACTGCGCGCCTTGGCAGGGATCCCCAGAGAGAAATCCATCCGGGGTAAAGGATTTGGCGTAGTCAATATGGTCGCCACCCAATTGACCAGGGCAACCGCCAGCTGGCTACCGGCAAAGAATCCCAGGACGCCCAGTGTCGCCAAGCTCAGCTCACGCAATCCGTCATCATAAGATTTTTTAAGTAGCAGAATGGTGAACAAAGCAGTCAGCGTAAAGATGAGGCCCAGATAATACGAGGCAGATGCATCCTTATTTTTATTCAGAATTTTTTTGACATAGCCGTACTGCACATCGATCGCCTGCTCCAAGGCGGGCAATCCTTTACCTACTAGAAAATAACCAATATGTTCTTTGCGTGACGGTCCTTCTCCGCCAGTGCTTTGCCCGCTGTATTCTGCATCGGCCTTGTCAGCATCGCCGGATTTCACCTGCGATGACAAACGCAGCGCATGCTCTGCGACATCAACTTCACTGATCGCAGCATGTTTTGCAAGGCTCTCAATCACATGCCGGTAACGATCCCGCGTTGCAAAGTCCATCTCAGCATAAACGCCGGCATAGTCGCGTCGCAATACATGCTCGACATGACTCATAGTCTCGACAAAATCCCGCCAGTCCATAGCACCTAAGAAACGCAGACTGCCGATGCTATTGCTGATGGAGACTTGATCCGCGGCCTGTTGCTGTGTCTCCAGTTGCACTAACTGTTCTATCGTCAGGCCGGTCTCGGATAAGCGTTGCGCAACCCAGGTCAGCGGCAACGTCAATGCCGGACTCTGTCCCTGCAAACGACGTGCGACCTCAGCGACAAAGGAGCTATCAAGCAGAGGCTCAGACCGCGCCATATCTGCTACGAGCAAGATCAGGTTACCGGGTTCTTTATCAGCCGCATCGATCAGCTCGTCAGCCCAAGCATTCGCCAGATTACGGTTCACCCGGCACGTCGCAATCCGTGTCGCCACACGACGCAAGTTTTCGATTAATGCCAGGCGTAACATAATCGGGATCGCCCACAATTCACCCAGACGCAGCATAGTGACTTGCTGATACGCGGCGACAAACCGGCTTAAACCCTCAGGGTCAACCCGACCATCACCATGCGAAATCGTCTCCAGTGCAATGTCATATACACGCGGCTTACCTCCCGATGGCCCATTCGTCAGCCGTGGCAATTCCTTGCTATACCCTTTTGGCAAATGCTGTTTGGCAATACGTATTTGTTCTTCAATCAGATAAAAATTATCGAGCAGCCATTCGGCAGCGGGAGTGATCTGGCGGTTCTCTCTCAATGCAGCTGTCAGCGCAGCGCAGGCATCAATCAGAGCCTCTTCGTTAGCGGCCAGACGTGGCAATAACTGATCAGTAGACTTATCGGTGCCGATTTTATGTCGTCCTGCCAGAACACGGCCATGTGTCTCCATCTGGATGACACTAAACAACTCCGACTTCAATGGCGGAAGCTGGGGCTCGTCTTCCGAATAAGAGCGGGATCCGCTAGAGAGTTTTAACATGGCACTTTGGTGAAGAGGGACTTGTGGGTGGCCATATGACTAAGCAGCGTAAAGACAACATCGCCTGTAACTAACGACGACATGCTACGCAATGCCTGAACAATATGGGATGTCCGGTTCTGTTCTGCTGCTCCGGCACACAGAATGCAGATGCCTCTGTGAATAGAATAGCGATAGATGCTTATAACTGAGTAAAGAGAGTTACTCAGTGCGTCAGCGCACACAATGCACCGGAAAGACCAATGTACGATATCGAACAGACCAGCGCTGGCTGCACGCCTACTCTGATGCTACTGACGCTCTGCGCAGTGCATTTTCGAGGTAATGTCGATTGACCTGCCTTGAAACTGATAGGTGTAATCTGTCTCTCATCCAAGGAAAAGATCATGAACAAAGACCAAATCAAAGGTGTTGCCAAAGATATGTCTGGCAAGGTACAAGAACGTGCGGGTAAGCTGGTAGGCAATCGCGAACAGGAAGCCAAGGGTTTATTGAAACAGGCGCATGGCAAAGCAGAGAAAAAAATCGGCGATGCGAAAGAGATCATTAAGAACGCGATCAGTAAGCACTAAAACTAAAACCGTCAGCGCATCGATCTCCCTCGACAAGAGAGATGCGTTGATCCTAACGATCATGAATAACATGTAGGGCGTGGTCGATATGCGAATAAGCGATCAATCTAAGCTTCAAAATTAATGATTGCCGTCTCGCTGGCTAATCTCACGGATCAGGCGATAGCAGTCACAGCTCATATTCTCCAGACCTGATTCATCTAAAATTTTAATCTCACCGCGTGAATAACTGATTAACTGCAATCGCTGCAAGGTGACCGCCGCCTTTGTCACACCGACGCGTCGCACACCAAGTGATTGAGCAATAAATTCGTGCGTCAAATGAAATTCTTTTGATGCCAGATGATCCTTGGTAGTCAATAAATATCTCGCCAGGCGCGCTTCCAGTAAATGAAATTTACTGCACACGGCAATCTGTATGGTCTGCGCTAAAAATTGATTGATATACTCAAATAGGGCTAACTGCACCTGAGGATTTTTCTGCATCTCTAGCTGTAAAGCGGTAGCGCTGATTCTGACCGCGCTGCCGGTTTTTTGTACGATTGCCTTGGTGTAGTCGGGGTTTTTTCCCGACATCGCTGTGATACCGACCAAACCATCTTTGCCGATCAGACCTAACTCATGACTGGAATTCAGGTTCAATTTACCTGACAGACAAATAAGACTGGTTTCGGGAAAATAGATCGTGCTGACCTCTTCACCAGCGTCATGCAATACTTGTCCGCTTTGCAAAAGCACGCGATCCTGGTCAAAACTCAGAGGGTTCAATCCTGCCCGCAATAGGCGTCCCAGCAGGCTATTGACAACGGGTGGCCGGAACAGCTTATTCATCAAATTCTCCTGATGAGCTGCACACGATAATACGCGTTCAAACAGACTCAATATAATACTCAGGATACGTACTTCATCACACGATGTATGTACGATGACGAACCAAAAACAGTTTAAAAAATGACTCTACTAACAATCAGTCATACTCGTAAGAAGTCATTGGCAATCATATAAAATCAATGAATCGATGTGCCACCGACACCGCGTCTTAATAAAGCGGTAAATTTCTCTGCCGCTACCGGGTGGCAGAATATATAACCCTGCCCCTCTTCACAATGCTGCTCTTTTAAGAACACTAGTTGTGCCTGATCCTCTACGCCCTCAGCAATGACTTTTTGTTTCAGGCTATTACCCATGGCAATGACAGCGCTGGCAATAATACCGTTTCCTTTGACTGATCCGATGTCATGGACAAAGGATTTATCAATTTTGAGCACATCAATCGGAAATTGATTCAGATAACTCAGGCTGGAATAACCAGTACCAAAATCATCCACGGCCAGTTGTACACCCATGTCCTTGAGCTGCTTTAAAATCGCGATGCTCGATTCGGCCTCTCGCATTAAGACGCTTTCAGTAATTTCTAATTGCAGGCATTCTGGCCTTAATCCAGTCTCTGTCAAAATCGCTCCTACGACGTCGATGAAGTCATGACGGCGGAATTCAATCGCAGAAATATTCACTGCGATCGACCCGGGATTTAATCCTGCCTCTTCCCATCGTTTGTTCTGCAAACAGGCTTGACGTAATACCCAACGTCCGATTTCAACGATGACACCGCAATCCTCGGCAATTGCAATAAAGCGACTCGGGGGCACAATTCCCCACTTTGGATGTATCCAACGTAATAAGGCTTCAGAGCCGGTAATGGCACCGGTCGTCAGATTAATCTTGGCCTGATAATGCAAGACGAATTCTTTTCGTTCGAGGGCATAACGCAAATTTGCCTCGATCACTTGCCGCTCGACAGCACGGATATTCATTTCGTTTTTAAAGAACTGAAAATTATCTCGTCCTTTTTCTTTTGCCTGATACATCGCCGTGTCTGCATTCTTTATCAATGTCTCCGCGTCACAACCATCTGCCGGATAAATGCTGATGCCAATACTGGTGGTGATGTGCAGCTCATTGTTCCCGATAGAATGCACGGCAGCGAGGGCAGCAAGAATTTTATCCGCGGTCAGTGAGGAGTAAGCACCGCCCTGATCCTCGGTTAATAAGATCACGAATTCATCACCGCCCTGACGGCTCACGGTATCGGATCCTCGGACACAGCCGACTAAACGTTTCGCGACAGATTGCAATAACTTGTCACCCGTCGCATGTCCAAGCGAGTCGTTGATATGTTTGAAATTATCTAAATCCAAAAATAACAAAGCGACCTGCGTACCGCGGCGCTTGGCAAGACCAATCGCTTGCGCAATTCTGTCAGTCAACAGAACTCGGTTTGGCAAATTCGTCAAAAAATCATGCTGTGCCAGATGTGCCATCTTGATTGCCATCGCTTTGGCGGCGGTAATATCATGGAAAACAATTACCGCACCAGCCATGCGTCCAGCCGAATCATGAATCGGCGAGGTTGAATCTTCAATCGCGACTTCACTACCATCACGTCGGATCATAATCGTTCCCGGAATCAGGATCGTCGGCTTGGCTTCTGCCAATACAACCGTCACAGGATTTGCTTCCGATTTACGCGTTTCACCATTAATCAGCGGCATCACTTCGCTGATGGGGCGTCCGCGAGCTTCCTCGCGTGACCATTGGGTCATGCGTTCCGCAGCGAGATTCAGGTAATCGACATTGTTGGCCATATCAGTACCGATCACCGCATCACTGATCGAGTTCAAGGTAATTTCAGCGCGGGCTTTATCGATATAAAAGCTTTCCTCTACCGCTTTACGCTGTATGACATTACGCAAAGACTGTGGTACCAGGTAGCTGGCAAAATGTCCTTTTGTAAGATAACCCTGTGATCCGCGTTGCACCGCTTCGCGCGCCAGTGACTCATCCTCCACAGAACTCAGCGTCAGGATTGGCAGATAAGGCACCTCAGCGAAAAGTCGAAAAAAAGTATCAATGCCACGGCTATCGGGTAGCGACAGATCAACCAGTACAGCATCGATATGTGTGGATTTTAATACGTTCAATCCATCCGCAAGTTTGGTCGCTCGTTCTATTTCGAACGGTCCATCGCTCGCTTTTTTTAATACCCCCTCCAACACATCGGCATCCACCGCAACGCTAGTGATAATCAGAATACGGTTGGTCATGATCGGGCCGATCCTTCAGCTACAAAGTGTAGTTTTTTTTAGTAAAACACGGATAAAAAATGCGGCCGAGCGCAGGGACAAGGATGTTAGGAGAACCCGCATGCAACTCAAACTACAAGGAAGAATTATTTATGCAAACCGTGGCACATAACTCATGTCGAACTCTAAAGACATCGATTTCTGCTCCAGCAGATTGAGCCGGCAACGCGCGTCCGCCAGCCGAGCAGAAATCAGATCATGTAGTTCAGCGATATCCGTGTTCACCTGATCGCTGGTCACTCGCAAAAAGAATTCAGCGTCCGCCATCACCATCTTTATGTCGCGAATCATTTTTTCGTTACTTAATAAGCTTGATGTAGTCATCTGAATTCCCCTTTAAAATGAGATCGAATCTTCACGCTACATTTGTTTTAAAGTAACTTCTGTGCGATATCGAACATATAGCCGAAGCGCATGATTTTTTGTGATTGACGCCCATCTTATCTTTGAATTTTTCCATGTCTCGAAGAAATTATTGCTTTTACTAACGCATGTGTGCGATGTCGCGCATAGTTTTTTTTATCTTCGTGATACGCTGCATTGCGCTAATTTTCTTTGCTTGCCTAACTTGTTTCAAATAGTTCTTGGCAGAGATTTCACTCGAAAAATCGTTAATGCCAATCCCACATAGTCCAATGCAGAATCATCTTCTGGCAGCCTTGCCTGCGGCTGAGTTTGGTCGTATCTCCAAGGATGTAGAGCTCGTACATCTGGCACACAATGTGTCCCTATACGAATCTGGTATGCGCTTACAGTATGTGTACTTTCCAACTACCTGCATTGTGTCGCTGATGTATGTACTTGAGGATGGTGCCAGCGCCGAAATCGCCGTGGTCGGAAATGAAGGCATCGTCGGAGTCTCCATGTTTATGGGCGGAGAGACTACGCCAAATCGCGCGATCGTTCAAAGCGAAGGTTATGCATATCGTCTTCGGGGTCAATTATTGAGAGATGAATTTGACCGAGCAGGCACGGTATTACGTATCTTGTTACGTTACACACAGGCATTAATTACTCAGATGACGCAGACCGCTGTGTGTAACCGCCACCATACGGTAGAGCAGCAATTGTGCCGTTGGCTTTTATTGAGTCTAGATCGTCGTTCATCAGATTCAGTTGTTATGACCCAGCAAATGATTGCCAATCTGCTAGGAGTACGTCGTGAACGCGTTACTGAAGCCGCCGGTAACTTACAACGTGCCGGACTGATCAGCTATAGTCGCGGTGCAATTCAGGTATTAAACCGTTCGGGCTTGGAAAAAATCGTCTGTGAATGTTACGGCGTGATAAAGCGTGAATTTGATGGCCTTCTGGCAGATATACCTGAAGCCAATTCGGGACATTGAGTACGCCATCGCGTCGATGATCTGGACTGAAAAAATATTCTGTCAATACCTTTAATCTACCAAAAAAAACAAGATAAAACGGAGCACAGGTTCTTTTCAAAATATCTGGTTACAGATCTGGAAAAGCTCAACAAAAAGCAGTATTTTGATACATATACTAGGTGATGTATATTTAAATGACACCGCAATCATTGCGGATTAAGCTATCTTTTTGCGTATACTCCCCAGATATAGCCATTTAAGTCTTAGGCCTCATCAATACACCTCGTCTGACCGATATGCGCGATAACGCACATACAAACATGGCGATTCTGCTATGCTGATTTCAGATCACCCGATCTTGATGCGCCACGCCAAGTCCGCCACATGGACTGTTACCGAAATTCTTCAATGTCTACTCTCCACTCCCCCAAACAAAATCATTTGCTGGCGGCGCTTCCTGCTGCGGAATTTGATCGTTTGCTCCCCCATCTGGAATTGGTGCCATTGAAACTTGGAGAGGCCATCTATGAATCAGGTGGGAAATTACAGTATGTATTTTTTCCGACCACTGCCATAATCTCCATGCTGTACGTGCTGGAGAATGGCTCCTCGGCAGAAATTGCGATTGTCGGCAACGAAGGTATTCTGGGCATTTCCTTGTTCATGGGAGGCGACACCACACCAAGCCGGGCGGTGGTGCAGAGTGCCGGCTTTGGTTACCGGCTTAACGCGCAGTTACTCAAGGATGAATTCAACCGGGCAGGTCCGGTGCTGCGTCTCTTGTTGCGTTATACGCAGGCACTGATCACGCAGATGAGCCAGACCGCTGTCTGTAACCGTCACCACACGATAGAGCAGCAATTATGTCGCTGGCTACTATTGAGTCTTGACCGGCTATCATCGGATTCGGTCATCATGACGCAAGAACTGATTGCAAATATGTTGGGGGTCAGACGTGAGGGTGTGACCGAAGCCGCCGGTAAATTACAGCGGCAGCATCTCATCAAATATAGTCGTGGTCACATCGAAGTAATCGACAGACCCGGGCTAGAAAAAGTCGTCTGTGAATGTTATGCCGTTGTAAAGCTAGAGTTCGATCGTCTGATTTCAGATATTCCGAATGGCGATCCACAGCATGTATTGGGACAATCCGATCGTCGCCAATCTGCCAAGCGAGCATCCAGAGACGAGATGGAATCACGCCGTAAAGCCTAGATAGTTAGCAATGCTACTTTTCCGTACGTAAAAAAACGCATTTCATCATTGATGAAATGCGTTTTTTATTTATATGAACTTTACTAACTGCAGTGTCTGACAACTGAACAGCGAATCAACACAGATTGCCAGCTCAGGGTTAGATTTTTTAGCTTAGCAAGCTTCTGCGAGTTCTTTTTTCTCTGCTGGCAGTTGGAAGATGCGCAAGGCTTTAACTGCATCCGGTACTGCATTGATTTCTTGAGTACCGTTCATCAGGTCGGAGATGTGATGCTCCAGCGCTGCGGTGTCTGTCTCCAGCATGAACTGCGCTGGCAATACCGTTTGCATGATGCTCCAGCGTGCGACTGGCGCATCGCCAGTTTTGTTCAGCAGCGAGCGATCCGTCATCCACTTTTCAAAACCACGTGTCGTTAAGTTCGCGTCGATCCAGACCAGATTGTCGGATGACATTGTGTTTTTACCTGCAGAGCGGATTAATAATTCGTAAATCATTTTGTTGTACTCCCTTTTTTATCGGAGCATTCCTTTCTCAGAAATGTCTTACCCTCGCAGCTAAAAGCGTTTATCCCCCCCGCTTGGTTGACAAAAAAAGTGGGATTTTTTCGATATTTTTGAAAAAAACTGCGTTTTATCTGCTTTTTGATAAAATTAAGCTAACATTTTCAAACTATTCTTTAAATAATTTCGTAACTGTTTGTGAGCCGTGTAAAAAGGCTTATCAAAATAAAAGCTGATTTACAGATAAGTTCGAATTGAATTTTAGATAAATTATTTGCTATTTATGCAAAATTTTTCCTGCATTCTTATGCTACTGAAAATTCAAAAAAATCAATGAAACGACGCTGAAAAAACAAAAATCCGGTGTTCATCACACCGGATTTTGTTTGACCAGGCTTGCCAATATTGCGCGTGTCCAGCGGGGTTTAATCCCACATCATCTGCGTCGTTTCACATAGTTACCACGCGTTTTCAACACACACTGCCCTGCCAGATTGCCTGCTCTTTTAACGAATTAATTACTTCGCCGGAGCTGCTTTCACTTCTTCTGTTTTCGCTTCTGCTTTTACTTTTGCATGTTTCACATGCTTGACCGCTTTATGCTCTTCACCTGGCATTGCTGGTTTAGCTTCTACAGCTGCGGAGGCTGATGTTGCCGGTGTTGCTGGCATTGCAGCAGATGCGTGTGCAGAAGCAGAGGCGCTTACCGCTTTCACGGCTTTAACTGCAGCAGCAGGTGCTGGCGTTGCCGGCACACTGGTAGCAGCGCTGGCAGCGGCCACAGCAACGGGTGCTGCCGGTGCAGCGACCTTAGCTGGTGTTGCTGCTGGAGTTTGTGCGAACGCTGTACCCATGGCGAAGGTAGCAGCAACGAGGGAGGCGGCGATCAGCTTGTTCATGATTAATCCTGTTCTATATTTGGTTTGTGTTACGTAGTCAATCTACGTATGCCAAGAACGCCACCCGACGCGATTCTGTTGACACACAAATTGTTGCGAATTGTTACGATACGACATCAACAAAAACAACAGGACTTCATTCAATTTCTGTTAGCGAATTTCTCAAGAATAAAAACAACGTCCACATACATGCTGATAACGTTCGTTCCCACCGATCGCCACTTGCTCGCCTTGTTTGACCCGTTTGCCATTCGCATCCATACGAATATTCATAGTCGCTTTTTTACCGCAAGCGCAGATATTTTTTAATTCTTCAATGTCATCTGCCAGTGTTAACAAATACGCCGATCCGGGGAAAGGTTCACCCAAAAAATCACTGCGCAAACCATAACAAATAACCGGCACGCCTTTAACTTGTGCAAGCTGATGCAATTGTTTGACTTGCTCCGCCGTGAGAAATTGCGCCTCATCGACGAGAACACAACTGACCTTCGGTGTCGTTGCTAAAAAATTGTAGTCACTATCAAATACTTCCGCTTCACGTTGCGGTCCGAGACGCGATGTGACCTTGCCTTGCCCATATCGGTGATCAATCGCGGCCGTATATAAACGCACGACCTGGCCTTGCTCTTCGTAGTTATGCGCGACCTGCAACATCGCTGTCGACTTGCCTGCGTTCATTGCGGAATATCTGAAATAAAGTTTTGCCACGGCGCTTCCCTGATGAATTTTCTATATGAAATAAACGCAAAAATAATGCGTTCGAGATTGTAATTATTTTCTTCAAAAAAAGCTCTTGAAATCCCAAACAGGTATGACCATATCTGTAATAGCAGGTGCTCAGGAGAGGCCTGCCACACTTCATATCGCTTACTTTTATCAAGGATATATCATGCGTAATTTTGACTTTGCTCCACTATACCGTTCTGCTATTGGCTTTGATCGTCTTGCTCATTTGTTTAATGAAGCGCAACGTCCCGATGCAACACCAAGTTATCCGCCGTACAACATCGAACTGATCGCAGAAGACAAGTATCGCATCACGATGGCGGTTGCTGGTTTTGATCGTTCTGAACTCGATCTTGAAAGTGAAAACGACACACTAAAAATCGTCGGCCGCAAAAAAGTAACCGGCGAAACCCAAAGCACTTTCTTGCATCGCGGTATCGCTGCACGTGATTTTGAACACCGCTTCCGCTTAGCGGATCATGTCAAAGTCGTCGGTGCAAAACTCGATAACGGCTTGCTCAATATCGAGCTGATCCGTGAAGTACCTGAAGTATATAAACCGCGAAAAATCGCGATTGATGGCGACAACCTAACCATCATCAAACAAGCTGAATTACAGGCAGCGTAATTAAAAAAGGGCGGCATCTGCAATGGATGTCGCCCTTGATTTTTTAAGTAGCATTGCCTGAAACAATATTCAGATTGAACTAAGCTCCGTTTTCAAATTTCCTTCCGCTTTTTGATCCGTCGTATCAAACAAAATTCAGGTACGCTATTTCAAGCCAACCAAGTTATGACGGCCTACTTCGCGGATATCCTTAGTCCCCGTCAACGCCATACTGACATCGAGTTCTTTGTGCAGAATTTCCAGCATTTTTGTGACACCCTCTTCGCCCATTGCACCAAGTCCGTACAAAAATGCACGACCAATCATGCTGCCTTTAGCACCGAGGGCAGTCGCTTTTAAAATATCCTGTCCGGTGCGTATCCCGCCATCGAACCACACCTCAGTCTGATGCCCTACGGCGTCCACAATGGCTGGCAAGGCTTGTATCGACGACATCGCGCCATCAAGCTGACGCCCGCCGTGATTACTGACTACGATAGCATCGGCACCCGCTGCTACCGCAAGCTTGGCGTCTTCTACATCAAGGATACCTTTGAGAACGAGCTTGCCACCCCATTCTTTTTTAATCCAGGCGACGTCATCCCAATTCAAGGTCGGATCAAACTGACTTGCCGTCCATTGGCTCAGCGTCAAAATACCATCACCGCCTTTGACATGTCCAACCAGATTGCCAAAGGTTTTTCGTCCCGTCAGAGCGCGCAATGCCCATGCAGGTTTGGTCGCCAGGTCGAGGATATTGGCGAGCGTGAGTTTGGGCGGGACCGACATACCGTTACGGATATCTTTATGGCGCTGCCCAAGAATTTGCAAATCCAGCGTCAGGACTAACGCCGAGCATTTAGCATTTTTTGCCCGCTGTATCATCTCTTTCACAAAGCCGCGATCCCGCATGACATATAGCTGAAACCAGAATGGCTTGGTCGTAACGCTGGCAACATCTTCGATTGAGCAAATACTCATGGTAGAGAGCGTAAAAGGAATACCGAATTTTTCGGCTGCAATCGCCCCCAGCATTTCGCCATTCGCCCACTGCATCCCGGTCAGTCCGGTTGGTGCGATGGCAACCGGCATCGTAACGTCCTGCCCGACCATCGTTGTGCGAGTCGAGCGGTGATCGACATTGATCGCCACGCGCTGACGTAACTTGAGCGCCGCCAGATCATCGGTATTGGCGCGGTAAGTGCTCTCGGTGTAGGAGCCGCTGTCGGCGTAATCATAAAAAGCTTTGGGAACGCGTTTTTTAGCGAGTAAGCGCAGATCTTCGACGCAGGTGATGACGGGCATGCTGAAACTCCCAGGTGACAAATAGAATGCGCAAAGTGTAGGTCAAAAGCACCCGTCCATGGCGGAAAAGCATTCAAGGCGAAGATGAAGTATTTTCACGACTAGTTTAGTTTGGCTATGGTCATACCTTATTCAGCAAATTGCTCTGCGATAAAGTGCCTGAGCCATTGATTACCCTCATCCTGGTTGTAGCGGCGATGCCAGAACATATTCGTTTGCAGTGCCGGCAGGCGCAGCGGCGATTTGATGTAACGCAAATTAAACGGACTTGCTGCACGTTCGGCCAGCTTTTGCGGGACGGTCACCAGCAGATCGGTTGTACTAACGATGTAGGGCACTGCCACAAAATGCGGCACCCTGAACTGAGCACTGGCAATCACACCTGCCTTGTCCAGTAATTGATTAATCTTGTCGTAAGGACTCTCCTGCGAGGCAACAATCAGGTGACGGGCAGCGACGAATTCCTTGAGTTCAATTTTTTTATTCGCCAGCGGATGCTCGTTGCGCAGCATGCAGACATACTGCTGTTTGAATAAACGGCGTTGATACAAGGCCCCCGAAACTGTGTCAAATGCACCGATAGCCAGATCCACGCGGCCCGCCTCCATCTCAGTTTTTAAATCAATACTGCTCGCCCTGACCGTCGAAATCTGCAAAGACGGCGCGTGTTGACGACATGATTCAACTAACGCTGGCATGAAATACACCTCGCCGACATCGGTCATCGCGATCGTGAACTGGCGCTTGCTGGACGCGGGATCAAAACTATCATGCTGGTTCAGCGCACGCGATACGCTCCCCAACGCATTGGCTATCGGCTCGGCCAGCGATTCGGCAAACGGTGTGGCCTGCATTCCCTGTGCGGTTCTGACAAATAATTCATCGTCAAAAGTCCGGCGCAGACGTGCGAGAGCGTTGCTGACTGCCGGTTGCGATAAACCAAGTTTTTTTGCGACGGAAGAAATTTGCTTATCTTGAAAAACTTCCTGAAATACCACCAGTAAGTTGAGGTCAATATCTTTAGGTTCTATCATGGGAAAACCCGTCAAAAATCAGCTGAAGTCAAAAAAGTCACCGCTACCATTATTCACAAAATCAATGTAGTACATTTTTGTATTCCTATCGCGTATTTTACTAGACTCCACTACAGTAGCGTCTTACTCTGCTCAAATGCTGCGGCTGCTGATGCTGCTAATGGCGCTGTGATTATTATTGCTAATAACGCCGTCTGTTTGAGTTCACGCTTCGTCATGAGGTCTTTATGAACAACCCGTCTCAATCGTCTCAGCCATCCCGGGCATTCGGCACTACCAACGGCGAGCGCGCTTATCAAACCGGCTTCGCCAACGAGTTTGCAAGCGAAGCTTTGCCGGGGGCATTACCCAAGAATCAAAATTCACCGCAAAAATGTGCGTATGGCTTATATGCCGAACAAGTATCGGGAACCGCCTTCACCGCGCCGCGCCATGCAAACCGCCGCTCTTGGCTATATCGCATTCGTCCGGCCGCGATGCATCAGCCATTCGTACAAATTGATAACGGTGCGATGACCAATCAGTTCGATCAAGTACCCAGCACACCAAACCAATTACGCTGGAATCCTTTGCCACTACCGTTGCCTGAGGTGGCGACCGATTTTATCGATAGCTGGGTCACCATGGCGGGTAATGGTTCTGCAGATGCACAAAGTGGCTGCGCGATTCATCTGTACGCAGCGAACCGTTCGATGGACGGGCGTTATTTTTATAATGCCGATGCCGAGATGCTGATCATTCCGCAGCAAGGCCGCCTGCACCTGCGCACCGAGCTTGGCATTCTGGATATTGAGCCGCAGGAAATCGCGGTCATTCCTCGCGGCATTCGCTTTGAAGTGCATCTGCCGGATGACATCGCACGCGGCTATGTATGTGAAAACTTCGGTGCCATGCTGAAGCTGCCTGATCTCGGCGTAATCGGCTCGAACGGTCTGGCGAATCCGCGCGATTTTTTAACACCGCAAGCAAGCTACGAGGACAAAGAAGGCGACTTTAGTTTAGTCGCCAAATTCAGCGGCAATCTGTGGTCGGCAAAGATCGGGCATTCACCGCTGGATGTGGTCGCATGGCATGGCAATTTTGCACCTTATAAATATGATCTGCGCCACTTCAATACGATAGGCTCGATCAGTTACGATCATCCTGATCCGTCAATCTTTTTGGTGCTGCAATCACCCAGCGACACACCGGGTGTCGATACGATTGATTTCGTCATCTTCCCGCCACGCTGGCTAGCAGCGGAAAACACTTTCCGTCCGCCCTGGTTCCACCGGAATATCGCGAGCGAATTCATGGGACTGATCCACGGCCAATATGATGCCAAATCCACTGGCTTCCGTCCCGGAGGTGCGAGTCTGCATAACTGCATGAGCGGTCACGGACCAGATGCACCGACTTTTGAAAAAGCCAGCAACAGCGATACCAGCGTGCCGCATAAAGTTGCCGATACCATGGCGTTCATGATTGAAACCCGCAACATCATCAAACCGACGCGTGCCGCAATGACGTCAGCACAGCTCCAGCCGGATTACTACCAGTGCTGGATGGGCATCAAGAAAAATTTTAATCCGGAGCAAGCATAAAATGACACTAGCACTTAACGAAACCCATGATGCGCAACTGCGTAGCTGGGTCAGCTCAGCAAATGAAGCGCAGTGCGATTTTCCGATACAGAACTTGCCGTACGGTGTGTTTCGCCACGCGGGCAGTGCTGAAGTATTTCGGATTGGCGTCGCGATTGGCGATCAGATACTCGATCTGAAAGCGGCGCAGGCAGCAGGTATTTTTGCAAGCTTGAAGTCACCGCAATTTGATCATGCCATCACAAGCACCAGCCTGAATGCCCTGATGGATATTGGTAGCACGGCATGGGGTATTTTGCGCTTGCTGTTATCGCGGGCTTTACGCGAAGGAAGTCCGCAGCAGACGGAGCTGACAGCGGCGCTGATCCCGCAGGCCGAGGCGGAATATGCCTTGCCTGCGCAGATCGGTGACTACACGGATTTTTATACCTCGATCCATCATGCGACTGCGGTTGGCAAATTATTCCGGCCAGATAATCCACTGCTGCCCAATTACAAATGGGTGCCGATCGGCTATCACGGCCGCTCTTCGTCCATTGGTGTATCGGGCCAGCAATTCCGTCGCCCTATCGGACAAACCATGCCGCCAAATGCGACAAGCCCGGTATTCGGCCCCGCCAAACGTATGGACTATGAACTGGAAATCGGTATCTTCATTGGCAATGGCAATGCGCCCGGCGAGAACATCCGTATTGATCAGGCAGAATCCCATGTATTTGGTCTATGTCTGTTAAACGACTGGTCAGCACGCGATATGCAGGCATGGGAATATCAACCTCTCGGCCCTTTCCTCGCCAAGAATTTTGCCTCGACGATTTCACCCTGGGTCGTGACGCTGGAAGCACTGGCGCCCTACCGTCATCAGTGGCAACGCGAAGCGACTGATCCGCAGCCACTCGCCTATCTGGAATCGGCAGACCTGCGTTCCCATGGCGCATTTGATGTCGAACTCGAAGTGCTGGTACAAACCAAGGCCATGCGTGAACAAGGCGTGCCGGCTCAGCGTTTGTCCTTATCGAATTTCCGTCATTCGTACTGGAGCGTTTCGCAACTGGTCACGCATCATACGGTGAATGGCTGCAATTTACGCGCCGGAGATTTGCTGGGCTCTGGCACTCAGTCAGGGCCAGCGCCGAAGGAAGCAGGATCCCTGCTGGAACTGACCGCCGGTGGAAAGCAGCCTTTGACGCTGGCGAATGGCGAACAACGCATCTTCATCGAAGATGGCGACACGATCATCATGCGCGGCTGGGCACAAAAACCCGGTTTGCCTCGCATAGGATTCGGTGAAGTGGCGGGAACATTGCTACCGGCACGCACGCTGTAGACCTGAATGTAGCCTGAACGTAGCCCGACTATTATCTGAATATTGTCAAAATACGGAGTCAACCCATGACACAAAAAAACGCCTGCCGCTAGTTACGACAGGCGTTTTTTATTAGTGCCAATTTATAACTTGGCGATAGACACTTCGGTGGCCTTGACCAGAGCCACTACTTCGGTGCCGATCACCAGACCCAGATCCTTGACCGAGCGTGTAGTGATCACCGAGGTAACGATGCCGGCGGGAGTTTCTACGTCGACTTCGGAGACGACCGGACCGTCGATAATCGCCTTGATCTTGCCACGGAACTGGTTACGTACATTGATTGCCTGAATACTCATGATGACTCCTGTTAGTGTGAAATAATAAAAAAGAATACGAAAAATACATATACTCCCCCTATTTTTTATAAAAACCACCTTTAACCGCCATATTTAATAAGCGCTTTAAAAAATACTCATACCTAGTATATAAATCCCCTACACTGCCCAGCTCACCTGACTGACAGTGCGCAACAGCGACAAATCACCGAGTTCCTGATCCGGCTCTGTGGCAGGCCGCTTGAGTATCCGCCTCAAAATCCGCTCTTCGAGTTCAGCAAAAGCCGGATTACCACGCGCCCGCGGACGAGGCAAACTCACGCGCTCATCCAAGGTAATCTGACCGTCCTCGATCAAAATTACCCGATCAGCCAAGGCAATCGCCTCTTGCACGTCATGCGTCACCAGAAGCGCCGTAAAACCTCGTTGTTGCCACAAATGCTCAATCAGACTTTGCATCTCGATCCGGGTCAAAGCATCCAGTGCACCCAGCGGCTCATCGAGTAAGAGTAAGGCAGGTTCATGCACCAGCGCGCGAGCCAGCGCAACGCGCTGACGCTGACCGCCGGATAACACAGACGGCCACTCGTGCGCCCGCTCGGACAAAGCGACCTTGGACAGTGCCTGTGCTGCCAGCGCTTTGTCGCCGCCCAAACCTAGCGCGACGTTATTCAACACAGTTTTCCAAGGTAGTAAGCGCGAGTCCTGAAACATCACACGCGTCTCGGGTCTGGTGTCTGATGCGCCAAAGCTCAGGTCGCCGCTATCTGCGGTTTCTAGTCCGGCGATTAAGCGTAGTAAGGTGCTTTTACCACTCCCACTACGTCCGATCACGGCGATGAATTCACCCGGCTGTACGTCGAGATCCAGGGACTTCAGTACCGTACGGCCCGCATAGGATTTTTTCAACGCGTGTATCTGTATTGCGGTGCTGCCCGGCTTGCCGTTAGCTGCTGGCGAAAGTGCCGCAGATGCATCCGGCTGTTGCGGCGGATATTCAGAACTCGCGGCGCTATTCCAGTCAGCATCTAATTCTTGCTTGAGCGCGGCAATATTCGCTACACCGCTGCCGATCATTTCTGCACAGATAAAACTCATGATGACTTCCTTTGATAACCGGGATGCCAGCGCAGCCAGTAATGTTCCAGCGCACGGGACAACACGTCAGCCAGCTTGCCGAGTAAGGCATACAACAAGATACCAACCAGCACCACGTCGGTCTGTAAAAACTCTCGGGCGTTCATGGTCATGTAACCAATACCTGCCTGCGCTGAAATCGTCTCGGCAACAATCAGCAATACCCAAACAAGGCCGAGAGAAAAGCGCACGCCGACCAGTATTGACGGCAAGGCACCCGACAGAATCACGTCACGGTGCAAAGCCCAGCCGGATAAACCATAACTACGCGCCATTTCAATCAGGCCCTGATCGACCGAGCGTATGCCGTGAAAAGTATTCAGATACACAGGAAAAAACACGCCGACCGAGACCAGAAACAGTTTTGCGCTCTCATCAATGCCAAACCACAAAATCACCAGAGGAATCAGCGCGAGTGCCGGGATATTGCGGATCATCTGCAAGCTCGTGTCCAGCAAAGTCTCTGCCGTCTTAAAACTCCCCGTCAGCAAACCGAGCAGCAAACCCAGACCGCCGCCGATGGCAAACCCAGAAATCGCGCGCCATAAGCTGGTCTTGGCGTGCATCCACATGTCACCTGACACGGCCAATGTCCAGAAGGCTTTTGCCACCGCAAATGGCTCAGGCAAAATCCGGCTTGATAACCAGCCGGTCTGCGCGGCAATTTGCCAGAAGGTGATCAATAACACGGGCACAGTCCATGGCAACAAAAGCGGCCAAGATTGAACAATTATTTTCGCGTATTTACCTAACTGGATTGGGTGTTGCACAGCATCGACGTGACCTGTAAATGAACGTTGATTGCTCAACGAAGGATCCTCTGTGACCTCGGTAACTTCTGTAATGAAAGGCTCCATAAAACCTCATTAACTTTGTGACGCTTGTGGAACGAATTCGTTAGCAACAATCTCACCAAACGGACCGGTTAAATTGCTGACTTCCCTATTAGTGCCTTTGCCAATCAGCGGGAAAACCAGTTCAGCAAAGCGATACGATTCCTCCAGATGCGGATAGCCCGAGAGGATGAAGGTCTCGATGCCCAGATCCGCATATTCCCTCATGCGTGCTGCGACCGTTTCCGGGTCGCCGACCAGCGCGGTTCCTGCACCTCCGCGCACCAGACCAACACCGGCCCACAGGTTCGGCGAGACCTCGAGCTTGTCGCGCTTACCGCCATGTAAAGCGCTCATTCTCTTTTGTCCTACCGAATCCATCTTGGCAAACGATGCCTGTGCACGTGCAATCACCGCATCGTCAACATGGCTGATCAACTGCTCTGCCGCTTTCCATGCTTCTGCATTGGTTTCACGCACAATCACATGGAGACGGATACCAAAGCGTAAAGTGCGTCCAAATTTAGCCGCACGGGCGCGCATATCAGCGATCTTCGCGGCAACTGCTGCGGGCGGTTCACCCCAGGTCAGATAAACATCGACCTGCTCAGCAGCCAGCTCGTGCGCCGCCTCGGAAGAACCGCCAAAATACAAAGGCGGATATGGTTTTTGTACCGGCGGGTATAAGGTTTTTGCCCCTTTGACAGTCAGGTGTTTGCCTTCAAAATCAAAACCCTGATCGCCACCGGATAAAGCGCCGCGCCAGATACGCAAGAACTCATCACTGATCTCATAACGCTCGGCATGATCGGCAAATAAGCCATCGGCCTCAAGCTCGCCCTGATCGCCACCCGTGACGACATTGATCAACAGACGTCCGTTCGATAAGCGGTCAAAGGTCGATGCCATACGGACTGCCAGACCTGGTGTACTGAGACCGGGCCGTACCGCGACCAGAAACTTAAGATTTTTTGTCGCGCCAATCAGGCTGGAGGCAACCACCCATGCATCTTCACAAGAACGACCTGTAGGCAGTAACACTCCGTCATAGCCTTGCGTATCTGCAGCTACGGCGATCTGACGCAGATAGTCGTAATTGATCTCGCGTGCGCCCTTCGTGGTACCGAGATACCGGCTGTCGCCGTGGGTAGGGATGAACCAAAAAACATTCAGACTCATGATTACTCCTGTATTTTCAATTTACTTTTCAATGTCTTACTCAATTCACCTGCAACTTATTTGTGGATACGCTGGCAGGCGGCGTCCAGATTGCATCTTTCACATTGACAGATTTAGGAATCAGTTTTTGCTGATAAAAATTGTCCGCGACACGCTGCTGTTCATCGATGATGTTCTGGGTCAGATAGACCACCGGCGAGCGCGGACGGCGCTCCAGAAAGGTGGCGATCGTTGGCTTATCGAGACCGGTACTGGCGGCGACAATCGCAATCGCTTCTGTGCGATTTTTTTGCACAAAGGTATCGCTCTTGGTCAGCTCTTCAAACAATAATTGAATCAGCTTGGGATACTGATCCGCGAAACTGCGGCTAGACAGATAATGCGAAAGATTGTTGACCAGCCCGACTCCCGTTACCAGCACCCGCGGCTTGGTATTTTGTTCAATCGCGGCCCAGTAAGGATCCCAGATCGCCCAGGCATCAACGCTACCGCGCTCAAACGCAGCACGGGCGTCAGCGGGTGCGAGATACACCGGCGTGATATCAGACCATTGCAACCCGGCTTGTTGCACGGCACGCAAGACGTGATAGTGGGCACTCGATCCTTTTTGAAAAGCGATCTTCTTGCCTTTCAGGTCCACTAAATTTTTGATGACAGAATCTTGCTTGACCAGAATCGCACTGACCGCTGGTTTAGCCGGTTCCGCACCGACGTACACCAGATTGCTACCTGCGGCCTGCGCAAAAATTGGCGGGGGTTCGCCGGTCGTCGCAAAATCAATACTGCCGACCGATAAGGCTTCCAGCATCTGCGGTCCGGCAGTAAATTCGAACCAGGTGACTTTAACGCCCTTTAATTGTTGTTCCAGTGCTTGTCGGTGTTTGAGTAAGGTCAGATTGACCGAGCTTTTTTGAAAACCGATACGTAATTCTTTTGGTATTTTTGATTGCTCAGCAGATTGCAATGCCGCCAGAGCGCTAACGGGCAACAAGGATGTCCACGTCAATAAGGCGAAAGGCAGCACCAGAGCTGCACGACGTAATAGTGACTTCACGCTGGCCTCAGAGCTTGACTGAAAAAACGGCGTCTTTGATATTGATACGTTTCGGTATCAATTTCAGATCAGCAAAAACATCGGCGATACTTTGCTGCTCGCGTATCACTTGCTCGGTCAGTGGTTTCACGCCAAAAGTAGCGCGCTGAGTCGCCATATCAACAACGGCGGGATCAAGGCCGACCTGAGCGGAGAGAATGCTGGTGACTTCCTTCAGATTTTTGCCGCCCCATTCGTCGATTCTGGCCAGCTCTTCGAGCACGACTTTGACGATCTCAGGATATTTTTGTGCATATGGACGCGCTGCCAGATAAAACTGGTGGTTGCTGACCAGTCCTTTGCCATCAATCAGAATGCGTGCGCCTAGCTGCTTTTCCGCGGCGGCAAGAAAAGGATCCCAGATAACCCAGGCATCCACACTACCCCGCTCAAAAGCAGCACGCGCATCAGCGGGTGGCAGATAGATGATTTCGACATCTTTGTAGGCAATTCCCGCTTTTTCAAGCACTTTAACCAGAAGGTAATGGACATTCGAGCCTTTATTCAGGACGATTTTTTTACCTCGTAGATCCGCGGCAGTCTTTAAGGTCGAATTTTTAGGAACGATTACCGCCTCTCCGCTCGGCGCTGGTGGCTCGTTGCCAACGTAAAGTAAGTCTGCCCCGGCGGCCTGCGCAAAGATTGGCGGCGCCTCGCCCGTCGTACCGAAGTCGATACTGCCGACATTCAACCCTTCCAGCAGTTGTGGTCCTGCCGGAAACTCGGTCCACCTCACTTCGACACCTTGCGCCGCAAGACGTTTGTCGAGTGCGCCGGTTCCTTTTAAAAGCGTCAGCGTGCCGTATTTCTGATAACCGATTCGTAAGGTGGTTGCCTTGTTTTGCGCCAGGGACAATGCAGGAAAACCACCTGCGACACTCGCAGCGACGGCAGCAAGTACGCCCAGTGTGCGGCGTTTTTGATTTTGAAATACTGATTTACTCATGATGTGTACTTTCCGAAAAGTGACAGGTGTCCCTGTGCGCTCAACAGGTGGCGCAACATCTGGAACAATCAAAATAATTTTAGTGCTGGCAGTGCGGTGTCGGTTATTGACGTAGTATTCAATTCAACAACCGATCGTCGCCAGCTCGTCAGTCCGCGTGGAGAGGAAGTCGTTCAGGCACTACATCGCAGTGACTCTTGAATTGGCTGCTTGTCTGTACGTCCGCGCAAACTGATGGTGTCCGTATTGTTGACGGTATCGGTCCGATCAGCTAATCCCTGATCTAGTTGGCGCACCCCTTCGTGCAAACGCTCAAGAATGGCCGGATCAATCTTGGTACCGTGTTGTTCTGACCATTCGACCTGTTTGTCTATGGCATACACGCTGGGCAGAATATGTGCCGCGGCGAGTGAAGCGAGCACGGGCCGTAACGCGTAATCCAGTGCCAGCATATGGGATTGACTGCCGCCAGTCGCTAAAGGCAATACCAGCTTACCGGCCAGTCCGTCTTGCGGCAAAATATCGAGAAAAGTTTTTAATAAACCGCTATACGCTGCCTTGTAAATCGGTGTGGCGATCACGATTGCCTGCGCTTCTGCCAGTTGCTGTTTTACCGCTAGCAGCTCAGGATTGGTGAAGTCCGCATGCAACAACGCTTGTGCCGGTAAATCCCTGACCTGAATCGTCGACGTCTGTAAGCCAAGCGCAGTAAGACGCTCGCCCACATAATGCAATAAGCGGGCAGAACGCGACGGCAGCGACGGACTTCCTGAGAGCAGCAATATGGTCATACGATTTCTTTCACACTAATTTGTCTTTGCGCTGCGTCAGTCTGTGTACCTTGACAGGGACTGGTGCAGCGCCTTGATACTGAAATTACTTCTTACCCGGTTGATAGATCTGGTCAAACACGCCGTTATCGGCGAAGTGTTCTTTCTGTGCTTTCGTCCAGCCACCGAAGGTATCGTCTACCGTGAACAATTTGATTTTCGGGAACTTGCTGGCGTATTTTTTCGCAGCTTTTTCTGTTGCCGGGCGATAGTAGTTATTGCCGATAATGTCTTGTGCTTCATCGGTGTACAGGTAGTTCAGATAGGCTTCTGCCACTTTGCGGGTACCGTGTTTGTCTGCCACTTTATCGACGACGGACACTGGCGGCTCTGCCAGCACACTGATAGACGGGGCAATGATTTCAAATTTGTCAGCGCCGAATTCTTTGAGTGCGAGATGGGCTTCGTTTTCCCAGGACAACAAGATATCACCGATGCCGCGCTCGGCAAACGTTACCGTCGAACCGCGCGCACCCGAGTCGAGTACCGGCACGTTCTTAAATAATTTCTGAATATATTCTTTGGCCGTCGCTTCAGAACCACCCGGCGCTTTTAACGCATAACCCCATGCAGCGAGATAAGCCCAGCGCGCACCGCCGGAGGTTTTTGGATTCGCTGTGATCACTGAGACACCTGGTTTGATAATGTCGGCCCAGTCTTTAATCCCTTTTGGATTCCCTTTACGGACCAGGAAGACGATCGTGGATGTATAGGGAGATGCATTATGCGGCAGGCGTTTTTGCCAGTTTTTATCGAGCAGACCTTTCTCAGCAATCGCGTCTGTGTCATAGGCCAGCGCCAGTGTCACCACGTCGGCGTCGAGGCCGTCAATTACGGTACGCGCTTGTTTGCCCGAACCACCATGAGATTGTTTGATCGATACATTGTCGCCGGTCTTGGCCTTCCATTGTTTGGTAAAACCCTGATTCACTTCCTGATATAACTCACGGGTAGGATCGTAAGAGACATTCAATAAAGTCACGTCTGCGGCAAATACGGCGCTGGATAATCCGGCGACTGCGAAGGCGCTAACGATACTGAGGTTCCTGAGGTGAGGGACGAGATGCTTGAGCTTCATTGGAAATCCTTAATGCGAAAAGTAATGAACGAGTGAGGATTGCAGACTAAAGCGTCACCACCTAAAATAAAACGAATCCTTTCGCGGTTGAATATGCGGTTTACGCATATACGATTGCCGCTATAGCGCTTTATGCGTGATAAGACGTATTGAGTTAGGATCATCTTTTCTTCTTTCCAGCAGGGTTCGCCATGAGCAAATACACCTTGAACGTCAACGGTCAGCCACATCAGCTGGAACTAGAACCGGATACACCATTGCTCTGGGCATTGCGCGACAGTCTGAACCTGGTCGGTACGAAATATGGATGTGGCGTCGGGCAATGCGGCGCCTGTACCGTGCATATTGATGGCGCACCGACACGGTCATGCTTGCTGCCGATCTCTACACTAGGAAAGAAAAAAGTAACGACAATTGAAGGCCTGGATGCCAAAGCAATGCATCCCTTGCAGCAAGCCTGGCAAGAGCTCGATGTGCCGCAATGTGGCTATTGCCAAGCGGGGCAAATCATGACCGCTTGCGCCCTGTTAAAAAGCACACCTCACCCCAGCGATACCGATATTGATAGCGCCATGGCAGGCAATTTATGCCGCTGTGCGACTTATATACGTATCCGGGCAGGCATACACAGGGCGGCGGAGATCAGCGTCACGAAGAAAGGCAGCAAATGAAAACTTCTTCTTTGGAAAAATTATTGCGTGTCTCTACCAGTACCTCAAGCGACACCACACCGGCATCATCAAGCCGTCGCCGGTTTTTACGTCACTCCGCGCTGACATCGACCGGACTCGTGCTTGGCCTTTATGTCAATGCAGGCAATGCCGACCAGATCGCCAAACCGGCCACACGGTCAACGACAGCGGGGATAGCCGACTTCACACCAAATGCGTTTATCCGCATCGCCGCGGATGGCAGCGTGACTCTGATCTCGAAACAGCCGGAAATCGGTCAGGGAATCAAGACATCCTTACCCATGGTGATTGCAGAGGAACTGGAAGTGAACTGGAAAGACGTGCGTATCGTTCAAGGTGATCTGAATCCCGCCTACGGCAATCAAAGCGCTGGCGGTTCGACCTCGACACCCAACAACTATAACGACTTTCATCGGCTCGGCGCTACTGCACGTACCATGCTGGTCGATGCCGCAGCCCAGACCTGGGGAGTCCCGGTTAATGAATGCAAAGCGGTCAGTAGCAAAGTTTTACATACGCCCAGCCAGCGCACATTGGGCTATGGTGCTCTGGCTGCAAAAGCAGCGACACTCCCGGTACCAGATCCTAAGAGTGTCATATTAAAAGATCCGTCTAACTATCAATTACTGGGAACCCGTATCGGCGGGGTCGATAATGCCGCCGTCGTCAGTGGCAAGCCGCTGTTTGGTATCGATGTGAAATTGCCTGGCATGCTATACGCCGTATATGAAAAATGTCCGGTGTTTGGCGGCAAAGTGATCAGCGCCAATCTCGACGTGATCAAAACCTTACCCGGTGTGCGTGATGCATTTAAGATCGAAGGCACCAGTAATTTGAATGGTCTGGTTCCCGGTATTGCGATTATTGCGACGTCAACCTGGGCCGCATTCAGTGCACGCAAACAGCTCAAGGTAATCTGGGACGAGGGCGTATATGCCAAGCAGAGCTGGTCTGAATTTGCCACACAAGCGCAAACCCAGTCTACGCAAGCCGGAGCAACGATCTTGCGCAAGGATGGTGACGCTGTCGCCGCACTCGCGCATGCCAGCAAAACGGTAGAAGCTGCCTATAGCTACCCATTCATCTCGCATGCCAGTATAGAACCGCAAAATTGTACCGCCTGGTGGAAGCCGGAGGAGGGCAGTCTGGAATTATGGGCTCCGACGCAAAATCCTGGTGCAGGACAGAATCTGGTTGCGACTACCCTGAATATTCCAAAAGAAAAAATCCTGATGCACATCACGCGTAGCGGTGGTGGCTTTGGACGTCGGCTCAGTTCAGACTATGTCGTGGAAGCCGCCGCAATCGCGCAAAAAGTCACAGCACCGGTCAAGCTGACCTG
Organism: Undibacterium sp. Rencai35W; assembly: GCF_049340185.1. NCBI lineage: Bacteria > Pseudomonadati > Pseudomonadota > Betaproteobacteria > Burkholderiales > Oxalobacteraceae > Undibacterium > Undibacterium sp. Rencai35W. Next base: position 114,091 of record NZ_JBMPPC010000004.1, read on the forward strand.
GTCCAGAGAAGATGACATCCAGCACGATCATTTCCGCGCAGGGGGTTTCCATTTTCTGCGCGGTGGCATCGATGCCAAAGGTAAGCTGATCGCCTGGCATAATCATTTTGTCACCTTCGCGAACCGGGTGAATCGTGAGGGCAAGAGCATTCTGCAGCCGGGTAGCGGTGGTAGTTTGAGTGGCGATGAATTTCCGGGACGCTGGGTAGAAAACTGCCTGCTGGAGCAAACTCCGATTGAATGCGGTATTCCGATGGGCCCCTGGCGTGCGCCGGGAAGTAATGTTTTTGCCTGGGTCTTTCACAGCTTTATCGACGAACTAGCGCATGCTGCTGGCCGCGATCCTCTGGCATTCCGCTTAGAGATTCTGGGTGACAAAGAGATTATTGCAGGGACAGGTGAACGCGGACAACCGTATCACGTCGGCCGCATGAAACATGTGCTGCAAGAAGTTGCAGAAAAATCCGGCTGGGGTAAAAAAACTTTCCCTCGCGGACAAGGTCAGGGTATCGCTTTCCATTTCAGTCACCGCGGCTACATTGCCCAGGTCGCTGAAGTGACGGTATCTAAAAAAGGGGAGCTTAAGGTAGATCGTGTGGTCGTGGTATCCGATATTGGCGCACAAATTGTTAACCTCAGCGGTGCTGAAAATCAGGTACAAGGATCAGTCATCGATGGACTCAGCACACTGATGTATCCCGAGCTGACGGTGGAGCGTGGACGTATTACGCAAAGTAATTTTCATGACTATCCGCTGCTTCGCATCGCGGATACGCCACCTAAAGTTGAGGTACATTTTTTGAAAACAGATTTTCCTGTCACGGGATTGGGTGAACCTGCTTTTCCACCGCTGGCACCGGCAGTATGCAATGCAATTTTTGCGGCGACGGGTAAGCGTGTACGGCAATTGCCGCTGACGCACACGGATCTGAGCTGGAGTTAAAGAACATCAGCAGATGGTGTTCAGGTGCCAGACAACTGGTATCTGAACATTGCACATTAAAAATTACATTTTAAATTTTAAAATTTCAAAAACCCGGCATTGAACACCAGCCCGTTTTTCTCCAGACAGATATCTTATTTCATGTAGTTTTTACCGGTCCAGATCGCAGAATAGTTTTCCTTGTAATTGAGGATGGAATCAATCTCGGCACCTTTAAGCTGGTTCATCAGCGGATTTGTGATCACAATAGGCTTGCTGATGTAACCGCTAGGCGGCCAGCCAGAGAACGCTCGGTTTAGTTCATCAGCTAGTTGCCAGCCCTGCAGGCCAAAAGGCTCGGCCACTGTGGCTACCTGCTGCGAGATACCGGATTTAATACGGCTCAGTGCGGTATAAGAGCCATCACCCGCGGAGACGTTCTGTATGTCTTTACGATCAGCTCGCGCCAACGGAACGTTGATCGCATCGAAATACGCATCATTAATCGCCAGGGTATGTGTCCATCGCTTACCGTACAACTGATTCAATCTGAGTACCGCGCCCGGCATCTCTTGATTCGCATGACCAATTTGCATATTCTCGACAGAAAGCAGCTTGCAGCGGGTACAGCGTATAACGATATCCATCATTACTGCAGTCTTGGCATTTGCGATGCCAAAGCGATCATCGTTGAAAATAATGACACCGATCTCGCCTTTGCTATTGTCGATGACAAACTCTGCCGCTTTTTTCCCGACCTCGTCATATGGCGTCGTGATATTGACGAACAAATCCTTGGTTGGTCCCGGCTTCGCGTTAGCATGCCAGCCCGCGAGGATGACTTTTTCCTGTCTTGCCTGCACACTGAGATCCTGAAAACTGTCATCAAACTCGATACCGCCGAGGATGATCGCATCCTGATGCTGATGCAAAGCTTCGTTGAACAGGGAACGTATCGTAGCTCTGTCATTCTTCCCATCCACAATACTCAAGGACCAGCCCAGCTCAATAGCGGCAAGATAAAATCCGCGGTAAGCAGAAGAGACGCCACCGTTGCGTGAATCCTGGGTAATGAAGGTGATTTTTTTACCAGGTTGTTTTGCAGGCCCGTCAACCGGGCCATCCCAGGCTGATTTTTTTACCGGAATACTGACCACACTAGTGTCGATGGCTGACGAGGTTACGCAGCACATGCCTGTGAGCAGTGCAATCAAAATACTGATGCCATGTTTCAAAGAATTCATGATCATTCTCTATCCATGCAAACAGCTTGTTTAGTCCGGATTATCTGCTCACCAGCGCTATGTTGGCTCAACAATACATCAATCGCCTAGAGGCGCATAATGTCCTGCGAACAGGTCTCTGTGATTGGATAGTACACCCTGCAGAACAAGGTAGAAAAGCGAATATTGCCAATGAGGAATCGCAGATACTGACGATTTTACTCAGTGAAGTGAATGCAAATTTCTAATAATAAATGCTGCATTGCGCTTATTTTTTGCATAAGCATATGAAAAAGCAGTCATTCTCAACAGGCGATACCTGTGAAAGAATCAGGGTAACTAATTCTTATTGATTCGGTGTAGCACTACTCTCCCCTTGGATATCGTCATGACGCAATCAACTTCTGTTTTCTCTCCATATTTTCCACACTCCGCGCGTAGCCTTAACCTCCCTGCTGCATCTGCACAACGCACTTCGATAAAAACTCTCATTTCAGCCAGTCTGCTGGCAGCAATGGCATGCTTTTTCACGGCAACGCCAACCCATGCAGCAGAAATAAATTTATTGAATGTGTCGTATGACGTAACACGTGAACTGTTTAAGGACATCAATCCAGCCTTTATCGCAGAGTGGAAAAAAACCAGCGGCGAAACCATTAGCATCAATCAATCCCACGGCGGCTCCAGCAAACAAGCACGCTCGGTAGCCGATGGTCTGGAAGCATCGGTAGTGACCATGAATCAGGCCAACGATATCGATTTTCTGGCAGAGCATGGTCTGGTCACAGGCGATTGGGTAAAGCGCTTCCCGAATGGCTCAGCACCGTTTTATTCCACCATGGTGTATCTGGTGCGCAAAGGCAATCCCAAACAAATCAAGGACTGGGATGACCTTATCAAACCAGGCATCAAAGTCATCATTCCGAATCCGAAAACCTCAGGCAATGGCCGTTATTCCTATCTTGCCGCATGGGGTGCCGTGATCAAGAAAGGCGGCAACGAAGTCCAGGCTCGCCAGTTTGTCGAAAAACTGTTTAAGAATGTGCCGGTACTCGATGCCGGTGGACGCGGCGCGACAACAACGTTCACGCAACGTGAGATCGGTGACGTGCTGGTGACATTTGAAAATGAAGTGCAATTAGTACGCACCGAATTTGGCGATAATTTTGAAGTCGTCTATCCAAGCACATCCATCCTCGCGGAATCACCGGTCGCCGTTGTCGACAAGGTCGTAGATAAACTCCACATCCGCAAGCAGGCAACGGCGTATCTGCAATTTTTATATTCAGAAGCTGGTCAGGATATTATCGCCAAACACTACCTACGTCCGCGCTCGGCAATCGCCGCAAAGAAATACGCGGCCTCATTTAAACCCGTCGCTTTATTTACAGTAGATGAAGTGTTCGGCGGCTGGAAGTCAGCGCAGAAAAAACATTTTGATGATGGCGGCGAGTTCGATAAGATTTTTAGTAAGAAATAACTTTTCAAGCATCATCTCAGTTTGAATAATTGATGCGGGAGAAATGCAGCCGCCTGCTTGTATGGCCTAAAGAGGTAATTCGATAAATACACTAGCGTGGCATTTCAATCGACTTTCATTTGACCTCTTCTCTATTGATCAAATTTTGAAACAGACTGTAAATTTCATCATCTTTTACGCAAAAGAGCCGGAATTGGTCAATCGTGTTGTGTAGTGACATGTTCATTTCGACCTTCTGAGATGGGTATGAATGTTTCAAAAGCGGTATTCATCTGCCATCAAATTATAGTGATCTACATGAGAATTTGTTGAAGCGAAAAATCTCAGCTAAATAATTTTTCAGTTAAAAATTCCGGCGAACAAAGTGATGGAACAAGATTCGTATTATTTATCTTCTTTACCAAGTAAGCCTAACTGGGTCGCAATCAATACCAGTTCCGCCAGGGAGTTCGCTTGCATTTTTTCCATAATACTGCTGCGTTGAGACTTGACGGTGCGCTCCGAATTGCCGAGTTGAAAAGCAATCTGCTTATTTAATTGGCCGCGCACGACCATACTAAAAACTGTGAGTTCACGCTCCGTCAACTGGCTATAACGTACTCTTAACTCATGTAGAGTACTCCGTTTTTTTTGTGTATTCTTATAACGTCGGTTGGCCGCCTCTATTGCATTGACCAAGTCGTCTTTCTGTACTGGTTTAGTTAAAAAATTTTCAGCGCCCGCTTTTATTGCTCGTACGCTCATCGAAATATCCCCGTACGCGGTCAAGAAAATGATCGGTATATGGCTGTTCACCGCGTTTAAGTGATCTTGTAACTGCAGACCGCTAAAACCAGGCATATTGACGTCTAATAATATACAGCTAGGTTCATCCAGCAAAGAATGTTCTAAAAATTGTGTACCAGATTCGTAAGTGAATACCCGGTACCCGCAAGCAAGCAATAGTAAGTACATTGCTGTGCGCACCGAGAGATCATCGTCAATTACATGAACAAGGAAGGTCGACTCAGTATTCATTACATCTCATTTTGAGACAGCGGCAATTTAAAATAGACAATCCCACCTTCCATCCCATTCTCTACCCAAATCTGGCCACCATGAGCCTGAACGATGGCGTCTGTAATGGATAGCCCCAACCCCAACCCTTCTGGTTTTGTGGTGAAAAATGAGTCAAACACTCTTTCAACATTATCATCAAAACCTGTCCCGGTATCGGCAATACAGACCAATACCGCGCTCTTATCAGACAATGTCGTATGAATTGAAATACGGCGTAATACACCGCCTTTTTCATCTATCGCATCCATGCCGTTGAGTAAAAGATTCACTATTACTTGCTGAAGTTGTGCCGTGTCTGCAGAGACCATAAAAGCTCTCGGTGCCAGAACCTCACTCAATTGCACATTCCGGATTTTTGCTTCTCCTGCAAGAAAATTTAAAACATTTTTTATCACCTGGTGAATATCAATATTACCAACTTCAGATTCTGACTTTTTCAACAAACCACGCATACTCTTAATTAAATCACTTGCACGAAGGTCATCACGCTGAATATTCACTAGTATTTGCCTCACTAAATCCAAAGAAGGAGGGTCAACTTGTAAAAATATTTGTGCCGCTTCCACGTTACTCAAGATAGCGGCTAAAGGTTGTATCAATTCATGAGCAATCATTTCAGAATAAATCGAAGCAGTAATTTTCCGATTCATATGCGCGACTTGTGCCAGTCTTTGACGTGATTCCTCTACGGCTTTGGCGCGGCGTTGACGTTCAATCAACAAGGCAATCAGAAGACCAAAGAGAATCGTAATAACTCCTACTGTGGTCAAAATTTGCCAACGATAAAGTTCCCAAACAGGCGGTGTATAAAAACGTAATTCGCTCTCAGGAGGAAGATTTTTTTTATCTACGCCCCATCTCTCTAACTGCCGCCAATCAAGTAAAGGCGTGTACCTAGAATTGCTGACACGAATATGAGAAACGTCGGCCCCGTTCAGAACATTACTTACCAACTGCGCGGTATCTTTCCCTTCTTTGATGGGGTCAAACGAAGTTACGCCCAAAGGGCCATGTCCTATCGTTGTTGGATCGTCAGTCAATATGGGACGGTTGGCGATACGTGCTATTTCTTCAAGCGCTTCTGCATGAGCAATATTTTTCTGCTGATTACTATCGTAAGTAAGCATCGTAAAATAAATCACACTGTCCTTTGGTAAGGCAGATACCAACTGCCTTAGTTCCTCGATAGGTTTTCCACGCAAATCGATGATGTCGATTTGTCGTGCCATTCGTGTTATTTGTGCTGGCAGATAGGTTCTGTAAATATCAAGAGACGGAACATTTCCAACTAAGACAATGTGCTGAGTGCTAGGTAAAACTGATTTTGCTAAGCTAACTATATCAGCAAAGTCTGCCCTGATTGTTTTGCCACTCACGTTAGCCGGCAAATGGATTTTTTCTATTTCGACATCACTAGCTAATGTAAATAAAACGGGAACGTTTGGCCATATCGGTTTTTCATCATTCAGCAAATAATTCAACGCTGTATGACCGATCACAACAACTGCATCAATTTTTTTGTACCTATATTTTTCTTTCAGCCACTGCCCAAGACGCGTTTTGTAGTCACTCTGATAGAAATGCGACAGATCTAAGTTTTCCGTATAAACAATGACCGGTTCTAAGCGTCCTTTATTGATCTGTGCTTTAAATGCCGAAGAGAAATCATATAAATACGGAACATTAATCATGTCAGGACTTAACACCAATACTGACTGCTGTGAAGTGGGCGCTGCAAATGCGGTGGAGAAACAGCAGAAACAATACAGCATCGCTATCCAGATACTGTATTGGCGGACAGCATATTGGCCAACAGTTTTTTTGAACATGAGATCCTGAAAATATGGTTCGCTTGCCAAGAAAAGGGAATAAGCATCTTGCTTACTCTTAGCTATTTTACTAATTGAGAAGTAGGACTGAGCGTGCAGATAATTTCTTCACAGGAAGAAAATAAAAGACTAGATTTGAACCGCGAACCTTCATCTGATTTGACCGGTTACACAGAAGTCGAACTTTTTTATACATAGCAAAGTAGAAATATAGCTATGTCAAAAGTTCGAAAAAAATAGAATTGTAGCATAGACGTTTTTACAGTTTTCTACACTACCTCACTCAAATTAATCGCTAAAAGCCAGTCTCATCTGTGTTGTACACAGATGAAGTTTTGCTTCATACATTCTCGTCATACATGCTTCAAATTAATCCCAGATTAATAACATGAGCATTTTCAATCAGTCGTCTTGCTTTGAAAAATTTCATCAAAAATTGCACCAAAGTGCAATAGACAAAATTGAAGTCTCAGACGACTATGCGGCCTGATTTTTATGTTTGACATTGCCAATTTTATTTGGTGGTTATTTACTCAACATCAAACAAAGTGCCTCTATTTTTTGAATTCATACGTTCAAATAAATATGGTGGTTTAGCGCCATCATTTAATAAGTAAGTGGCAATCGATCCGTACTCACCAGAAATTTTCTATGAATAGTAAAACGCTTTTTGTATCATTTGTAATTGTATTGTTAACTGGATGTGGTGGAGGTGGGGGTGATACTTCAGGAGCGCTACCGCAAAATACAACGCCTCCACCGGTAGCGAATGTGCCATCAACCGACATCGAACCATCCCATGAGGTAACTCCGCCTGTGGTCGCTGTTGATCCACCAGTTGCGTCGTCGCCAGCGGTTACTGTGCCGCCTGCAGTTCCGGTTGATCCGTCAGTTGTTTCTCCACCCGTTGTCATTGTTCCGCCTGTGATTGTGGTTGATCCACCGGTTACTTCACCGCCAATTATCACGACCCCACCTGTTGTGACGACACCTCCTGTTGTGACGGCACCTCCTGTTGTGACAGTGCCTCCTGTTGTCGTCAATGACGGTATATCGGCCGCAATGAAAAGCGGTGATGTCTCGGGTCTTGATGCTGGCGCGAAATTGACTTTGCTGCAGCAGGCGAAAAAAATCGCTAGCGATGTAAGGGCTCTGCAAAACGGTACATTAAGTTCAATTTACCAGCAAAACGGCAAAGACCTTGATCAGAGCCTGACCTTCTCCAACAATAGCATCTCGGTATCGTTGCAAAATTCAACGTCTGGAGTGAGTTTTTTGACGGCAGATAATGGTAATGGGATGGCAGCGCTCTCACAGCTTGGAAGCGGTCGAGCGATGGGGTACGGTGCAGACGTCTTGAGCTGGATGGCAGGAACGACAAATCAACAACAACACCTGCCACTCTTTACGCGGGCATTCACTTGGTTGATGACAGGTGATGCAAATGCGGTATTGCCTGCAAATATTAAATACTCCCAGGCCGGATATGCTTCAAATAACATTAAAACATTTATTACTCGCTTGGGACGTCAGTCTCAGGAGCTTAGTTGCGATCTGACTGATACGAAAAATAGTTGTTGGCAAAATGCTGATTTGCTCGTCTTCGGTGGTAGCACTAAAGACAATGTTGACCTAACTGCTCTTGTGCAAAAGTATCTGGCGGCAGGGAAACCGGTGATTTATATGGCATCTAGTTGGGTGGAGTCTACCGCCGGACGAAAAGTGCTCAGTGCTATGGGTATGGAGTTGGGGGGGTATCCCGGCAATTATTTCCAATCTGGGACTGGCTTGTCCATTAGTACTAGTCGCACTGTCGCTGATAATTTAAATCGCGCCGACAAAATGGGAGCCTTAATTGTCACTATTCAAAAGCTAATGGATGATAATCTTGATTGGGACTTTAAAGCAGATGCCACTCCAACTGCACCAATTTCACAAATTCAAAGCGAATTAAGTGCCCTACATCGCAAAGGCCTCAATCTCTTCGAGCAAAGTACGATGGATTTGCACAAGACCTTAGTACTTTGGGCAGATTTGTGGCGTCCTAGTATCGATAAATACGGCAAAATGCCTCCAGAACAACGCTCGACGGCTAGTGATTTTTTGCGTGCCTATGCATCAGATTCTTGGGTGGTGTTTAACAGAAAAAACACCACAATAGCGCCTTTAGGTTATGGCGATTTCATGCCTAAAGAAGCGCAAAATATGGCTGTAAGCTCGGATATGGAGAGCATTGACGTCACGATTGCGCAAGGTAGTGGCATTACCGCAATTGGTCGCGCAGCTATTCCTGGCAAGACAATTTCCATACAAATTGTAGATGCCGCCGGAGGAACTATCGGTGTGCAATCAGGCTATGCGCGCACTTGGGGAAATCCTCTTAGCGATGGCACCAAGTATGGCCGTCCTCGCAACCCCGTGTCTTTTAATGTTCCGCTCAAAGCTGGTATTGACAATCTGTTTGTGACTCCTTTTGGCGGTCCACTGTACCTTAACTATAGCGGTCTGGCAGACGGCAAAGTTGTGAAACTGAGGATCAAGGGGGCTGCGAAGTATGGGCACTTTGATTTTACTAAAGTCATGAGCCAGGATGAAATTGACACGGCATCTGCAGCTATTAAGTCAAAGACATTTGGCTGGCAAACAAATAAATTTGTCGGTGGCGAAGTGCATCAAACAAATGCGTATGCGTTAAGTGTGATTGGGAATACGGAGCCTAAGGACTATATTCTTGGTAACTTAAAAGCCAGGATTTTTGATTCAAACCACGTTGCTAATGGTTACAGCAATATGCCCATGTCGACCGCAGTCAGTGATGTTTGCTCCAAACTAACGTGGACATGTGATGGACTGATGCATAAAGCACCTAGCGTGCAACATTTTATTGGATGGATCGCGACCTGCGGCTTTTTATGTTCTGGCAACCCTTCTGACGGCTATGCAGGTATCTCAGCTGGATGGGGCTGGTGGCATGAGTTAGGACACAATACGGTCCAAAGGGTGCATCACATCGTACCACCTGGTACAACTGGTTGCGTAGTTGAATGCGACAATAATATTTTGTCGAGCGCATCTGCTTTGCGACAATATAGTTTAATTGGCGCAGACGTAAATGGCGATAGGATTGATCATAAGGGCTTGTACAAATTCATCAAGGATAGTCGTGCTACTGGAAAAACGAATGAATCCTTGCGTCTGGACATGCAAAACAAGCTTTGGAATGGTGATCAGAATGCCATGCGTGCAGTCCATTTCCAGTTAGGTTTTTTATATACGAAATATCGTCGCGGAATGAGCTTGCCGACACCTGATGCAACACTCGAGTATCTGACGTTGTTGACCAAAGGTGACCGGCTGGTTTCCAAGGATTGGACTGTGACAAACGCCGCTAAATATGGGATGGGACGTTACAAAACAAATACCATTACTAATCATGATTTGCTATACGTCCTGAGTTCTAAAATTATAGGTAAGGATATGCGCAAATACTTTTCAATGTATGGAATTCCTCTTGATCAAACATCACTCGATTCTATTTCGGATCTAAAACTAGAAGTTGCGCCTTTGATGTTTTATGCGTTGGCAGCAGGTAGAGGAAATCAAGTGACTACAGGTATTTGGTTGGATGTCGAATCGACTTCTCCAGCTTACCCGTTTTAATTTTTAGTTACTAAATACGCCCTTGTCAGGTATGACAAGGGCGTATTTTTTCATTTTAATTTGTGATGGATATTAACGATGTCCATCATATTGTGCGTTTTATAAAATAAATCCATGCAGGTAAATACGATACTTAATTATCATTTCACGGCTGTTGGTACTGCCTTAGTCAATTCAGTGTCGAAACCATGCGATACACTCCGAGATGGCGTTATTCGCCCACATGAATTTGTCTTTATTTATCAAGAGAAGGACGTGGATTACGCAAAGTGGACTGATTTAGTAGAAACGATCCGAAATCGGCTGCTTGTATGCGGTAATGAATTCGCTGTTTTGTATCTTCAACAAAATCAAGAGCAAAAAAAAATTGCTGTCGTACATAAAGACGCTCATAGAATCGTCCAGTCACTGGCCTACGAAGGAGTAGTTTGCGAGTTTAATTTACAGCATATTTTTGAGTTTGGGTTTGCTCCGGTACTGCTGCACTATATCGACTTATTAAACACACTTAACTGTCTTGAATTTGTCATGAAAACGGGATATTGATTTTGCAAAAAATATTCGATTTTCGTGAATAGATTAAGGGCAAAAAAAATAGAAATAATCATTACTTATTTTAAAAATTCTTATGCTACAAAGCACTCCTTATTTAATCTCTCCTTATTTGGACCAGCACTAATTAATACGTCATTTAACATTGCACACTGACGCAAGTCAGCCCAAGTAAATTCAAAAACCTCATATTAAAACGCGAAACGATTCGTTTTCATTTCTAAGGACACGCACTACTCTTCGCCTCTACGGGATATCGATCATTGATACTCCGCATTAATCGTCGATAGATGAGGAAAGAACTATGTCGTCTCCAGCGTTGCAACAGTATTTGAGTCACCTGAATAGCAGTCACAGTGCGAGCAGCACTATATGCCTGGACGAGACAGGACGGGCGCGCGGACGGTATTTTAATTCGACACTGACCAGCGCTTTTCAGGCGATCCGTTCTGCGGATGATCAGGGAGTAGTTGCCTATGAAGCGTATGCGCGCAGTTATTCCAGTGTCGATCAGGGCTTGAATATCTGGCGCTTGCTGGATCATGCGGCGAATGATGCGGAGTCGGTGGAACTTGACCGGCTCTGCCGGATTTTGCATGCAGTGAATTTTTATCGTCAGCCGGATTCGGCGCAGCGCGATCTCTATCTGAGTGTGCATACGCGTCTGCTGGCGGCGATAGAGGGCAATCATGGCATGGCGTTTCGCCGCATCCTGGATTTGCTCGGTTTACCGCATCAGCAGATTGTGTTGCAACTGCCATTGATCACGCCAAGTCAGCGCTGGGTGCTGACACATGTAGCGGACAATTACCGGCGTAACGGTTTCCGTATCGGGGTGAATGCGACGAGCCTCGATCAGGCGCGCGAGCTACTGGAACGCGTGCAGCCTGATTCGATCAAAATCGATATTGCTCATGCGAACAATGCAGAAGCTCAGCAACAGTTGCTGGAAAAAGCGCAGCGCGTTAACTGCAAAGTCATCTTCAAGCGAATTGATAATGACGCCCGTTTTAATGCTCTTCAGGTTAGTAACACTGATCAGTATCCGTATTATCTGCAAGGCTTTTTGTTCGATCTGCCACGCGCTAATTTGGCCGATACACTGGACTTGTCGGCGAGGTCAGTCGTCAACAGCGCCTTGATCGCAGCCTGAACCGAGTGACTTTGCCTCGCCGGATCAGGCTAATCGCAACAAAAAATTCACTGTGAACCAATCGTTTATGCGTTTTTCATCTATAAACATGCAAAAAGATTCGTTTTTAATATAATAAAATCCTGCAATCATGTGCCATCTATAGTCATCTTCGTAATAAGGACTAAGCATGGCCCATGCTTTACACACAAAATCACGGTTTAAGCGCGTGATTCCGGGGTTTCAGCTTTCCCTGGGGTTTACTCTGCTGTACCTGAGCCTGATCGTGCTCATTCCGCTGTCTGCCATTTTCCTGAAAACCTTCACCATGACCTGGGAAGCGTTCTGGAATACGGTCACGTCGGAAAGGGTGGTGGCATCATATAAGCTGACTTTTGGCGCCTCGTTTCTCGGTGCACTGATCAATGTTGTTTTTGGCGGCATCGTTGCCTGGGTTTTAGTCCGTTATAAATTCCCTGGTAAGCGCCTGATTGATGCGCTGGTCGATCTGCCGTTTGCCTTGCCGACCGCAGTCGCCGGTATCACGCTGGCGACTTTATATGCGCCGAACGGCTGGCTAGGTAAGTTACTCGAACCCCTAGGTCTGAAAGTCGCGTTCACCCCATTAGGCGTGCTGGTCGCCCTGACTTTTATCGGTTTGCCGTTCGTCGTCCGTACCGTGCAACCGGTGTTGGAAGAGGCGGAAAAAGAATTAGAAGAAGCCGCCATCAGTCTCGGCGCGAGCCATTGGCAGACATTTGTCAAAGTCATCTTACCGACCATCTTACCGGCCTTGCTGACCGGCTTTGCGCTGGCGTTTGCCAGAGCGACTGGCGAATACGGTTCGGTGATTTTCATCGCGGGCAACATGCCTATGGTGTCTGAAATTACGCCCTTATTCATGATCACGAAGCTGGAACAATATGACTATGCGGGCGCCACGGCGATTGCCGTCGTCATGCTGCTGCTGTCATTCGTTCTGCTGCTGACGATCAACTTATTGCAGGCCTGGAGTCGCAACCGAAACAAAAGTGAGATTGAATAATGACGAGCACCTCTCTCAATGCTACGGCGACAGATACCTCTCGCGCTACCCCGGCAGTACGACGCCGGATTGAACCGGCAATTACGCCTGCCGCAACACAGGAGCCGCTCTGGGTTCGCGTGCTGCTGACCGTCACGGCTTTTACTTTTTTAACCCTGTTCTTATTTGTCCCGCTGGCGGCGGTGTTTGCTGAGGCATTTAAAAAGGGGTGGGAAGTTTACCTGAAAGCCATCATCGAACCTGATGCGTTATCGGCGATTCGTCTGACCTTGATTGCGGCGGGTATCGCGGTTCCGCTGAATCTGGTGTTTGGTGTTGCAGCCGCCTGGACGATTGCGAAATTTGAGTTCCGCGGTAAAAACGTCTTGCTGACCCTGATTGATTTGCCGTTCTCGGTTTCGCCTGTGATCTCTGGCCTGATTTATGTCTTGCTGTTCGGTGCACAAGGCTGGTTCGGCCCCTGGTTGCGTGAGCATGACATCAAGATTTTATTTGCTGTGCCCGGCATCGTACTGGCAACCATTTTTGTGACTTTTCCGTTTATTGCCCGTGAGCTGATCCCGCTGATGCAAGCGCAAGGCAGCGAGGAGGAGGAAGCCGCGCTAGTGCTCGGCGCCTCAGGCTGGAAGACTTTTTGGTATGTGACCTTGCCGAATATCAAATGGGGACTGTTATACGGGGTGATCTTGTGTAACGCCCGTGCGATGGGGGAATTCGGCGCGGTATCCGTAGTGTCGGGACATATCCGTGGCGAGACCAACACCATGCCGCTACAAGTCGAAATTCTCTACAACGAATATAACTTTACAGCCGCCTTTGCGGTGGCATCGCTACTGACCTTGCTGGCGCTTTTGACACTGGCTTTAAAAATGATCGTGGAATGGCGTACCGATGAGTCGCACGCCATCCCTCAGGAATAGGAGTACACAATGAGTATCGCAGTGAATCACTTACATAAAAAATTTGGCAGCTTCACCGCGCTGAACGATGTCACGCTGGATTTTCCCAATGGTGAACTGACCGCTCTGCTCGGCCCGTCTGGCTGCGGCAAGACCACGCTGTTACGTATCATCGCCGGACTGGAGCATGCGGACAGCGGGCAGGTATTGCTAGATGGTCAGGATGCCTCCGATCAACATGTGCGCGAACGTCAGGTTGGTTTTGTATTTCAACATTACGCGTTATTTAAACACATGACGATTTTTGAAAATATCGCTTTCGGCTTACGCGTCAAGCCACGTGCCATACGACCATCAGAAGCGGTGATCAGAGAAAAAGTCAAACAACTGCTGGAGCTGGTGCAGCTTGACTGGCTGGCGGATCGCTATCCGCCGCAATTATCCGGCGGACAGCGGCAACGTATTGCGCTGGCACGCGCGCTGGCAGTAGAACCGCGGGTTCTCTTGCTCGATGAGCCTTTCGGCGCGCTCGATGCCAAGGTGCGTAAAGAACTGCGTCGCTGGTTGCGTCGTTTGCATGATGAGTTGCATGTCACGAGTATCTTTGTCACACATGATCAGGAAGAAGCGCTAGAAGTAGCAGATCAGATCGTCGTCATGAACCACGGTCAGGTGGAACAGATCGGTGCGCCTGCCGAGGTGTATCAGCATCCGGCGTCGCCTTTTGTGTATGGCTTCCTCGGTAATGTAAATCTGTTCAAAGGTCGTCTGCACGAAGGGATTCTCGATGCCGGTGGTGTGGCATTTGACGCGCCGGATCATGCGACTACGCGGGACGCCACGGGCATTGGCTATGTACGTCCGCACGATCTTGAAATCGATCGCTATTCACCGGGTGCCGAAGGCTTGATGGTGCAATTGCGCCGCGTCCATAGCATAGGCCCGCTGGCACAACTGGAGCTGGAGCGTGATGACAATGGTGATCTGATTGAGGCAATGATTTCCAGTGAGCGCTACCACCAGCTCAAATTAAAAGTCGGCGAGGCGCTGGTGGTCAAACCACGACGTCTGGCCGTGTTTGTTGATCAGGCCGCAGGATAACAGTATGAATTTCCAACAATTACGCTCGATCAGAGAAGCAGCGCGTTGCGGTTATAACCTGACCGAAGTTGCCAATGTTTTGTTCACCTCACAACCCGGTGTGAGCCGCCAGATACGCGAACTTGAGGAAGAGCTCGGTGTCGATATTTTTGAGCGCAACGGTAAACGGCTGACCGGCCTGACCGAGCCGGGCAAAGACATTCTGAAAATTATTGAACGCTTATTAATCGAAGCAGAAAATTTACGTCAGGCAGGTGATGACTATTCTGATCAGACCAAAGGCACGCTGACGATTGCGACCACTCATACGCAGGCACGGTATGTGTTGCCTAAAGTGGTACAGGGATTTCGCAGTGCCTTCCCGGATGTGCGCATCGCCTTGCAACAAAGCTCACCTGAGCATATCGCTGAGTGGGTATTGTCGGGTAAAGCAGACGTGGGTATTGCGACAGAGGGCTTGTCGCAGTTTAAGGATCTGGTATCGTTTCCCTGCTACGAATGGAACCATGTGATCGTGGTACCGGACGGCCATCCTTTGTTGAGAAAAACACCGATCACGCTTGAAGATTTATCGAATTATCCTTTGATTACCTATGATGTCGGCTTTACCGGTCGCGGCCATATTGATCAGGCGTTTCAGCAAGCGGGATTGCGTACGGATATCGTGCTCACCGCGATGGATTCTGACGTGATTCAGCAATACGTGGCGCTCGGATTAGGCGTGGGACTGGTGGCCGAGATGGCGGTAGAAACCGGGATCGACACGCGCCGCTTCAGCGCACTGCAAGCTCTGCCTGCAAGTCATTTGTTTGCACCGAATGTCACCCGGCTGGCAGTGCGGCGCGGCGCTTATCTGCGTAGTTACATTCTCGATTTCATCGTGCAATTTGCCCCGCAATTACAATATGAAGATATTCGCCAGGCCTTAGCACCAGACGAAACATAAGCATCACAAGATAGTACGAACCTATATGAGCCACAAGTAGCGATCCCTGAAATAAGACGTCGCTGCTTGTGGTTTTTTTATTGGCGGTAATGCTGTTATCGGTATCAACAAGCCGTTACAAAAAAACCCGAATAAGTTGCTTTTCACAACATGTTTTATTCTATAATGAGAATTATTATCATTTAGAACGTCTGTCCGTTGCTATACGGCGGATGGCGTAAGCGACATGCCCAATACCAGTGCCACGACAAAAGTCGCACATCACCGCCCCGATCCCAGTCAACAGCAGAAGCGTGCCTTCTGGCTGCGCCACCTGCATCGGTGGCATTGGATCAGCTCGGCACTTTGTCTGATCGCCATGCTGTTATTCGCTGCGACTGGCATCACGCTGAATCACTCTGCGCAGATAGAAGCCCATCCGCAGGTCACGAAAAAATCTGCCGAGTTACCGCCAGCTTTACTGACACAACTTCAGCAACTTCAAAAAACACCGCACAGTGACAAAGATCCGCTGCCCGCCGAAGTACGTCAATGGCTGGAACAAACGCTGTCCGTACGCGTCAATACGCAAGCCGCAGAATGGTCACCGGAGGAAGTGTATTTATCCCTGCCGCGCCCCGGTGGTGATGCCTGGCTGCGTATTGCTCTGGATAATGGCGAACTCGAATTTGAACTGACGGATCGCGGCTGGATCGCGTATTTCAACGATCTGCATAAAGGTCGCAATGCCGGAAACGCCTGGAGCTGGTTTATTGATCTGTTTGCGATCGCTTGTCTGATTTTTTGTATTACCGGTTTATTCCTCTTAAAAATGCACACCGCTAATCGCCCAATCACTTGGCCGATAGTCGGTCTTGGCCTGGTCTTGCCCTTGTTGCTGGCGATCCTGTTTGTGCACTAGCCGCCTCCGATTTTTTTACTTGCTCCTTGAGCTTTTTCTAGTTATCCGGATTTTATTTTCTTTCATTTTGTGAGGTATTGTTCATGCGTAAATTGCTCCCTTTTGCGATCACCAGCCTGCTTGGCACAAGCAGCATGGCTGCGGATCTGACAGTCAAAATCGAAGTACCTCGCCTCAACGTCGCGGAATACCATCGTCCTTATGTGGCGGTATGGATAGAAAGTCCGGATCAGACTTTTGCAGGCAATCTGTCCGTCTGGTATGACCTGAAAAAACGCGATAACGAAGGCGCAAAATGGTTGAAGGATTTGCGCCAATGGTGGCGTCGCAGTGGTCGCGATCTGGCGATGCCGGTCGATGGCGTCAGCGGTGCGACCCGGGTTGTCGGTGAACAGAGTATCAGTTTTGCTGGTGATAAGGGCGTGTTGGCAAAGTTGCCTGCCGGTGAATATCAGCTGGTAGTAGAAGCAGCCCGCGAGGGCGGTGGCCGTGAAGTCGTGAAGCTGCCTTTCCAATGGAATGCTAAAACAGAACAAACGGCAAAAGCCCAAGGCAGTCATGAGCTGGGTCAGGTCAGTCTCACCGTCAAACCATAAAAATTTAAGGCACCGACATCACTATGAAATTCCATCTTAACATCGTCGCTCTCAAATTCCTCACTCTCGCACTCGCTGTCTCTGCACCGTTCGCAGCGCAGGCTCATCGTGCTTTCCTGCTACCGTCATCGACCGTCACGGCGGCTAATGCGCCCTGGATCACGGTAGACGCCGCTGTCGCCAGTGATATGTTTTATCTTGACCACATGCCATTACGACTCGACAGTTTAAAAATTATTGCGCCCGACGGCAGTGTAATTAAAGAAGAGAATGCGAATACCAGCAAGCTCCGCAGCACCTTTGATCTGCGCCTGGCGACTGCCGGCACCTATAAGCTAAGTATCTTGAACGATAATGTCATGGCAAGCTACAAAGACAAAGGAACACCAAAACGCTGGCGCGGTCTGGCAGACAACATGAGCAAAGAAATTCCCGCTGACGCAGAGGAGTTGCAAGTCACGCAAGCACAAGCGCGTATCGATACCTTTGTCACGAGCGGCAAGCCTAGTACCAAGTCACTCGAGATCACAGGCAAGGGTTTGGAGATGCAGGCAATCAGTCATCCGAATGATCTGGTGGCGGGTGAAAAAGCGAATTTCCGCATGATGCTGGACGGACAACCTGCGGCTAAAATTCAGGTCAGTGTGATCTTGGGTGGCATTCGCTATCGTCAAAAACTTGATGAGCAATTGCTGACCACCGATGCTGACGGCAAGTTCACCATCAATACAGCGAACGCAGGTATGTACTGGCTGGAAGCCACGGTCAAAGACGATAAGGCAACGGTAAAAGGGGCAAAAGAACGACGCGCGAGCTATGTCGCTACGCTGGAAGTATTGCCTCAATAATCGCCATCTGGACTGACGTAAAACGCTAGCTGCTGGTAGACACTTACATTGCTGCTTACATCACTACTAACATTACGACTCACATCGAATCCGCAGTCTGGATGCGGCTGCTGGCACAAAATGCCTCTGAAAGCCGCATCCAGCTTGCGGATTCGTTTTAGAAAACTGCTAAAAACCCTTTCATCGACTCATCATGGCCTTGTTGACTCTTACCTTTTCTCTGAGTCTCCGAATCTCTGAGCCCCCCACGCCTCTGTGGTGAGAGGTCTTGGTTTTTGCGTAAGTCCTGACCATAACAAGCTTCAAAACAAAGTCCGCTTTAATGAAACAGGTATTTATCCCTCTCAGCTTCACTGAACCACCCGCACTACCGCCGGATGCGCAGCTTATGCCGTTATCCGGTCACACCATGGGCACTACCTGGTCGGTAAAACTGCTTGTCTCTGGCGGGCCACAGTTGCAGAACCAGCTTCAGATGCTGGAACAAGGTATTCAGGCACAACTCGATCAAGTTGTTGCGCAGATGAGTACGTGGCTGGCGAGTTCTGATCTCTGTCAATTTAATCAGGCTGCTGCGGGTACGTGGCATCGCCTGCCTGCGGAATTTTTTAAGGTACTGGATTACGCCATCTTTATCGCACAGCAAAGCGCCGGTGCCTACGATCCCAGTATTGGCCGGATCGTCAATCTTTGGGGCTTTGGACCGGACAAGTATGATGACTTGCCGGGCGATCCAGCCTTGCAAGAAGCAAAGCAATCCTCAGGCTGGCAAAAGCTCCAACTTGACCGGGTACATCAGCGTGCTTACCAGCCAGGCGGGCTGGCAATCGATTTATCGTCGATTGCCAAAGGCTTCGGTGTCGATCAAGTTGCCCGCTATCTGGAATCGCAAGCGATTCCATCTTATCTGGTCGAAGTCGGTGGTGAGTTACGCGGCTTTGGCACCAAGCCAGATCACCAGCCCTGGTGGGTAGAACTGGAACAAGCTCCGGCTATAGGACAAGCTACACCTTCTGCGCAGGATCGGATGAATATCCTTGCATTGCATGGTTTATCCGTCGCCACGTCCGGCGACTACCGTCGTTATATAGAAAAAAATGGCCATCGCTATTCTCATACGATTGATCCGCGTACCGCATATCCGGTCACGCATCCGCTTGCCTCTGTCACGGTATGTCATGCGGAATGTATGGTGGCAGACGCATTGGCGACGGCTATGATGGTCATGGGAGCAGAGCAAGGTCTGGCCTACGCCAATCAACTGCATGTTGCGGCGCTGTTTTTATCTTATGACGTAGCCCGCGACAATACCGACAATCACTTTACCGAGCATATGAGTAACGCCATGCAGGCGATGCTGGATGCATAAATTAATCCCTATGTTTGAACGATTCAAGCCATTCTTGCTGACCGGACTTTTTATATTTCTAAGTTGTTGCGGCATCTATCTGGGTCATCACGCTCTGGGCATGACGCCTGCACTGCAGGCTTACTCACTCGCCGCGCTGGTTGTCCTCGCCTATCTGGTGTTTTGTAGTGCGATCCGACAGGCACATCAGGCGCGCAAACCCGATCTGTTACCGGCACTGACATCCGGCCATGCTCATCCGGCTATCGTCGTTGTGTACGCGAGCCAAACGGGTTATGCCGAACAATTAGCCCGTCAGACAGCACAGAGCCTGCACGACGCTGATATGTCCGTGCAGCTCATGTCCATCAAGGATCTGACGACTGAGCGGCTCCGGCAGATGTCGCACACTTTATCTCGCCTCCTATTTATCGTCAGTACCACAGGAGAAGGCGACGCTCCGGATCAGGCAGCAAAATTCACTCGTCATGCGATGAGCCAGCAACTTGATCTGTCTGGATTGAACTACGGCATACTCGCGCTCGGTGATCGCAATTACCAGCATTACTGTGCGTTCGGCCATCAGCTCGATCAATGGTTAAGGCAACATCATGCATCGGGTTTGTTTGACCTGGTCGAGGTCGATAATGGTGACGAAGGAGCGCTGCGTCACTGGCAGCATCATCTCGGCACTCTGAGCGGTCATACCGACATGGCGGACTGGAGCCAGCCCAGCTACGAGCGTTGGACCCTGAGCACACGCCAGTTGCTCAACCCGGGTAGTGTTGGGGGCGCCGCGTTTCACATCGTTTTAACACCGCCAGCAGACAGTGAGCCGCAGTGGCGCGCGGGCGATATTGTAGAAATCGGTCCCGAATTTCCTCCTGACCACATCAGAACCTCCAGTGATCCGGTCACACTACCCCATCGTGAATATTCGATTGCGTCGATTCCAACAGATGGCGCACTTGAGCTCTTGGTACGCCAGGTAAAGCAGGCAAACGGCAAACTCGGCATCGGCTCCGGCTGGCTGACAGCGTATGCCAGAGTAGGTTCTGACATTGCCGTACGCATTCGTGAAAACCGTAGTTTTCATCCACCTGCTACTGGTCAGCCCATGATCTTGATTGGCAACGGTACCGGCTTGGCAGGATTACGCGCCCACCTCAAACAGCGAGCAGCCGACGGACATCAATCGAACTGGCTAATCTTTGGCGAGCGAAATGAACATCAGGATTTTTTCTACCGCGAAGAAATCCGTACCTGGCAAAATCAAGGTTTGCTGGAACGACTCGATCTGGCGTTTTCACGCGATCAGGAACAACGTATCTATGTTCAAGACAAGCTACTGGACAATGCAGCAACGCTCCTGAAATGGGTGCAAGACGGCGCCGCCATCTATGTCTGCGGCAGCCTGGCGGGCATGGCAGATGGTGTTGACCGCGCACTGAGACAGATCATTGGCGACGAGGTCTTAGAACAATTATTGGACGATGGCAGATACAGACGTGATGTGTATTAACAAGACCTAGGTAAAACGAAAGACTACCTGCCGAAAATCACACTAAACCGCAGGCTGGATGCGGCTTCCAGAGGCATTTCGTGCCAGGAGGTGCATCTGGCTTGCGGATTCATTTTTAAAATCAACACATCAGCACCGCTTACTCTTGTCTATTTTTAGCGGTGAAGAGTTCTGGTTTTTTACATCAATCCGGATGACGTACCATCACGCTGATCGCAAAGGATCCAGCAGGGACCGCAGGTTATTGTGATCCAGCTCATACATCAAGGCGATCAGACTACCCAGCTCACCTTGAGGAAAACCCTCGCGCGCAAACCAGCCGAGATAATGCCCCGGCAAGTCTGCCAATAAACGGCCTTGGTATTTACCGTAAGGCATGGTGCGCGTCACAAGGAGTTGTAAGTTTTCTGGATGCATAAAAATAATTAGAACCTGGTGTCAGCAAGATGCCATCGAATAATCAACACGTTTTCCAGCAAATGGAATGGCAAGTAACTTAAAGCGCAGCAAACCAATTACACCATTGCACCCACGCCTCTACATGATGCATGCTCATAAAGCCTAGATGCTGCACGAGCAGTAATAACAGCAATCCGACATACGGCAAGCGGATGCGTCCCAGTCGCTTATCGTCCAGCAATAACAAAACGACGATGAGTTCGCTGATCAGATAGCTACCATGAACACCCATCTCAAACGAACTGACTCCCGGAACATAGTTACCAAGGAAGCGAGCCAGCGCCGGAGGTAACACCAGTATCGCCGTCGATGCCATAAACCGCGCATGCAACTGAACATTGGATCGATAGTAAATCGCCGCGATATACGCAAAGGCAAAATACAAGACAGTGGTCAGATCAAGAAAAGCCAAGCGCTTACCAAACACCTTAGAAAACGGACTGTCACTCGCCAGCATCACGTGCATCACCAACAAACCCGATACCCAAAACAAGGGGGCGATCACGATCGACAATTTACCGATGCTGCGATGTAGCACCATTTTCTTTTTCCGCATCAGCCAAGCCTGTAACACTAGCATCAGCATCCATGCAGAGGCCATGATGCCGTGGAAATGGTGAGCCGCATCTGTGGAGCCTAAACGTGAAAAATACGAGGGGAAAAAACCGAGAAAGGCGACAAGCGTTGCCAGAGAAAAATAGATGTAAGCGCGCTGATACACAGACGTAACCCTTTCAATATCAAGATTGAGGAACGTCTGATTAAGTCACTAAGTTATAGTAGTCACGACCTGATGCGATCAGGTCGACTTCTGCACTTTGTCAGAATTCCCTTAAGTAAAGAATCTCAATACGCATTGCTAATCATCTGCAAATATTTGGCATAGACAGGTCAATGAGATAATTGATCAAGGAAATGTTATTCTTTTTTACACAAAAAAGATAGCTTCGAAATTAAAAATAGATAATGACTTTGTTTCGGCGAACGCTTTGTGATGGCGTATTTGGCGCTACCCCGCAGAATAAATTGCGACAACTGCCGCACATATTGAATAAACTTGAAGCGCTAGATTTTCTTCAAATAACAAGCCTTCAGCATAAAACTACCGGCATCCATTTTGCAATCGACTTCATGATCGCCGCCGACTAAGCGAATACTTTTGACCTTCGTTCCCATTTTCAAGGTGGTCGAAGAACCTTTGACCTTGAGGTCCTTAATCAACACAACGGCGTCACCATCACTCAAAACGTTACCGTTAGAATCTTTCACGATTCTGTCGTCGCTGTCCTCTGAAGTCGCACTGGCCACCATTGGCCATTCGTGACCGCAGTCAGCACAAATATAGTTATCGCCATCAGGATAAGTATTTTCCATGGCGCATTGCGGGCAAGCTGGTAGTGTTGACATACATTCTTTCAAAGTGCGTTAAAGCATAAGTAAACAAGGCCGGTAGTATAACCGGACGCCTTTGCTTGCTCGCAGGTTTGTGCGATCACTTTGAGCTGAATCAGTCTGTACACACAAAATTGATCAAATATACATACTCAGTTTGCAGGACAGGCATCGTCAAATGATGCGGGAGAGCGACTCTGGATCGCATCGGGTGGTGCATACGGATTCTTAAAAGTAAATGCAGCCTCACTCGGTCCTGCTGATCTCAGCAAAGCTAATTTTGCGATTGCCTCATCCAGGCTAGGGCGATGTCCTTTGCTCACCCACCAGAGCACGACATACGACTCCTGCATGCGTTCGAACCATTCCTTGCGACGACGCATAATCTCAACATGAGCAGATCCGTATACATATTTGTTGAGGGATTCAACATCGCGCCAGACCGACATATTAATTAAGGTCTCGTCTCCCAAAGGACGTACTGCTGTCGCATCGCCCTCTTCTGTTTGCAGTCGCCACGCGAAACCCTCTGAGGTCTCCGCGAGCGCATTAATACGATCAAGGTTCGCGACAAAATCAGCCATCACGGGCGAATCGAGCGGCTCTTTCATGACAGCGATATTCAGTTGTGCTAATTCATAAGCAGACATGCAAAAATCCTTTCACGATCTTATTCCTGTTCATTCCTGTGCATTCCTATTCGTTCCTATTGATTCGTAGAAAAATAGGACAGCTTTTTATAAGAAATACCGAACTCATACAAATACAATTTTCAATTCCCTACAAAAAATGCCGGAATGCGCGCTCCAGCTCACTGTGCGCGTTCTGCTCAATCACAGAATTATGTGCCATGACGATACGCTGTATTGGCCACTCCAATATTTTGCCAGCACTTACTTTAGCCGCCGCCTTATCACGCACCAGCATCCTTACCGACCTCGGCACATCAAATCGCTGGCGCACGCCCGTCAGCCCATTCCACAATCTTGATTGCCACGGCAAATCACCCTGCCACCACTGGCACAGATCGGTCAGCACCAAGGTCTTGGTCGGCATGTGAAACCACACCGTTTCGTTGGCGAAAGGAATGCCATTAAAAAGCAGATAGGACAATTCCGGCGCCCATATCCCTGGCTCAGGTGTCAAGGTTTGCAAGCGCCTTAAATCAGGACGTTTATCAGCAAGTCCCGGCGCTCCGTATAAATTCGCAGACGGATAGTGTTCAGCAAATTTCTTCGCAAACAAATGATGCGCCTTGCTCGGAGCAACGATAAATTCGACAGGCCCCAAGGCATCAATCTGCGCTTTAGTTGTGCTATCGACAGGCACCGGCGAATGCACCCAAAGTGCACCACTCGTCAATCGGATAATCGTCATGCGCGATGTGATCGGCACACCGCTCACAACAAATGCATGCTGAACATGCCAGATATTGTCGGTTAGAGAAAGGAACATAAGCAAAACCTGTTAGTCAGGAACAGGCGAGAAAGTTGATAAAGATTATATTGCGGTGAAAATATTGACCTACGTTAGCACTTCTCGCACTTGTAATCGCGCCTGAAGAAAATGGAGAGCTTATTTGTGCAAAGTTAAAAAATTGAAAGCCATTTTGATATCCACAACTCAGATGTACGCGCACATAAAAAATCCCGGAACCAGTCCGGGATTTTTTGCTAACGAGTACAACCGTTTATTTTACAAAGCGTCTTACGCTGACAAACAGAAGCAGACCTAAGCCAAACAAGAACAGACCTGACGGCTCTGGAACGGCATTAGTTGCATACAATCTGAATGGAATGTTTAAACCTTGGTTTGGTGCATATCCAGTACCCAATTGAGATGCAGCGATTTGACTGCCGTTACCTGTGCCCTGGAAATGCATGTCGTCACCAGACAAAGACAACCAATAAGTACCTGCAGACAGATTAACGCCTGTCAGAGTAAATGCGGTCGTAATATTGGCGTTAGCGTTGATACTGCCCGTATTCACAGTGTAATAGTCGTTGTTCACAAAGTTAGTATTTTTTGTGTACAACAATCCAGAGTTATTAGCGGACCAGATTTTAATAATAATGTTTGTGCTCAAAGGATGAAAAAAACTCGCATCCCATTCCACTTGCAAATTGCTATAAGCATTCGTCAGCGTGAAATCATCAAACATCGTGTATTGACCCGCAGTACCACATGAAGAGCAATATCCACCGATATTCGTAGTATAAGAACCGTTATTGAAAATTGGCGTAGCGTTAGCGGAAGCACCAACCATCATGGCTACAGACAGTAGCACTGCTGCTTTAAATTTAGAAAAGAAGGACATTTTTTTCCCTGAGTTTGTTTGATTATTAAAGTAATAAAAGCATCTGACCGCCGACAATGAAGCATGCTTTACCTACCTTAAAGCAATAAACAGACCAATTGTTACATCGCATAAAAAAATCTTTTACAAATCAAGCGCTTATCTAGAAAAAAGTGTAACCAGTCTGTTACATTTTCATAGAAAATAACTCAATGTGTAAAATTTCCCGACAAGCCATTTATTTCCCGAATTGCAATTTTTAAATAAAGAAATAACGCATTGATACAAAAAATCCCGGATTGCTCCGGGATTTTTTTAATTCTTTACACATCGCTGCAATACTGCCCCTGAACTCGATCTGGGCAACATAATAGCTTCTCAATTCATTACATGATGAGGCATGCAGCACCAGCATCAACGTTTTCAAGGTATAAAAGAAATATTCAACGCCACCGCCTGACGTAATACGGTTTCGTATTATTTATATTCTGCAAATATTGCGATGAACTTCCTTGTATCTATCTAATATTTTTTACTCGACGGTCTATCCCATAAAAAATTGGCTAAAGCTATTGCGTACCCCATTCATCGGGGTACATACCATCACTAACCAAGCGATGAAACGACGACCAAGGCCATTTTTTTACGGTTTCCACCAAGCCATGTTTAACCGGATTGAAATGTAGATAATCCATATGTATCTCGTAGTCATAATCATCGCGAATCAAATGTTCCCAAAATCGATGCTGCCAAATGGTGCCTTGCTGTTTTTGCGCTCGGCGCTGAGTATGAAATTCTTCACGAAAATATTTAGCACCAACCGCAACCGTGACCTCGCGTTTAATCAAACGCCAGCGTGTAGAAAAATCAGCGTCGTCCTCTGGCAGAGTCCAGATGCAATGTAAATGATCCGGGAGCAAAACCCAAGCATCAATCTCAAACGGATGTGATGCTCGTACCTTGATAATCGCAGCACGCAAAGCTTCGCGTACATCTTCATTTGTCAAAATCGCTTGCCGACGCTCGGTTACCACCGTAAAGAAATACGTAGCTCCTTTGATGTTAGCGCGACGATAGCGGGACATGAAAATGAGCTCAATAAGATAGAAACCGCAAGCCTATCATGCACGAAACAAAGTGAAAATCACAACGAAAAAAATCGTAGGGAGGGTGCAACCCGCGCCGCCAGAATTTCCAAGATGCCGCGATGGTGATTTAATGCTTGAAAGGATATTTGAACGATAAATCGTTGGGTCTAATTTACAGCGCGGGTTGCACCCGCCCTACATGGCTGAACGTCGAGACACCAACGAGCGCAGGTTCCGACTTGAGCGCAATGTTATAGCTCATTCTTCACATCCTTTGAAATTACGAGGCAATGCAAAGCGAAAATAGCACCGACAGCATGACGTCCCCAATGATCACCATGCATCCGTGACCAATACCAAAGTGCACCCTCTATTTTACCAAGCTGATAATCTACAATGCCATGCTTTAAGTCTTTATAAATATCCAGTAAGTCATCTCCAACGTCACCTAATCCGGGTTCGTTTGTTGAGATAAGCGATGGATCAGGGTCAAAATATTCACTGTAGTAGAAGCCATTTAGATCGGATAAATTATCTTTTACAACTGTCAACTGCGCCTGCGGCAATTCGGGAAGGTCATCGCCCCAGTAGCCCATTCCGACTTTTGGTAAATTAAGTCCGGCTCCATGTAACTTACAAAGCCATGCCGATATTTGTGACGCATGGCTGACAGTGATAATCGTATTTTCGCACCAATGACAATAGCCAAGCGCAAGCTCAGCAAAAGATTCGACAACAGAGGTGTCCGCGATTTTCATGCGCTATAACGCGATTTAATTTTCATTTTGCAAAGATAACCGACAAATTAAAAATAGACAATTTGTTTCAACTCGCTGGAAAGGCGCATGGATGCTGCGTGTCTCTGGTTATATTGATCAAATATCCAGTATAACCAAATGGGCAAAAACATCACCTCGGCAAAACCGCGTTTGCTTGATCTAATGTTCGGACATTTGCGTTATTGGCGTTGCAGCTTGTCATCAGGTAGGCTGTAGGTAAGTTCGGTACGCTTTTTTCTGGGTGATTTGGCTTACACCATCTTTTTGAGATGGTGTGTCTGACGTCGAGGCTTTTTAATGGTGCGGGTGATTGAGCGGCAAGTTTGTTGTGTCGACGCATAAGTGACGTGAGGCCACAAGGGCAAGTGCAATGTGTGATGCTTGGCATGACGTCAAATGCAAGGATCGGCGGGTTACACCCGCCGAACATGTGACTGCATCCGACTATATTTGGCTATATATGGCTACATATGGCTATATATGCCTGTTTTGGACTATTACATATTCCTGCGATACTGGCCCCCGACCTCAAATAGCGCTGTCGTAATCTGCCCCAAAGAACAGACCCGCGCAGCCTCCATCAATTTCGCAAACACGTTTTCATCATTGATCGCTGCCTGTTGTAATGCGGCCAGTGCTTTTGGCGCTTCGTGGGCGTGGCGTTGATGGAAATCTGCCAGACGGGATAACTGGGATTGTTTCTCTTCGTCTGTCGAACGGGCCAGTTCGATTTTTTGCGGTGTGTCGTTGGCTTTTGGATTGCGGAAGGTGTTGACGCCGATGATCGGCAAGGTGCCGTCGTGCTTCAGGTGTTCGTAGTGCATGGATTCTTCTTGTATCTTGCCGCGTTGGTAGCCGGTTTCCATCGCGCCCAAGACACCGCCACGCTCTGCAATGCGTTCGAATTCTTGCATGACCGCTTCTTCTACCAGATCGGTAAGTTCTTCGATGATGAAGCTGCCTTGAATTGGGTTTTCGTTTTTCGCCAGGCCCCATTCGCGGTTGATGATGAGCTGAATCGCCAGGGCGCGACGTACGGATTCGTCAGTCGGTGTGGTGATTGCTTCGTCGTAGGCGTTGGTGTGCAGGCTGTTGCAGTTGTCGTAGATCGCGATCAGGGCTTGCAGTGTGGTGCGGATATCGTTGAAGTCGATCTCTTGTGCGTGCAGACTGCGGCCTGAGGTTTGGATATGGTATTTCAATTTTTGGCTACGGTCGTTCGCGCCGTATTTGTCGCGCATGGCGACTGCCCAGATACGACGTGCCACGCGACCTAAGACCGTGTACTCGGGATCCATGCCGTTGCTGAAGAAGAAGGACAGATTCGCGGCGAAATCGTCAATATGCATACCGCGTGCGAGGTAGGCTTCGACGAAGGTGAAGCCATTCGACATGGTGAATGCCAATTGCGAAATCGGGTTCGCACCTGCTTCAGCGATGTGATAGCCGGAGATCGATACCGAGTAGAAATTACGCACCTGATGATGCACGAAATACTCTTGAATATCGCCCATGACTTTGAGTGAGAATTCGGTTGAGAAGATGCAGGTGTTTTGACCTTGATCTTCTTTCAGAATATCGGCCTGCACCGTACCCCGTACATTCATCAATACCCATGCGCGGATTTTTGCGGATTCGTCCGCTGTCGGTTCGCGCTTATTGTCAGCGCGGAACTTGTCCATTTGCTGATCAATGGCGGTGTTCATGAAGAAGGCCAAAATCGTCGGTGCCGGACCGTTGATCGTCATGGACACCGAGGTCGCCGGATCGCAGAGATCGAAACCGTCGTACAGCACTTTCATGTCTTCCAGAGTTGCGACCGACACACCTGAGTTACCGACTTTGCCGTAAATATCAGGGCGAATCGCCGGATCAGCACCGTATAAAGTCACCGAATCAAATGCAGTGGACAGGCGTTTGGCATCCATACCTTGCGACACCAGTTTAAAACGACGGTTGGTACGGAATGGATCGCCTTCACCGGCGAACATGCGGGTCGGGTCTTCGCCTTCGCGTTTGAATGCAAATACACCGGCCGTGAACGGGAAGGAACCCGGGACATTTTCTAACATCAGCCAGCGCAGGATTTCGCCATGATCGACAAAGCGTGGCAACGCGACTTTGCGGATTTTGGTACCTGACAAGGTGCTGCTGACAAGCTGAGTGCGGATTTCTTTGTCGCGGATTTTAACGACGTATTCATCGCCAGAATAGGCGGCCTGCATGTCGGGCCACATGGTGATGAGTTTTTTAGATTCGGCGTCGAGGTGGGCGTCTTTTTCTTCTGCGAGGGTATTCAGTTCAAACAGAATGTCGTTTTCGCGCAAGCGTGTCTCCAGCGGGGAGCCTGGAGTTTTATCTCCTAACGCTACCGCGTTACGCCCTACTTTATCCAGCGACTCACGCAGCATGCGGGATGACTCCTGCAACTGCTGGCGCTCACGGGCAAAGACAACTTGCTTGCCGGTGTGCTTGTGGTATTGGCGTACTGTGTCGGCGATTTCGGCAAGATAGCGTGTCCGTGCGGCGGGTACGATGACGTTTTTTCCGCTGGAAAATTTGGCATGGACTGGCGCGAGTTTGCTTGGCGTAATTTTCAGGCCGCGCTCAGCCAGCGCAGGCAAGATACCTTGATATAAGGCCGTAACACCATCATCGTTAAAACGTGATGCCTGCGTACCGTAGACCGGCATTTCATCCGGCTTCTTGGTCCACATTTCCCGATTACGCTGATACTGCTTTGCTACATCACGCAAGGCGTCTTGTGCGCCCTTACGGTCAAATTTATTAATCGCCACGAAGTCAGCGAAATCCAGCATGTCGATTTTTTCTAATTGCGACGCTGCACCGAATTCCGGTGTCATCACATACATCGACAAATCAACATGCGGCACGATCGCCGCATCGCCCTGACCGATACCGGAGGTCTCGACGATCACCAGATCAAAGCCGGCAACCTTGCAGGCAGCGATGACATCTGGCAAAGCCTGGGAAATTTCAGACCCGGCTTCGCGCGTTGCCAGTGAACGCATGAACACCTTGAGCTTGCCGCCCCAGGGATTAATCGCATTCATGCGGATACGGTCACCGAGCAAGGCACCGCCAGATTTGCGACGTGAGGGGTCAATAGAAATAAGCGCGATATTGAGCTGATCATCCTGATCCAGACGTATGCGGCGTATCAGCTCGTCGGTGAGTGATGACTTACCTGCACCGCCCGTGCCGGTGATGCCAAAAGCCGGGGCAGTGATCTTGTCGGCGGCCTGATGCAAGGCATGGCGCAATTCCGGTGCGACACGATCATTCTCCAAAGCGGTAATCAACTGGGCCAGCGGACGATGAATCGCGACGATATCATCACTTTGCAAACGATCAATCGTCGTCGGTGCGTAGCTCGACAGGTCGGTATCACACGCTTGTATCATCGACAGGATCATACCGACCAGGCCGAGACGCTGTCCGTCCTCAGGGCTAAAAATCCGCGTGACGCCGTAAGCGTGCAGGTCGGCAATTTCATCCGGCACGATTACGCCGCCGCCACCGCCAAATACCTTGATATGCTCGCCACCGCGCTGCTTGAGCAAGTCGATCATGTATTTAAAATATTCGACATGACCACCCTGATAGCTGGAAATCGCGATCCCCTGCGCATCTTCCTGCAACGCGGCGGTGACGATTTCTTCTACCGAGCGATTGTGCCCGAGATGAATGACCTCTGCGCCGTTCGCCATCAAGATGCGTCGCATGATATTGATCGAGGCATCGTGGCCGTCGAACAGGGACGCCGCTGTGACGAAGCGGACTTTATTGGCTGGTTTATATTCGGTCAGTTTTTGGGCTACGGACAGGTCGGTCATGTCTTCCTCAACAATCTGGATTTTCTAATAATTTCAGGATGGATACAAAAACTGCTCCGGCAGTATTACAGCTCACCGCCGTACCAATCGCACGTCTCAATCTGTCGATATGCGGGACGGTGCAACTAGCGCTCTTTCAATTTTGTGTCGGTCTCGGGTTGGATCACCTAAGTTATATGACGTTAACGTAAACGTCAATCTAAATAACAACTCAGCGTTTTAAAAGGAAATGCTAAAAAACCTATACTAAGCATGGGAAATCAGACAGAGTTTGTTCACGCCAAACTCACCTGCTAGATCGGTTTTTTTAAAATTCTCGACAACCAATCCGCACTATCCATGCCGCTTTCCAGCCAAAAATGCCTGAAAAGCCGCGTCGGCATTGCGGATGGCACTAAAGAATATCTAAAAACTGCTCAAATTCGTCTTCCCGCAAGCATTTTGCTAGAAGACGAACATCTAGAACACTTCAGACAATTCAAACACCTCAGGCAGCGCGGGTAATCTCGCCGATCACGGGTGCTTTCGGTTTTTGCAACAGACGTGCTTGTTCAGCATAGTAGTTTTTCATGGCTTTTTCTTTAACATGACCAAAACCACGAACGTGCTCAGGCAAATTGGCAAGGGCGATCGCTTTCTCCAGATTGTCTTTGTTTAATCCACTCAGCAGGTTCGTGATCGTCTCGCGATAATTGACGATCAGGGCGCGCTCGGCTTTGCGCTCATCGGTGTAAGCAAAGAGATCAAGCTTGCTGCCGCGCAGGCCTTTGCATTTTGCCAGCAGCTTAAACGCCTGCCAGACCCAGGAACCATATTGCGCTTTGATCAGATGACCCTGACCATCTTTTTTCGATAACAGCGGCGGCGCCAGATTGAATTTCAAAGAAAAATCGCCTTCAAACTGTTGCTTCAGTTTGTCGGTAAATTGGCCATCGGTGTACAGGCGTGCCACTTCATATTCATCCTTATAAGCCATCAGCTTGAATGCATACTTCGCCACGGCAGTTGCCAGTTTATTGCCAGCACCAAGCGCGGCTTCGGCTGTGCGAACCTGACTCACCAGAGCTTGATATTGCTGAGCGTAGCCAGCATTCTGATAAGCCGTCAGATAGTCCACGCGACGCTTGATCAGGCTGTCCAGACTTTGCGGCATCTGCACGATGACAGGCGACGACGGGATCGCAATTTTTTCTACTTTTGCCAGATCAACAGCAGCACGGCGACCCCACAGGAAGGCTTTTTTATTCGACTCAATCGCAACGCCGTTTAACTCGACGGCGCGCATCAAGGCCGCTTCGGAAACCGGAATGGCGCCTTTTTGGTAGGCGAAGCCGAGCATGAACAGATTCGTCGCAATCGAATCGCCCATCAGGGCTGTTGCTAATCGGGTGGCATTGATAAAATCGACCTTGTTGCCGACCGCCTCAGCAATCAGTTGCTCAACCGATTCTGCGGGAAACTGCCAGTCAGGATTTTTAGCGAAAGGGCCGGTTGGCTGTTCGTGCGTATTGACGACGGCACGAGTGCGACCAGCACGCATCTTCGAGATCGCATCATGCGCACCGGCGGTCAGCATGTCACAACCCAAAATCAGATCGGCCTCACCGGTCGCGATACGCTGCGCACGCAAGCGCGCGACGTTGTCGGCAATACGGATGTGGGACGTCACCGAGCCATTCTTCTGCGACATGCCGGTCATATCGAGCACGGACACGCCTTTACCCTCCAGGTGCGCCGCCATGCCGATCAGGGCACCAATCGTAATCACACCAGTACCACCGATACCATTCAACAAGATGTTGTACGGTGCTGCGCAGGCTGGCAATACCGGCTCTGGCAATCCGCCGAAATCATCGGTCTTGGCAGTTCCGGTTTTTGACTTGCGCAAGGTGCCACCTTCTACCGTCACAAAACTTGGGCAGAATCCTTTGACGCAGGAATAGTCCTTGTTGCAGGAGGATTGATCGATCGTGCGTTTGCGGCCGAATTCGGTTTCCAGCGGCATGATAGAGGTGCAGTTTGATTGCACGCCGCAATCACCACAGCCCTCGCACACGGCTTCGTTGATAAACATGCGCTGGTTCGGATCAGGGAATTCTTTTTTCTTGCGACGACGACGTTTTTCAGCGGCGCAGGTCTGGTCATAGATCAGCACAGTCGCCCCTTCGATTTCACGTAATTCTCGCTGTACGGCGTCCATATCCTTGCGGTCATGCAAGGTCAAAAAGTCGGGCAAGTTGGAACGGTCGACGTATCTCGATAAATCCTCGGTCACCAATGCGATCCGCTTCACGCCTTCCGCCGCCATTTGCTGTGCCATCATCGGCACCGTGATGGTGCCATCGACGGGTTGTCCGCCTGTCATGGCGACGGCATCGTTGTACAAAATTTTATACGTGATATTGACTCTGGCAGCGACCGCGGCGCGGATTGCCAGATAACCCGAGTGAAAATAAGTACCGTCACCCAGGTTCTGGAACACATGTGGCAAAGTCGAGAATGCCGCTTGTCCTATCCATGGCGCCCCTTCGCCGCCCATGTGCGTAGTGAGCTTATTAAATTCGGGATAAATCGCAGTCGCCATCACATGGCAGCCAATCCCTGCCAGCGCGAGACTGCCCTCAGGCACTTTAGTCGAGGTGTTATGCGGACAACCGGAGCAGTAATACGCCGGACGTGGCGGCGTGTTCACGTCCTTGTTCAGCACCACATCTTTTGCTTCTAAAAAAGCCAGACGCGCTTTGATCAGATCGCTGGTGTAAGGTGACGGAAATAAGCGGGCAATTCGTGCCGCGATGACACGAGCAATTTGCGCAACGGAGAAATCTGCCTTCGATGTCAGCAACCAGTCGCCACGTGGATGAACCCATTCGCCTTTTTCATCGAACTTACCGATCACGCGCGGACGCACATCGTCACGCCAGTTGTAGAGTTGCTCTTTAAGTTGATATTCGACCATCTGGCGCTTTTCTTCCACCACCAGAATCTCCTCCAGTCCTTGCGCAAATTCGCGCACGCCGTCAGGCTCCAGCGGCCATGGCATCGAGACTTTATAAAGACGAATACCGATCTCAGCGGCGAATTGTTCATCGATACCAAGTTCTTCCATCGCCTCAAGTACATCAAGGTAAGACTTACCGGAAGCCACGATACCGAGCTTGGCATGAGGGCTATCGATGGTGGTGTGATTCAGCTTATTCGCACGGGCATACGCCAGCGCTGCGTAGATTTTGTAGTCCTGCATCAGCGCTTCTTGCTTGCGCGCCTGTATCCCCAGCGTATCCAGCGACAGGCGGGCATTCAATCCACCTTCTGGCATCACAAAATCGGAGGGATAGACAATCTTTAAGCGGAAGGGATCGGCATCCACCGAGGAGCTGGATTCAACCGTATCTGCCAGCGCTTTAAAACCGACAGCACAACCGGAGTAGCGGGACATGGCCCAGGCATGCAAACCCAGATCCAGGTATTCCTGCACATTGCAGGGATAAAGCATGGGGATCATGCAAGCCGAAAAAATATGGTCAGACTGATGCGGCAAGGTCGATGAGTACGCGCCGTGGTCGTCACCGGCAACCAGCAAGACACCGCCATGTTTGGAAGTGCCGGCATGGTTCATATGTTTGAAAACATCACCGCAGCGATCTACACCAGGGCCTTTGCCGTACCACATCGCAAACACGCCATCGTATTTGGCAGGGCCGATCAGATCGACGGTCTGTGTTCCCCAGACTGCGGTTGCTGCCAAGTCCTCGTTCACACCCGGAACAAATTTAACGCGACTATCTTCGAGTAATTTTTTGGTTTTCCACAATGTTTCATCCAGCCCACCCAAAGGCGATCCGCGATAACCGGAAATGAATCCCGCCGTGTTCAGACCTTCGGCCAGATCGCGCTGGCGCTGTATCATTGGCAAACGGACTAAGGCCTGAATGCCGGACAAAAATATCGTGCCGCTATTCGACGTATATTTATCATCGAGTTTGACGTCATTCAATTTGACCTGAGGTGAAGCGGGGGAATTCGGGGTTGCGGTGCTGTCTGGTGCGAATGATGCAGGCGATGCAGGCGCTCCAGAAGTTGAGGCGGACGTGAGTCCAGCAGACTCCATCGTAGGGTCAGATGACATAGTGGCTCCAAAATTTGTGATTTAGATCGCAAAGAACATGAGTCGTGTCCGGTAAGACACAAGTTTGCTCGTCACCTATAGCGAGGTATCGGGTATAGGATAGTTTGCGTTGGCTGAGATAGCAGCCATTTTATTCGAATCCGGTAAAAAATTCGATGTCAATCGGGCACGAAAGCGCGCGAGAAAGCAAATTCTGCATTGCTCATAACAAAGCAACATCTTGCTTATGCCACCGCTCAACAGCTAGTCCAACTGCTGCTCGCCCGCCAGTCACCGGCTTCACCGAATCAAAGCAATATCAAAAGAAGCTTCATGAATTTCGCTGCAGCGCTTCTTCGACTTCCTTTGAAATCTGCTGTGTTCACAGTGTAGGTCGCTAAGATGATTTAGGAAAATACGGAATTAAAATAGGGATATCACGAATACTGATACCCATTACTTATTTAATTCTTTTGTAGGAATCTGGTGTGAGTGTTATATGTCAGGACTTGCGCAAAAACGACAAGTTGCCTGTCACTATCGATATTGAATACGTAGGCTGGATGCGGCTTCCAGAGGTTTTTCGGGCCAACAGGCCCATTCCGCCTGCGGATTCGTTTTGAGAAATTATAAAAACCCTTGAATCGATATTTCATGGAGCCGCGCTCTCCTGCTAATACTGCTAATACTGCTACTGCTACCCCTGCTTTTCCTCTGTATCTCAGTGTCTCTGTGTCTCTGTGGTGAGAGGTCTTAGTTTTTTGCGTAAGTCCGTATGCGAGCTTATGCGTCGCGCTCTGTTGAGTGCGAGACCAAAGCATCATGCCGCCCCGGCAATAGGATCGTTGCAATCAAACCGCCCTCAGGATGATTTTTTAACTGTAATTCACCCTCGTGTGCCTGTACGATACTGCGGGTAATGCCCAGGCCTAAGCCCATGCCTGCCGCATTCTGATGGCGGCCATGCTCCAACCTGACATAAGGTTCAAATAAACTCGCAAACGCATCTTCAGGCACACCAGGTCCGTGGTCGCGGATCTCAATCGCGATTTTGTCTGCCTGCTCAACAACATGGATCTCGACTTGCTTGCCGTAGTGAATTGCATTGTCCAGCAAATTACCAACCGCACGCTTGATTGCCAGCGGCTTGGCAAAAATGGTCAGGCCGGACTCGTTAAACGAAATTTCATGGCCCGCAAGATGCGCACCTTTTACCATGCGTCCCAATAAGGCATCGAGACGTATTTCGGTAGGATTTTCGTAAATATCACTGTCTTTCACGCATTGCAGTGCGCCCTTGACCATCATATCCAGCTCATCCAGATCATCATGAAACTCGGCACGGACTGCGTCATCGTCAAGTAATTCGGTCCGTAATTTTAAGCGCACAATCGGTGTACGTAAGTCATGTGAAATCGAGACGAACAGACGCTCCCGATCGTCAATATATTTCTGGATGCGCTCACGCATTTCACCGAAGGCACGCGCGGTTTTGACAAACTCTTTACTGCCGGTCTCTGGCAATGGCGGCGCATGCTCACCCTTGCCAAAAGCTTGTGCCGCCTCGGACAAAGCCGCCAGCGGACGCGTGGTCCAGCGCACGACGAGGATCGACAACACCAGCACCGCAGCCAGGGACATCGCTTGCAGCAGCACACGGTCAGGAGAAAAAGGATCACCGCTTTTGAAGAAATAAGGGTTCGGCATCAGCGTCGCCATATACAGCCAGCGACCGTCATCCATTTCTGTCTGCAACACGAGTATCGGCGCGGGATTGGGTTCGGTGATTAGAATATGTTGTACCCATTTTTCCGGAACTTCACTGATCAGCGATCCGTCATCAGAAACCACCAGATCGGTAGGCCAGGCAAATCCTATGTGTAGCTTGGATAACTTGGGCAACTCCTCTTTGAGAGAGGTTTGTATTTGCTGTACCGCCAATGTGGTGAGCCGGTTATCCGTCATCTCTCTGAGCTTAACGGGTTGCTGGTTGATATTCACGAAAAACCGGGTACCGCCCATTTCACGGAATAGCTGGATGGTCAGGGGTCGGTAGTTTGAAGGCAATCCAAAAAAATAACGCATGGTCGAGGCCGCACTGCGGGCGACGTGCTGCGAAGACGCCTTAGTTTCGGCCTCAGATTCTATGCGCACCTGAGAAGTCCAGAAAGCGTTACCGACAACCTGGGTCAGCATGACACCTGCCACCATCACCACCGTCAGACGTCCGAGCAAAGAATGCGGAAGAATGCGGTGTAACAGGCGCTGAGAAAGAGACTGTCTAAGCGACGGACCAGGAGAAGGACTAGGCATGAGTACTGACGACATCGGCAGAAAAAACATAGCCGGCACCGCGTACCGTCTTAATCAATGCAGGCTGCTTGCCATCGTCATGCAGGCGCAGACGCAGGCGGCTGATCTGTACATCGAGCGAGCGGTCCAGCGGCCCCGCATCACGGCCACGCGTCTCTTCGCACAGCACATTACGGTCAAGAATATCGCCAGGATGTTCCACAAAATATTTTAATAATTGAAAATCCAGGCCGGTCAGTGCAATCACTTCGCCATGACTGTCGCTGACGGTACGTTCCACTGTGTCAAGAGTAAATCCGACAAAACGGTAGTAGCGTGGCGCAGCAGCATTTTCATTACCTGTACGACGCAGGATTGCCTTAATCCTGGCGAGTAGTTCGCGAGGGCTGTAAGGTTTTGCAATGTAGTCATCGGCACCGAGTTCCAGACCGACAATCCGGTCCGTTTCATCAGAGCTGGCGGTGAGCATAATGATGGGTACGTTTGAGCGGTTCCTAACCACCTTACATAAGGCAAACCCATCTGTGTCCGGCAACATCACGTCCAGAATGACTAAAGACAATTCATCAGCATAGCGCTGAAATTCAGTCAAAAACGATTCACCGTTGTGAGCAAGTTTGACCTCATATTGATTTTTTTCCAGATACGCTTTCAACAAGGTTCTGGTTTTTTGGTCGTCATCGACCACGAGTATCTTGCGTGTCATGTTGTGCTACTCATATTTTGCTGCCTAAGTTTTTTTCAGTGATCGGGCAATCGCGCCGAGGCGGCGCTGTGTATCGCTTACGGTAATTTGGTCATCCATAAAAAAGCGATAAATCTCCGCGATGATCGCATCTTTAGAAATTTCATCGGTCGCCATGCGGTGCGCCAGACTTGGTACTTGTGCGGCACTGCCGCGGGCAAATAATTTCCACGAGGTGCGGGCACAACTATCCATTTTGCTCATATCAGGATTACGCACAACCGGCACCGATCCTTTGATCTGATTGTAATCTCCCTGCACGCCAGGCGATAAAACGATCTGCGCCAATTTTTCCTGAGCGGCTTTGTGGGAACCGTCTCCCGCCAGCATGACCAGAGTATCGATATCGTAGAGATGATAATTCTCGGTCTGGGGTACTGCCATGCAGGCAAAGCCGACGTCCGTCGCCAGCCCCCATGCATTCAGTTCTGCCTTGACCCAATCGCCCATTACCATCATCGCGGCACCGCCATCGGCGAATTGCCTTGCCAGCTCATTCCATGAACGATCTTGCACCGGTGCTGCCATCCATTTTTTCATGGAACGGAAGCGTTTTAAGGCCTGACCGAAACGCGGATCTAAAAAACCGGACTGCTCTTTTTTAACAAAAATATCGTTATAAAAACCGGCACCGGCTTCTGATAACACCAGCGTCTCAAATAAGGTCGCCAGCTGCCAGGGTTCGCTGCTCTGCGCTAAGGGGATGACACCAGCTTGCTGCAATTTTTTTGCTGCAATTTCAAACTCGTCCCAAGTCTCTGGCAGGGCTAAATCGTATTTTTTGAACAGCTTGCGATTGACGAACAGAGTATTGATGCGGTGAATACCCAGCGGGGCGGCAACCACGTGCGCTTTAGACTGCGTCAGCGCCCAGACACTAGGGAAGAGAATTTTGTCCCATTTATTATTGCTGCCTACGGCATCAAATTCCAGCAACAAACCGAGTTCTGCCCACTCGCCGATCAAGACGCCGTTGAGTTGCGCCACTTCTGGTGCATTACCGGATAAGACGCGGCTTTTCAGTACAATCCCGGCACTGACACCGGATCCGCTGGGGATCACTGCATCTCGCCAGACGATGTTTTCTTGCGCGAGTTTGCCAGCCAGAAAATCGACAGCCTTATGCTCACTGGTGGATTTCCACCAGTGCAGTACCTGCAATGAATCCGCCCATGTTGATGAGCTCGCCACCATCAGCAAAATGAACCAGATCACCACGCGCAGCGCTTGTCTCCATTGCGGGGGGGAAGAAGATATGCATTCTGTGTGGGGCAACAATCTTATCTTTGTTGTTTGCACCTGAGGGTCCTTCCGGAGTCCTTCCGGGTCTTCTTTGTCTCGGCACAGACTATAGCCGATGTGAATGTTGTTGCGAAGGTAAATAAGCATCGATATTTGTAATGAAGTGTGAGCTTACGTTGCATTTTATTGCAGCTCTCGAAATACGCCTGAGCCAGGGCAATTTCCCTATGAAGCGATGTCAAAATCAGCATGACATCAAGACAATTTTTAAAATCTCCAACGTAAAGTTATGTAACAAGACTTCTTACCGTAAATTTTCACTTTTCCATATAAATCAACTACTTAACATCTAAGCAGAGCACAAACCACAGTCAGGTGGTGACACATATTCTGCGATGTTAATGTCTGCTCGCCGCAACAAAATGCAGCAATACCGTGAGAAGTTCCAGCACGCGTTTTGCGCAAATGATGGTCAGAAAATTCAGGCAGCCATCAGCAACAAATGAATACCTAACCGGGATACACCGGGAATGACCGCATGCTCAACAGCGGCGTCAGCTTGCTAGCGAGCGATTAATTTATAACAAAGGAGACATTATGACCAAGGCCGTATCTCGTGCTGCCCTCAAAGCATTACCCCTCGCAATTTCCCTCACCTTGTCCGCCGGTCTGGCACATGCCAGCGATGCAGAAGGCGAATTCCACGGTTACTTACGTGCTGGTGTAGGTTCCAGCTCCGAAAAAGGACCGCAAAGCTGCTACGACCTGGGTGGCAACACCATGAAGTATCGCCTCGGCAATGAGTGCGATAGCTATTTCGAAGGCGGTTATACCAAAGAATTGGCAAAATCCGACAACGGCGTGAGCTGGGTTGGTACACTGTGGATTGATGCTTACAAAAATGGTTCTGACTTCGGCAATGCCAAACCGGAAATCGCCAAAGCCTATGTCGAGGCCAAAGGCCTGGACTTCCTGAACGGTGGTACTGCCTGGATTGGTAAGCGTTACTACTTCCGTCCTGATATCCATATGCTGGATTTGCAATACATCAATCTGAATGGTACAGGCGGCGGCTTTGATAAAGTCGGCGGTTTCGGCCCAGGTAAATTAGGCTATGCCGTCTTCAAAGACAATGACACAAATGAGATTGACGCAACGACCGGTAAAGTAAAAAATACCCCTGCCGCTGTACGTCAGAATTTTATCTATGAAGGCGTACCTGTCAATGAAAATGGTAGCGTCGATATGGCCTTTACCCTGATCAGTGCTCAGGGCGACAATCGCCACAACGGCTGGCAATTCTCGGTCTTCCACAAGCAGGATAAAGTCTTTGGCGGTGCAAATACCTTCGGCATTCAGTACGGCGTTGGTCCGGGTACCGGTATTGGCGGCCCTTGCTGTGATCGTATCGGTAGCTCAGGTAGCACAACGCTAGGCTCAGACGTGACACGCTTGCGTATCTTTGATAACTTGGTCATTCAGCCTACAGCGCAATTCAGCACTGAGTTTATTGCATTGATGCAGCGTGACAAATCTGATGCCCAAGGTTCATCTACCTGGACAACATTAGGTGCAAGACCTGTGTATGCCTTGACCAAGAACTTCAAACTGCAAGCAGAAGTCGGCACCAGCCGTGTCACACAGCCAAATGGCGGCGATGCGTTGCGCTTGACCAAATTAACGTTTGCCCCGACGCTGTCTATGGGTGAAGGCTACTGGTCACGCCCTGAATTACGCGCCTTTGTGACCTATGGCAAATGGAATGATGCAGCAACAGCAGCCGTCAATGCGAGCAATAACTCAGGTCCGGTCTATGGAACCAAGACTAGCGGCACATCCGTCGGCATTCAACTCGAAACCTGGTTTTGATTTGAATAGTTGATAGAACCACGGGTTCAGTCAGACACAATAACAAAATTAAACGGAAGGAAGCGTGGTACTGCGCCTCCTTCCCGCATATCCAGATCAATCGCATTGCGAACAAGTCAAAGCGTCGCAAACAATGGAGAAGACAATCATGAAACTGAAACAAATCGTCCAGGCAACAATGGCTGTGACAGCACTGATCGCTGCCACTGCTCAGGTTCAGGCAGCTGAAGTCGAAGTGTTGCATTACTGGACTTCCGGCGGTGAAGCAAAATCCGTCGCCGAACTGAAAAAAATGATGGAAGCGAAAGGCGTTACCTGGAAAGACTTCGCGGTTGCCGGTGGTGGTGGCGAAAACGCCATGACCGCATTGAAAGCCCGTGTCATCGCCGGTAGCGCACCAACCGCCGCACAGATTAAAGGTCCATCGATTCAAGAGTGGGGTAAAGAAGGTGTTCTGGCGAATATCGATGCCGCCGCAAGCGAAGGCAAATGGGATGCGAATTTGCCGAAGGTCGTTTCAAATATCATGAAATACCAGGGTCACTATGTCGCAGCGCCTGTCAATGTGCATCGCGTCAACTGGTTATGGGTGAACCCAGAAGTACTGAAAAAAGCCGGTGCAAAAGCCCCTGGTAACTGGGATGAGTTTTTTGATGCTGCCGACAAGATCAAAAAAGCCGGCATGATCGCGATCGCCCATGGTGGTCAGCCCTGGCAAGATGCGACGGTATTTGAATCCGTTGCGCTGGGTGTAGGCGGTGCCGACTTCTACAAAAAAGCCATCGTTCAGCTCGATCAGGCGAGTTTGACTGGCCCTACGATGATCAAGACGTTTGATACGCTGGCCAAGATCAAAACCTACATCGACAAAGATGCCGCAGGTCGTGACTGGAATCTGGCAACCGCGATGGTCATCAATGGCAAAGCGGGTATGCAGTTCATGGGGGATTGGGCCAAGGGCGAATTCACGGCGGCTGGCAAAGTCGCAGGTAAGGATTTCTTATGCCTCGCTGCGCCGGGAACCGACAAGGCGTTCACCTTCAACATCGATTCTCTGACGATGTTCAAGGTAAAAGACGACCAACAAAAGTCTCAGCTCACTTTAGCCAGCGCAGTGATGAGTCCGGAATTTCAGGAAGTATTTAACCTGAACAAAGGTTCTATCCCGGCACGGGCTGGCGTGTCCCGCGCCAAGTTTGATAGCTGCGCACTCAAATCCATGGACGACATGGATGCGACGAGCAAGAGCGGTGGTCTGGTACCAAGTTTCGCCCACGGTATGGCAATTGATTCTGCCAAGGCTGGCGCGATTCAGGACGTGATTGCGAAGTTCATGAACTCCACCATGACGTCTCAGGCTGCGGTACAAGCTTTAGCCAAAGCGGCAAAAGCGAAGTAATCTGAAAAAATTGGACGTCGGCTAGGCTGACG
This sequence comes from Undibacterium sp. Rencai35W, assembly GCF_049340185.1. NCBI lineage: Bacteria > Pseudomonadati > Pseudomonadota > Betaproteobacteria > Burkholderiales > Oxalobacteraceae > Undibacterium > Undibacterium sp. Rencai35W. The sequence continues at coordinate 156,733 of NZ_JBMPPC010000004.1, forward strand.
TCCAACTTAAATATGTATAAGATCAATCAGACGATGTATGCCCATCTGATCGATCCGGAGATTTTTGATGTCAGCGTCTTCCCCCGCAACACCGGGTGTCTCACCCAACAGCAGCCCACGTAAAAGTCCACACGGCTTTGCCAGTTTTGCCGATGTCTGGCTTCCGCGCATTGTATTGTCACCCACCATCATCGCCTCCCTGATTTTTGTGTACGGTTTTATCGGACTGACCGCGTATTTGTCTTTGACAGAATCCCGCCTGATGCCGAACTACACGTTGTCCGGATTCTCGCAATACGTCGCTTTATTTGATATTGATCGCTGGTGGGTATCTGCCAGCAATCTCGGTATTTTTGGCGGACTGTTTATTCTGATCTGCCTGGTAGTCGGCTTGTTACTCGCTGTATTTCTTGATCAGCGTATCCGTGCCGAAGGTGCGTTGCGGGCAATCTATCTGTACCCGATGGCTCTATCGTTTATCGTGACGGGTGCGGCCTGGAAATGGATACTCAATCCTGGGCTTGGACTGGAAAAAATGGTAAGAGACTGGGGGTTTCCGAACTTCACTCTGGACTGGCTGGTTGACTCCGATATGGCAATCTATACCGTCGTCATTGCCGGCGTATGGCAATCATCCGGTTTTGTGATGGCCTTATTTCTTGCAGGTTTGCGCGGCATTGACGACAGCATTATCAAAGCCGCCATGGTAGACGGCGCGAGCTTGCCAACCATTTATCGCCGTATCGTCATTCCATCCTTGCGTCCCGTATTCTTCAGCGTATTGCTGGTGTTGTCGCATATTGCGATCAAGAGTTTTGATCTGGTGATGGCATTGACTGCTGGCGGGCCAGGTACCTCATCAGATGTTCCGGCGATTTTTATGTACCAGTTTTCTTTCACCCGCGGACAACTTGGCTTGGGTGCTGCATCTGCGATGATGATGCTGGCAACCGTACTAGCCGTACTGGTTCCCTTGATTTATCTTGAAGCAAAAGAGGCGCGACATGCACGCTAATTCGTCAACATCGTCCGGTGTGCGGCTGGGTCGTATTGCTATCTATGTTTTGCTAGTTTTTTGCGCTCTGTATTATCTGGCGCCGCTATACGTCATGGTCACGACCTCATTGAAATCCCTCGATGAAATTCGTAGCGGCAATCTGCTTGATATTCCTTTACATCCGACTACAGCCGCATGGGCCAAAGCCTGGGGCGGTGCCTGCACTGGCGTGCAATGCGAGGGACTGGCGCCCTACTTCTGGAACTCCGTAAAGATGGTGATTCCAGCCGTATTGATCTCGACCTTCGTCGGATCGGTGAACGGCTATGTCCTGGCACACTGGCGTTTTCGCGGGTCTGAAATCGTCTTTACCGCACTCATGGTCGGCTGCTTCATCCCTTTTCAGGTGGTGATATTACCGATGGCCCGTCTACTTGGCCTGATGCATCTGGCAAACACGACTTACGGTCTGATCCTGGTACACATCATCTACGGTATTGCCTTCACCACCTTATTTTTCCGTAATTACTATGTATCGGTACCCGATGAATTGGTGAAAGCCGCAAGGATCGACGGTGCAGGTTTTGGCATGATTTACTGGCGTATTATTTTGCCGCTTTCTTTACCGATTTTTATGGTGTGCTTTATCTGGCAATTTACCCAGATCTGGAACGACTTTTTATTCGGCGTGGTGTTTGGCGGCTCAGATGCGCAACCAATTACGGTGGCGTTAAATAATCTGGTGAATACCTCGACCGGTGTGACGGAATATAACGTCAACATGGCGGCGGCCATCATTGCAGCTCTGCCGACCCTGGTCTTGTACCTGGTCGCCGGCAAATATTTTGTCAGAGGTCTGACTGCCGGTGCTGTGAAAGGCTGAGGCTAATAGCCAATCACCACACTGATATACCAATCAACATCAATCAAAATAACGTTGTGAGTGGCAAGTGCCTGACAAAATCAACGACAACACATAGTTTCAGGAGACAGCAGGAATGGCAAGTTTATCGATACGCAACGTACGTAAGGTTTATCCAAACGGTGCAGAGATTTTAAAAGGCATTAATTTAGAGATTAAAGAAGGCGAATTTCTGATCCTTGTTGGCGGCTCCGGCTGCGGTAAATCTACCCTGCTGAACATGATCGCCGGACTGGAAACCGTGACAGAAGGAGAAATCTGTATCGGTGACCGCTGCGTCAATAATGTGCCGCCAAAGTCACGGGATATTGCGATGGTGTTTCAGTCCTATGCCTTGTATCCAACGATGACCGTCAGAGAAAATATTTCGTTTGGCCTTGGCATCCGCAAGGTGCCCAAAGATGAGCAAAAGCGTATTGTTGAGCGGGTTGCCGAGACATTACAGATGACGCATTTGCTGGACCGCAAACCCGCTCACTTATCTGGAGGACAGCGTCAGCGTGTCGCGATGGGGCGGGCAATTGCACGTAACCCTTCACTGTTTTTATTTGATGAGCCACTATCGAACCTAGACGCCAAGCTGCGCGTAGAAATGCGTGCCGAAATCAAGCTGATGCATCAGCGTCTGGGCACCACCACAGTCTATGTCACGCATGATCAGGTCGAGGCCATGACGCTGGGAGACCGCATTGCCGTGATGAAGGACGGTGTCGTGCAACAGTTTGGCAGCCCGCAGGAGATCTACGATCAGCCATCCAATATGTTCGTAGCGGGTTTTATCGGATCACCCTCAATGAATTTTTTACGCGGAAAGCTCGTCAGCGATACAGGACATGTCGCATTTATGCTGGAGCACGCGGGGAAAACGACTCACCTTCCTTTGCCAGAAAAATTAGCTCTGTCCCTGAAAAAAAATCTGGCTGGCAATGCGCCTGCCGACATCATTCTCGGAATCCGGCCTGAGCATGTCACAGATGCCGTCAGCGCACGTCGCTCTGAGACCGCAGATGGCTACCATCCGACTGAGGTTGATTGCGTAATTGAACTGACGGAGCCAACAGGCCCGGATACGCTGGTGTTCTCTCGCTTCAACGGAGCAAGAATCACCTGCCGCACCCACCCTCGCGCAGCGGCAATGCCGGGACAAACCATGCGTCTGGCATTTGATCTTTCTAAAGCAGTATTTTTTGATGCAGTGAGCGAGCTGCGGCTGGCTTGAAGCAAAGGATGTGAGATCCGTATTGCACTCTGGCTTGCCATCAATAATAAAGGATCTCTAAAAGGGAACATCTAAAACCACTTTAATTCATATTTCGTGGAGCCCTTACTACTGCCTTTTCTCTGTGTCTCCGTGTCTCTGTGTTGAGAGGTCTTAGTTTGTGAGTCGATCTTATCGATGTAATTTTTAAATCGGAAGTTTTTAGAAATTTCTAAATTTGAATCCGCAGTCTGGATGCGGCTTTCGGCGGCATTTCGTGCCAGAAGGCGCATCCAGACTGCGGATTCGCTTTAGGAAACGCAATGCGTTCTTGTATCACTATGCGCTATTCAGCGTTAATTAAAACACCTGCCATGGCATCAACATCCCCGAGCTAAGGTATTAAATTCGTCGTCCCCAGCCACTTACCGCTGACACACAGCTCGCGGGTAACGGTCAACACCAGATTCTCGACGGCCATTGCAGCATTGGTCAGAGGAATATTTTTTGAAGCACAGAGAGTAACGGTGCGCGATAGCTGTACATCGCTGATGGATGAAGCGCGCATCTCGCCGCGCTCAATTTCCGCGAGCAACGGCGACACAGGTAAGATGGTTGCGCCCATATCCGCCATTAACGCAGACTTCAGAATCGCGATTGAGGTGATGTCGATGACATGATCGATTTGCTTGCCTTGCTGCCTGACGACTTGCTCTATTCGGGGCCGGACGCCATGCTGAATACTGGGCAAGATCAAGGTCGCCTGCAACGCCTTTTCCAGGGTGAGACTTTTGCGCTTGCAGGCGAATTGGGAATCGCTGCGGGTGATATACATCAGCTCTTCTTCTACTAGCGGCTTACTCGCGAAATTTCCCAGCTGACCATCGTCAAACAAGATCGCCAGATTTAATCGCCCTGAACGCAACTGCTCGGTCAGGTTGCCGGTTAACTCTTCGGTCAACTGAAAAACAATATCCGGATAAGCGGCGCGGACTGCTTTGAGCAAAGGGAAAGCTAAGGCGCCGGACGCGCTTTGCGGTATGCCGAGCGCTACTGTGCCTGTGGGCTTGTCCGTCGATTGTGCAACAGCGGATTTGGCATCACTGACTTGTTTAAGTATAGCTTGTGCATGCTCGTAAAACAGTTTGCCGGCATCGGTTGCCTGCATGCCTTGCGCTGAGCGATGCAGCAACAACGTGCCCAATTCCTCTTCAAGCTGCTGTAATTGCTGAGTCAATGCGGGCTGTACGATATGCAGCACGCGCGCCGCACGGGACAAGGAACCATGATCGACGATGGCGACAAAATAACGGAGTTGGCGGAGTTCCATACAATTTATCCGGCTGGTTGTGGTCAGCTGTGGCTGACTGAGTCTGTTCGGCATCTATTCAGGTTTGATCAAAGAAGTCTGATGTAGACGCGAGCCTTCGGTGATTAATTTATGTAGACAACGTGACCGGAGTAATCGCACGCCGCTCTATCGACGACGAGAGTATCAGGGACGTCGATGTGACGCCGCAGCGGGCCAGACTCACAATCACTCGCTCCAGCTCTTTGACGGACGGCGCAACCACTTTAACAACCACGCAATCTTCACCAGTAATCGCGTGACACTCGATGACCTCGGGAACCTGTTCAGCAATTTTAGTAACTGGAATATCGCTGGAGCGGCTGGCGACGCGGACAAACGCGGTAATGCCATAGCCCAGCGCTTCTGGATTGACGCGCGCATGGTAGCCCGTGATCACGTTGGCGGCCTCCATACGTTTCACCCGTTCGGCGACTGCGGGCTGACTCATATGAATGCGTCGTCCGATTTCAGCCAGCGTGACTCTTGCATCGGCCTGCAAAATATCCAGGATTTTTGCGTCCATCTGATCTAAATCCAACTTCATGGAAAATCACCTGTTTTTCAATTAATCTCAAAGTAATGTAACTGATTTACCTTGTTTTATCCATTCATAATCTGGTTTTAGTCACCTACACTATTTACATTCAAAGTCGTTTTTCCCGAAAGATTGTCATGTCACGTTTGCCACGCTCTGTTTTGATTGCTTTACTCACGGTGTATATCGTTTGGGGCTCAACTTACTTTGCCATCCATGTCGCATTGACCGCATTTCCCCCGTTTTTACTCATGGGGACAAGGTTCCTGATGGCGGGTGGCTTACTGTTTGCCTGGCAAAAATTTCGTGGCACCGCCAATCCAAGCTGGCGCGAATGGCGCGACGGCGGTGTTGTCGGCGTCCTGATGCTGGGTGGTGGCATGGGGTTGACAGCAGTTGCACAGCAAAGTATTTCGTCCGGCCTGACTGCAGTTTTTATTGCCTGCTCGCCGATGATTTTATCTTTCTGCGTGGGCCTGTTCGGTGACTGGCCAAACAGACGCGAATGGACAGGTATCGTCATAGGATTCGCTGGTGCTGTTCTGCTCTCGCTAGGAGGTGAATTCTCTGCACGACCTGCCGGTATTATCAGTCTGCTGGGTGCGATTCTTTGCTGGGATATCGGCTCCGTCTTATCGCAACGTAAATTGAAGATGGCGCCAGGTGCCATGGGATTTGCCAGTGAGATGCTGCTGGGCGGCGTATTCCTGACAATGGTTGGTTTTTTATCCGGTGAAAAATTCACTGCGCCCATCACCATGAATGCGATGTTTGCCTGGTCGTATCTTGTGGTCGCCGGATCTTTGCTGGCTTTTACAGCCTACATGTATTTATTGTCCGCCGTACCGCCCGCTCTGGCTGGCAGCTATGCGTATGTAAATCCGGTCATCGCCGTGGCATTGGGAGTGATGCTGGGAGGAGAGCAGGTAGCGGCTCGCGAAATACTGGCGATGACGATTATTCTGGGTAGCGTATTCATTCTGACAACGGCACGCAGCAAGCAGAAGAACCACGTTTAGTAATACCGCTCTTCTACTGGACTTAGAAAAATTCAGCCGTGTCGTTTGACTGCTCAGCGTGCAAGTCACCGCTGGTCACCAGCGTATCGTAGTAGCAGGTACGGTTACGGCCATTACTTTTGGCAAAATACAGCGCCTGGTCAGCACGTCCCATGATCGCGACTGCCGGCTCAAATGCATCAATACGGGCGAAACCCACGCTGACCGTAACTCTGCCGACCTGCGGAAAATTATATTGCTCCACATTTTCACGGAAACGATCAAAAATATGCTGGGCGTCTTCCTGAGAAGTCGAGCGCAATAAGATCACAAATTCTTCACCGCCAAAGCGGAACAGGCGATCTGTAGGCCGGAAAGAGGAACGCAATAAATTCGCAATCAGAATCAGGACTTCGTCGCCATACAGATGGCCAAACTGGTCATTTACTCGCTTGAAGTGATCGATGTCGAGCACCGCCAGCCAATTTTGTTTTTCCGGCTCACTGGCACGACGATCCTGTTGTATCTCATCGCCGTCTTCGCCGCCCACACCATTAGTTTGCTGGGAGCTCGCCCGCAAAATTTTTGAGAAGTTATCGTCAAACGTTTTACGGTTAAGTAGTCCTGTCAGTGAATCGCGCTCGCTGTAGTCCAGCAGGTTCTGGAAATTACGATAAACGATCAAAATACCTTCCATGACCTGCATGGTATTTTCTGAGTATGAGGCGGGGTTCGCGATTTCAAGACAGGTATTCAGCTTCTCATTGACCCACATCGGAAGCCAGATCAAGCGCTTGCCGTCTTCTGAGCGTCCTTCGATCAAGCCCATGTGCTGCTTAATCCCCTCTTCGAGAGCCGGATATTTACCAATCGCATCGCCGCCCTGACTCGCGACTGCATGTTCTGCCAAAGCGACAACCTTGCCATGTTTAATGGTAATTTGTGGTTGTATAAATATCTGCAAGCCTACCGTGGCAATATCGAGCACGCGCGCGTACTCTGCATTGGTCAACTCGCACAATGCAGAAATAACAGAAATATTGAGGAGATCATGATCGCGATGACCGGTGATTTCCACAAGGTGTTTAATGATGGAATCCATACTCTATCTAAGAGATGTCCGAAAAAAAGCAAATAAAGTCGAACGACAATACCTTAGCTGCAACCAGGAAACAATAAGCACGAAAACATTTACAACAATTACAGTGCATTTACTTACGACTTGCAAGCCGGCGCCAGGTTGGGATACTTGCAATTTTATTCATTATCTTTATAAAACCTGAGGAACAAAGGTTTTTACATAGCAATTTTTACACTATTATAACAACGGAGCTAGCAAGTAAGCGGTTTAGTCTCTGCAAGAAAACAAAGAAACCAGTAAAGTTGCCTGACACCAATGCAATCTGCCACCATTGCCGACTGCAATGCGCCACACGATCGCTTAACAAGGACAGCCACGATGTTACATGCCAAGAAACTTCAACGATTTGCAGTGATCGCCTTGCTCGCTACGCAGTTGCTCCCTGCGCAAGCAAGTCAACTGGTGCAAGTAGTCGACAGCGCGGGACAAGCGGTTGCAGATGCCGTCGTGTACTTTGAAAATGGCAATGCAGAAAAAGTAAAATCCGCGAATGCCGAAATTCAGCAAAAAGATAAAAAGTTCATGCCACTGGTCACAGTCGTGCAAACAGGAACTTCCATCAGCTTTCCGAACAATGATACCGTCCGGCACCACGCATATTCATTCTCACCAGCCAAGACGTTTGAGCTGAAACTCTACGCGGGCAAACCCGAAGCGCCAATTATCTTCGACAAACCTGGCACGATCGTTGTCGGCTGTAATATACACGATCAGATGCTGGCGTATATTCAAGTGGTCGATACGCCCTATTTTGCCAAGACAGACGCCAGCGGCAAAGCCCGGGTCGCGTCTATTCCCAATGGTAAATACACACTCAAAACCTGGCACTTCAAACAGATGACAGGCGGCGCTATCAGCGAACAGCCAGTGAATATTAAAGATGACAATGCCACGATTACGATCAAGCTTGGTTTCAAAGTAAATTAAGAAAATTTCTCTGTTCAGGCATTAAAATAGAAAAGCCTTTTGATCGCAGCACAGCGCGGCAATTATTTGCCTGAGCAGGTATCGCAAAAGAGAAGCATACATAGGCTGGCCGTTTTTTGCCGGTCATTGAAATACGAGCTAATTAATCATTCACTTCACCGCTATATCAAAAGTATTTTGCAAGGAAATTCATGCGTTTGCATAGTCTGGAAAGTCGTGTCGTTACCCTGTTTATCGTCTTGATTCTCGCCGTTCAGCTCGCGGGCTTTTTTGCTATCCGTAATGCGATTGATAGCAATGCACGCGCTGCAATTCAGGAAGAGCTAAAAATTAGCGAGAAAATTTTTGGTCACTTACTCGATCAAAACAAACAAAAATTAACCGAAGGCGCGCGCGTACTGGCGTCCGAATTTGCATTCCGTGAGGCGATTGCGACCAACGATACCGACACAATCGTATCCGCACTAAGTAACCTTGGCGACAGATTTGGCGCGAGTTTTTCTACTTTAGTCAGATTAGACAAAACTGTTGCGGCCTCCACCAATAATAGTCTGGCGAATAATGCCACATCATCTCTGCAGCCATTATTTATTCTGGCAGAGCAATCAGAAAATGGCAGCGCCTTCAGTACCGCCATCGTAGAGGGACATCCTTATCAGCTAGTGATGATTTCTGTCAAAGCACCCGTCAGGATTGCATGGGTAGTAATGGCAATTCCTATCGATCAAAAAATCGTTGCCGATATGCGCGAGCTGTCCGCATTACAGGTCACCTTACTCACCAGTGGTGCTGATGGCAAATGGAAGCCGGGTGTATCTACCCTGAATAGCGAACAGGTAAAGCAACTGGCTCAACTAGTACCGAAAATCAATGAGAAAAGCCAACTCATTGCCGACCTCAATATCGGTGATGAAGACTACAGCGCACGCGTCTTAAAGCTTGCTCAAAATGCGGACTCAATGACGGTCGCAGTCTTGCAAATTTCGGTCAGTGAAGCGATTGCTCCCTACAAAAAATTACAAAGAAATCTTCTGATCCTCACCGTATTGGGCGTCATTATCGCCAGCATCATCAGTGTGCTCAGCACCAAACGGATTACCGAACCAATGCGACAATTAGCCGATACCGCGAAACGATTAGGTGCAGGCGACTACACCGCTGCTATTACAGTAAAAAGAAATGATGAAATCGGTGATCTCGCACAGACTTTCGCAACGATGCGCGACGGTATCGCGAACCGTGAAAAAGAAATCCGGCGACTAGCGTATTGGGACACCCTGACCAATTTACCTAACCGTGCTTTGTTTGTGAGCATGCTGCAAGATGCAATCAAACAGGCGCGCGCCACGGAGCAGGCCTGCTTTGTATTAATGATGGATCTGGATCGTTTCAAACACGTCAATGACGTGATGGGCCATAGTTTTGGCGATCAGTTGCTCAAACAAGTTGCACTCAGACTTAGTGATGAATTAGGTCAGGGCGGAACAAAACCAGCACGCTTGGGTGGTGATGAATTTGCGATCCTGCTGCCGAATTCGTCCTTCAGGGAAGCGCAAGATCTTGCAGCAAGAATTTTACAGTCTCTGGAAAAACCGATCTCCATTGAAGATCAGACGGTAGATCTGGGCGCAGGCATCGGCATTGCCGGTTTTCCTGATAATGCGAATGATGCGGAGTCCTTATTAAGCCGGGCCGAAGTAGCCATGTACACGGCTAAACATGCCAACAGTGGCGCAGTAACTTATACGCCCGCAATAGACAAGACCAGTCAGCAGAGCTTGTCCTTATTAAGCGAGCTAAGAACGGCGCTGGAGCAGGAAAACTTTCGTCTGTATGTACAACCCAAAGTCGCACTCGATAGCGGCAAGGTGATTGCTGTCGAAGCACTGATACGCTGGATACATCCTGAGCGTGGCTTCATTTATCCTGATCAATTCATTCCGTTTGCAGAACAAACCGGTTTTATCCGTCAATTGACACGCTGGGTACTGAACGAGGCTGCCCGTGTTTGCAGTATCTGGATTGCCGATGGTCGCCAGCTGAAGATGTCGGTAAACCTCTCTACCCGCGATTTACTCGATCAGGATTTACCGAATAAATTTGCAGATATCCTTGAGAAACACCAGATCACTCCTGCCGCATTTTGCCTGGAAATAACCGAGAGCGCGATTATGGATGATCCGGTTCGTGCGCAAAATACGCTGGAACGATTGCATGCAATGGGTGCTGATTTATCGATTGACGATTTCGGTACCGGTTACTCATCGCTGGCATATCTGAAGAGCCTGCCAGTTGATGAGCTGAAAATTGATAAGTCGTTCGTACTGAAGATGGAACAAGATATTGACGACACCAAGATCGTCAAGTCGACGATCGATCTTGGTCACAATATGGGATTACGCGTAGTCGCCGAGGGTGTAGAAAACAAAGAAGTTATGAGCTTATTGAAAGACATGGGCTGTGATCAGGCACAGGGCTACTACATCAGTAAACCTATGCCGTCCGATCAATTTTTAAGCTGGTTGCAGACATGGGAATCCACTCCGGGCTGAGCTTCGGTGGTTTTTTGCAAGTTGGCTAGCAATGGGTTACGTTACAGCATAGCCGTTCTGCATCAGACCAAATGCATCTGTTTATTTTTCCGGTCCCGCTTCCGTTTATACATACGACTGTCCGCGATCTTAATCAGTCGCACATAATCGTCGCCATCTTCCGGATAACTCGCCCAGCCGATTGATACGCCGACGCTGACAATCACGTCATCGAGTGCGATCGGCTCTTCTACCAGGGTAGAAATTTTCTCAACCATATTGTGAATATCGATCGAACTCTTTGTATCTTTCAGTAGCAACACAAATTCGTCGCCGCCATAACGGGCCACGATATCGGTGTCCCGGATAGAAGCTTGAAGACGGGCGGCAATAATCACCAATGCGCGATCACCAGCATCATGTCCATAGTTATCATTGATATACTTAAAGCGGTCGAGATCGACGAATAGCAACGTAAATACCTCCAGACCATGCGCCTTGTTCATAGCATTTTTTTGCAGGTAATTGATTTGTGCGAATAAGGATTCTCTGTTGGCGACCTGCGTCAGCTTATCAAAGCGCAGTTTGTTTTCCATTTCAATCAGGGTCTGCGCCAGAATACCGATTTCATCATCACGTCGTATATTCAATTCAGGCAGAGGTTGTCCATCGCCAAATTTTTCTGCCGCACTGGTCAGCTTGCGGATATCCCGGATCACCCTATCCACAATCGTCAGGCCAATGGTCAGGGCAAATACGATACAGGCGATAGCAATCACCAAGCTCTGAAAAAAACCTTGATTGATGCTGCTCATAAAGTCTGAACGCGGCACAGCAACGACGGTCAGCCAATTCAAGCCCTGTCTAGTTCCTAGCGATGACACCGCGACATCGACCGTCCCGATGGCGAGCTCTAACTGCTGAGTCGAAGAGACTGTTTTGTCTCCTTGTAAAATTTTGCGTTGCCAGGTGTCGCTTTTCTTATACGTCTCGCTGATCAGTGGCGATTTCATTTCTGAAGCAAGCAAACGTTCAGGCGCGCCATTCACCCGCTTTACCGCCTGCTCCTCACCCGAGGTCGCAACGATGTAACCATCGCTGTCAATGATATAGGCCACACTATTTTTACTGATATCCAGCGTACGCAAAAAATCTGACAACACTTTCAAGGTGACATCCGTCGCGACAACACCAGCGAGGGAGCGGTCCTGCTGATACACCGCTTTGGCCAGCGTCACTGTTGGTTCTGCGGACGTAAAATCATTATAAATTTTTGACCATACCGGCTTGTCGGTATGCGCCGCTGCCTGATACCACGGCCGTTTGCGCGGATCGTATTGATCAGTACGCAATACTTCGGCACGGTCGCCCGGGGCATTGACTTTATAAACCTGACGCAAAGCGGTATTTGGTTCATGCCAGTACAACTCGACAAAATCATTGCGTATCCGGAAGACGCCGACCATACGGCCATCTTCGCCGCCGTAATAGACATAGTTGTTCACATCCATGAACAGACCACTGGCAGCCCACAATTTAACTTCGAGATTATGCAGATCATCGGAAAAATTCTGCGCCTTTGGCTGACGCTTGGGATCGGGAGCAACAGATTCCAGGGCGATCAGAGCGCCATCAAGATGTTGCTCCGTCGCATGACTAATCCGGTTGACCATATCGATCAAGACCCGTTGCGTCAGTGTATGCACGGCATCGGTTCCCGCCTTCATCGACACCCAGGCAATCGCCGCGGACACACCTATCACCAGCACGGTAATGGGCACAACCAGTTCGCGACGTAAGGAAGACTTGCTCATGCCTTTGGGTTCCTGATGATAATCCGACGATGCTCTGGTCGCAGCCGCATGAGAAGCATGGGGCGCATTTCGCTTTACTTTTCTTTTATAGCAAAATGGTCTTACTTCTTTTTGCAAACGGACAACGGATCACTCGGCATAGATAGCCAGAGTGACGCATCACAATGTATCGAAATTTATACACAACTCAATAATATAGAGACTTGTCGCTGGCTGGTACGATTTTCCATGAGAGGTGTGGGTATTTTTTGGTAAAGTGTTGTCAAATTCGTCGCTGGATTTTTACGGTTTGACGATGACTTTTCCAACGGTATTTAACAATAGTTGATCTAAAGTTGAACTGAACTTCAATTTGGTTTCAACGTACTTTTAATTGAGTTTCAGGAAAAACTTTGTCCTCCGGATATTGTCCGTGACGTTTTTTGTGGTGAAGAAGTAATGCCAAAGCAAGCATAAGCCTGCTACGCTTCATTGCAATGGTTTGCAAACGACTCAAAGCTTATTTTTTACGACGCGTACAGGGAGTAATGAATGTATCAAAACACATTGCGCTCAATCAAGGTCGCTCTGCTCAGCGCCACGCTATGCGGACTCGCAGCGAGTGCCGCTGCCGATAATTTTCCGGCGCCCGACATGGGTAAATTCCTTGCAACAGGCGGCGTCAAACAACTCGAAGGCGCTGGCGGTGGCGGAATTACGCCGTGGGCTTTGATCACCGGATATGGCAGCGAAGATAGCTACGGCATCAACGCGCACATTACTCAAGTCGGTACCCAGGATTACCGACTAAAGACTTACGGAGTCGCCGTGGGTTTCGCCGATAAATTGGAAATGTCGCTCTCAAAACAAGAGTTCAGCGGTAGCCTAGCGCCGCTCGATCAACTGAATATTCAGCAAGACATTGTCGGCATTAAATTAAAACTGACTGGTGATGCGGTATTTGATCAGGATAAATTACTGCCGCAAATCGCCGTTGGTGTCATGCTAAAACGCAATAACGGTATAGCGGGCTTAGGTGCTTTAGGAGTAAGCAACGTCAGGCAACTCGGTGCCAGCAATGACACGGGGGTTGATTACTACGTGTCAGCGACCAAACTCTATCTGGATCAAAGTCTGTTGCTGAGCGCGACCTTGCGTCTGACCAAGGCAAATCAAATGGGTATTCTCGGTTTTGGTGGGGATAAGAGCAATCACTATCAGGCAATGTTCGAAGGCTCCGCCGCCTATCTGATCCATCGCAAGCTGGTCGCTGGCGTGGAATACCGAATGAAGCCACGCAACCTTGGTATCGACAATGAAAAAGATTTTTCTGATATCTTCCTGGCGTATTTTCCGAATAAAAATTTTTCTGTGACTGCCGCCTATGCCAATCTGGGCGACATCACTATTTTTAATCCTAAAAATCAACGCGGCTGGTATCTGTCACTACAGGTTGGTAATTAACAAACGAACAAACGATGACGCCGTCACTATTGGTCACTACTGCAAAAAACAAGACCAAACACTAACATCGCTGGCATCGTACCGGTCTTAGTAACATCACTTCAATTAACACGGATCAGGTTATGCGACATACCGCTTTGTATCAACCACTAGCCGCCCTGTTCATCAGTCTGCCCTTACTGGTTGCCGCCCCCGCGAGCCACGCACAGGCAAACCCTGACGCCAGCGCTTTATATCAGGCCCTGGGCAATCAGGCGGGTATCGGCCTGATTGTCGATGATCTGATTGTGCTGGTCCTGGCTGATGCGCGCATCAAAGACTCATTCAAAGAGACCAACATCAAGCGCCTCAGTCAGTTACTCAAAGAACAATTCTGCGTCCTTTCTGGCGGCCCGTGCAAATATACCGGTGATGATATGAAACTGGTACACGACAAACTGGGCATCACGGCAAGCCAGTTCAACGCCTTAGCAGAAGATTTACAAATCGCCATGGACAAACATCAGATTCCCACGTCAACACAGAATAAACTAATTGCTAAATTAGCACCGATGAAACGGGATATCGTGACGCCGAAAATGTAACGTTTTATAGTAATGATGGCCGACATACAACGCCTTTCATCCGCAGAAATAGATGAGGTCTATTCGCTGTGATCTTGGTAGGGTCTTATTGATTTTCTGCGCTACAGGGTTGCTCTCTTTTTTTCAGCTATTGTCTTCCGCCGTTTTTTTAAACCGCTTTTATCAAGCGCTCTTCTCAGCTGTTCTTCTCAACCGTTTTTACTGGTTTCTCCTGATTGTATTATTTTTTTAAATTCGTTGAATCCGATTTCTGCACGGCCACGTATGTATTTAGGGGACGCCATATGTGCGTTGCACTGACTTATAACCTAACGAGGAAATCAAGATGCTTCTCAGACAACCACTTTTACCAACTCTCATGCTCAGTAGCAGCCTGTTGCTGTGCCAATTTGCTGGCGCGCAAGACCTGACACCGGATATGGGCAAACTGACCGCCACCGGCGGCGTCAGCCAGCTAGAAGGTGCGGGCGGTGGCGGCTTGACGCCTTGGGCGCTGATTTCCGGTTACGGTTCACGCGATAGTTACGGTGCTAACGTGCACTACACTCAGGTGAAAACGCAAGATTACGGCTTAAAGACCTACGGCGTTGCTATCGGTATCGCCGATAGAGTGGAGTTATCTATCGCGAAACAAGAATTCACTGGCAGTCTAGCTCCCTTGAATGCGCTCAATATTCAACAGGATATTGTCGGTGTCAAAGTCAAAGTCTTGGGTGATGCGGTCTATGAGCAAGACAGCTGGATGCCACAAATCGCGGTCGGTGCCATGATCAAGCGCAATAATGGTATCGGCGGATTGGGAGCCCTGGGAGTGACCAACGTCAAGCAACTCGGCGCCAACGATGACCGCGGGGTGGATTACTATGCATCAGCAACCAAAATTTATCTGGAACAAAGTCTGCTGATCAACGGCACCCTGCGCATGACCAAGGCAAATCAAATGGGGATCCTTGGTTTTGGTGGCGATAAGAAAAACAAATATGAGCCGATGCTGGAAGGTTCTGCTGCCTATCTGCTGAATCGCAAGCTGGCAATCGGTGCTGAATACCGTATGAAGCCACGCAATCTTGGCGTCGATAATGAAAAAGATTACTACGACGTTTTTGTCGCGTATTTCCCGACAAAGAATCTATCGATCACTGCGGCTTATGCGACGCTGGGCGACATCACTGTATTTAATCCGACCAATCAACGCGGTTGGTATTTGTCGCTGCAAGCAGGCTTCTGATTTCACGTATGCAGCTTGATGATGTGTACCCGCTCGTCAAGCTGAATCCACACTCTTATTTAGAAAGACATGATCATGCGCACTCATTTTATCCGTCGTAGCCAATATCTTCTCTCCCTACTCGCCGCCTGTGTCTGCATCAGCACCAGTGCTGTTGCTCAGACGGCACCGGACGCAGTCTATCAAGACCTCGGTGGAAAAACCGGTATCAGTAAAATTGTCGGTGATTTTTTACCGATTGTCTTAGCTGACACACGCATTAACGCCGCCTTCAAAGATACCGACATGGAACGCCTGGCACTCATGTTGACAGAGCAGTTCTGCGAAGTCAGCGGCGGCCCATGCAAATACAGCGGCAAGAATATGGCTGAAGCGCATAAAGGTATGAACGTCACCAACGCGCAATTCAATGCACTCGCCGAAGACCTGCAAATCGCCATGGAGAAAAATAATATTCCTTCATCTGTATCGAATAAACTCGTGGCGAAACTTGCACCGATGCAGCGACCTATCGTCAGTAAATAATTGGTGTACATTGGAGGGCGAGTCGCCTTCACTGCAAGCTAGCGAATGCGACGCTCCCTTCACTCATCTCACTTACCGGACCCATCATGCTTTCACACCACCGCAACTCCTGGCTCAGGCTCTCTAAAACAGGCTTGCTGCTATGCGTATTAGGTAGTCTAGGATCGATCTCTCCGGCCTGGTCAGCAACCGTGTTTGGTCTGGCGATTGATAAAAACAGCGCCGTCATGTCGGACGTCGTGGTGTATGCGACGCCCATAGGCGCGCCGATGCCTGCGACGGCGAAGACCGAAGCCGCGATTGTTGCGCAAAGCGATATGCAATTTACACCGTATGTCATGCCGATCCGTGTGGGTTCGCAGGTCAAGTTCCCGAACTACGACAAGATGGAACATCACGTAAAGTCGTTTTCCCCCTCCAAAGAGTTTGAAATCAAAACCTATGAAAAAGGGGTGACGCCGCCGCCAGTGTTGTTTGATAAAGCGGGTATCGTCGTGGTTTACTGCCTGCTGCACAACTGGATGCGCGCCTATGTGCTGGTGCTGGAAACACCTTACTTTGCGAAGACAGATGCCAGCGGTGTGGCAAAAATAGAGAATTTGCCCGACGGACAGTACGAGATCAAAGCCTGGCACCCGAACATGGGCAGCATCAAGCCGCCCCTGAGCCAGACCGTCACCATCAACAATCAGTCAGCACCGTTGAAATTTCAATTTGACTTCGTACCTATTCCAAGAAAACCTGCCCAGTTGCCAAAACCTAATACTGGGTACTAGTATGGCCACAAACAGTACTTTATCCGCTTTATTTACGGTGTGATTAAAAAATACTCCCCATATTTCCAATATTCCCAATAACTTTTAATAATTCCTAATAATTCCTAATACCTCTCAGGGCGATAAAAAAAGCCGCTCAATCGACGTGAGCGGCTTTTTCTATATCGTCAGTGGTGATGATTTCGTCAACGCTTAGAAGCGATATCCAACGCCGACGCCAACCAGCCATGGATCCACCTTAACCGCACTGGCCTTCACGCCACCGATCGTCACATCGCTGCGGATTTGTACTTTTTTCACATCAAAGTTCAAGGACCAGTTTTTATCCAGCTTAAAATCCACCCCTGCTTGCAGCGCCAGACCATAGCTATGTTGATCCAGGTCAGCAGCGCCATTCAGCAATGAGACGTCAGAAATACGCGTGTAATTCACACCGGCACCGAGGTAAGGACTGATCTGTGCTTCGGGTGCAAAATGGTACTGAGCCGTCAATGTTGGTGGCAAATGCTTGAACGTGCCGATTTTGACACCATCCAGCATCACATCATGTTTTTGCGGATACGTCAGGATCAGCTCGGCAGACCAGTTTGGCGTGAAAAAATACGTGAAGTCGACTTCTGGAATCGTTTTACTGCTGACAGTCAGACGATCCGCAGCGCCGGCACCGCCGACAGGATCAGAGCCATTTGCCGGACTAATATTCACCACGCGGGCACGGATTTCCCATGGACTTTGTTGTGCCATTGCCTGATTCGACGCCAGGCCGAGCAGCGCAAAAGAGAGCAGAGACAATGTAGTAGCGATTTTTTTCATTTTAATTTCCTTTTGTTTTCAACAGTGATGAGGCAAGTGTAGTGCCGCGCTACATCAGGCAATTTGAGCTAAATCAAGATTGGTGCGCAGCACAAATTTCGTCTCTTTACTCGTCTTCACTGCGGCATTGAGGTATCCTTGCGGGCATCGACCTCAACCACTAAAAAATTCAAAAAATGGCCAATTACGTCTACACCATGAATCGCGTCGGCAAAATCGTGCCGCCCAAGCGCCAGATTCTGAAAGATATTTCCCTCTCGTTTTTCCCTGGCGCCAAAATCGGCGTACTGGGTCTGAACGGCTCCGGCAAGTCCTCGCTGCTAAAAATCATGGCAGGTATCGACAAAGATATTCAGGGCGAAGCGGTACCGATGCCGAATCTGAATATTGGTTACCTGCCGCAAGAACCACAACTCGACCCGGAGCAAACGGTACGCGAAGCCGTAGAATCCGCCTTGGGTGAAGTATTCGAAGCCAAAGCGAAGTTAGAACAAGTCTATGCAGCCTACGCCGAGCCGGACGCCGACTTCGATGCCCTCGCGAACGAGCAGGCACGACTCGAAGCCATCATCTCCACGTCCGCAGGCGACAACGTTGAACTGCAATTAGAGATGGCAGCCGATGCATTACGCCTGCCGCCTTGGGATGCCAAAATCGGCGTGTTGTCCGGCGGTGAAAAACGCCGTGTCGCCTTGTGCAAACTATTGTTGTCCAAACCCGATATGTTGTTGCTCGATGAACCAACCAACCATCTGGATGCAGAATCCGTCGATTGGCTGGAACAGTTCCTGTTGCGCTTTCCGGGCACCGTAGTCGCAATTACCCATGATCGCTACTTCCTGGATAACGCTGCAGAATGGATTTTGGAACTCGATCGCGGTGCTGGTATACCGTGGAAAGGTAACTACTCTTCCTGGCTTGATCAAAAACAAGCCCGCCTGAAGCAAGAGGAAGCGACGGAATCCGCGCGTCAAAAAGCCCTGCAAAAAGAGTTGGAATGGTCACGCCAAAACCCGAAAGCCCGTCAGGCCAAGAGCAAGGCACGTCTGGCTCGCTTCAACGAAATGAGCGAGCACGAGTACCAAAAACGGAACGAGACACAAGAGATTTTTATCCCCGTCGCCGAGCGTCTGGGTAATGAAGTCATCGAGTTTAAAAACGTATCGAAAGCCTTTGGTGATCGCCTGCTGATCGATAACCTCAGCTTCAAGATCCCGCCTGGCGCCATCGTCGGTATTATTGGCCCGAACGGCGCGGGTAAATCGACGCTGTTTAAAATGATTAAAGGTCTGGAACAACCGGACAGCGGCGAAGTCGTGCTAGGCCAGACAGCGAAAATTTCTCTGGTCGATCAGTCACGCGAAGATTTGGGCAATACCAAAACGGTATTCGAAGACGTCGCGAATGGCGCTGATATTTTGAGCGTCGGTCGTTTTGAAATGCCGTCACGCGCCTATCTTGGCCGTTTCAATTTCAAAGGCGGCGATCAGCAAAAAATCGTCGGCAACTTGTCTGGTGGTGAACGCGGCCGCCTGCATCTGGCGAAAACCTTGCTGCAGGGCGGTAACGTCTTGCTGCTCGATGAACCGTCGAATGATCTGGACGTAGAAACCCTGCGCGCATTGGAAGATGCCTTGCTCGAATTCGCCGGCAGCGTCATGGTGATCTCGCATGATCGGTGGTTCCTTGACCGGATTGCGACGCATATTCTGGCGTTTGAAGGCAATTCACAAGTCAGCTTCTTCGACGGCAACTACCAGGAATATGAAGCAGATAAGAAAAAACGTCTGGGCGAAGAAGGTGCCAAGCCAAAACGCATTCGTTACAAGCCTTTGACAACCTGATTCCACTTCATCGCCCTGTTTCACTCAACTCACCTTTGCGGCAGTCGATCATGAAAAAAAATAACGCCTTTCACCAAGCTGTTTTATTTTGTGTTTTTTGTGCGTCACTGCTGCTCACGGGAATGGCATCAGCCAATTCCGGCGGCAAGGAAGCCAGTGCATCCGGCGGCAGCGCAACCACCAAGCTAGAACCCTTCACCGTCAATTTATCGACCTCGGAACGCTATCTGCAAGTCAGCCTGACGCTGCAATTAGCAAACGCGGAGATAGGGGAAAAAATCAAGGTGTATATGCCTGTCGTCCGGCATTTTATTTTGCTTGGCCTGAGCAGCAAAGAACCGGCACCTTTACAAACAGGTGAAGGAAAACGCGAGCTGATAGAGGAATTACGTAATGCCGTCAATAAAGCGCTGGACGTCAAAGAGCATGATGGCGTAACCGATATTTTTTTTGAAAATTTCGTTATCCAATAATTTTGGAGCGAGATTTACGCCAATGTATTCCAGCGGGCTGAATGTTTTTCCGTAAATCTCGCAGGATGAAAGCATCGAATCGATGTACCAATTAGTCTCGCTGGCTACGGCTGAAATAGAAATTAAAAAAAGCCGTTTTCTCGGACAACTTTATCCCGTTACCACACGTGCTGAAGCACGCTCCTTACTTCTCAATATCCGCGCCACGCACCCGAATGCCGTACATGTGTGCTGGGCATTGATTTGTGACGGAGATTCCGGGCTAGACGATGACGGAGAGCCATCCGGCACTGCGGCCAGACCGATCTACAACGTTCTCGTTCACAAACAACTCCATAACATACTGGCTGTCGTCATACGTTATTGGGGCGGCACCAAGTTAGGCGCTGGCGGACTGACCCGCGCTTACGGGCAGGCAATTTCAGACGCGTTTAAAACTGCCGAACTACAACAAGTCGAATCATATTGCGAACGCATTTTCCATCTTCAGTTCGCCGATGAATCCAGTCTGCGCCGTTTATGCGAGCAGCATCAGATCAGTATAGTCAGCGCCAACTATGCTGACACCGTCGAGCTGCGCCTCAAGCTAAAACAGCAGCAAGTACAGGCATTTGAACAACTGGCATCCGACTTGTTACGCGGCTCTTTGCAGATGCGTGATCCTGATATCTGCTAAATTAATTATATTAATAATATCAATTTACCCCACTACTCGCGTCATTTCCGAGATCAGCCGTAGCACCGGCAAGCTCAGCTCAAAATGTGTCGGAAAATTTTACATTCCTTTACATTTTTTTCTATAAAAAAACATAAGTGCCTGAAAGAAAACATATTTTCATGTATGGCATTGTTTTTGCATTAAGCATTTTCGCGAACAACGCAAATAACACAGATAACAAGCTAGTCTTAAATATCGACCATATAGAACGACCAATCTCAAGGAGAGGCAATGTTACGTCAGAACAATCTTTTTAATAAAGTAGTGGGAGTGACTCTAATCGCGAGTGCATTTTTCGCAGGTCAGACACAAGCATCTCCAATCGTCGGAGGTATCGTTACTCCAACCATTACCTCAGGCGCATTGCCTGATTCACCTGCTGCGCACGTTGATGCCAACACGCCTAACTCACCATTCTCTGGCGTTGTCAGTATCAATATCCGTTACGACGGACAATCCTTCATTTGCTCCGGTGCATTGGTTGGCAAACGCTCGGTCGTATCTGCCGGCCACTGCGTTGATACCGACGGCAATGGTCATATCATCGACATTAACAAACCAGGTAATGACGTTCGCGTGGTATTCAACAGCAATGGTAATGTGAACGCGTTGATCACTGCATCTGCTGTCTCAATGAACTCCAACTACGCAGGCTTTGGTAACTGCCCGGCAGGCGTTAATTCATTCTGCGTGAACGATGATATCTCAGTAATCACCTTGTCCACAGATGCACCTGCCAGCGCAAAAATCTACCGCGTCAGTTCCAATCCAGTCACATCTGGCACACATATCGTGATGGCAGGCTATGGCACATCGGGCGATGGCATTAACGGCTACACCGTGTCACCTAGCTTCTCAAAAAAACGTAGCGGTGAAAACTATGTTGACTTGTTTGACGGTGATGATGAGCAAGGTTTTGGCGGCGCGAACGAAGTGTACTATGCTGACTTTGACGGTGTGAACGCTAAAGGTGTTCTGCAAGACACCTTCTGCACACAATATGGCGTATGCTCACCAGTCCTGCCTAACGACAAAGAATCAGGCATTGGTGGTGGTGATTCCGGCGGACCGTCGTTTGTCATTGACCCAAATACGGGTGAATACATTCTGGTTGCGAATAACACTTTCAGCGGTAATTTCCAAGGTCAGGTCAAAGGATCTTTCGGTACTTACTTCGGTGGTATCTTGTTGGCCAGCTACACTGACTACCTGGTAGCCGCAACTGGTGGAGCGATCCAAATCGTTCCAGAACCAGGCAGCATTGCTATTCTGGGACTCGGTCTGGGTATGTTGCTGATGATTCGTCGTCGCTCAAAAGTATAAGTTTTCTGATCTCTGAAAAAAGCGGCCTCTGGTCGCTTTTTTTACGCCTGCGATCCTGATACTGCATCTCGTTCACATGTAAATAAAGCGCCACAGAAGTTGAAATTGCATTGCGTTTTTATTACGAATCCGCTACGGTGAAGACTCTTCCAACTGGTAGATTTTCTCAACATCATCGCCATGAAAAATATCTCCCGCCATATCTGCCTATCCCTCGTTCTGTCTATTTTTTTTGCAACAAGTGACTGCCATGCCCAGGACTTCATCAATACGGTCAAAGCTGTTAAGCCCTCTGTTGTTGCCATTGGTACGTTTAAAAAAACACGCAGTCCCGCCGTCAGCTTTAGTGGTACGGGATTTATCGTTGGAGACGGTTTAACCGTCATTACCAATGCACACGTAGTCAATGGCAATAGCAGCCTAGAGGCGGATGAAACCATCGGCATACTTACAGGAAAAGACGATACCGCAGAATTTCGCCCGGCAACTGTCGTTGCTGTCGATGAAGAACATGATCTGGCACGCTTAAAAATTTCCGGTACGCCTTTGCCTGCACTCATGCTAGGCAATCCCGATACGGTATCTGAAGGTCAGCAAATTGCATTTACTGGCTTTCCTCTTGGTGCTGCACTAGGTTTTCATCACGCAACACACCGCGGCATTGTGTCATCCATTACCCCTGTTGCCAGGCCGGCACAAGACTCCCGTCGCTTAGATCCCAAAGTGATTGCTCAGCTTAGGAAGGCTGCTTATTCAGTATTTCAACTCGATGCAACAGCCTATCCGGGCAATAGCGGCAGCCCTGTATACGAACCGGAAACAGGAGTCGTCATTGGCGTCATCAATATGGTATTTATTAAAGGTCTGAAAGAAACCGCCATTACGAATCCCAGCGGAATTTCGTACGCAATTCCCGTTAATTACGTCAATGATTTGCTCAAACGCAAGAATTAAAAAGTAAGTTTAAAAAAGGCAAACGCATCCAAATTTAGAATAAAAAATTCTCACTGGAAACATTGCTGTCATTAAAAATTATTAATATAAAGCAAGGACTTAGGCAAAACCGGAGCATCGATATTGTGGCTTTTCTGAGTATCTGTTATATTGTCTGAATATCATTATCAAAATGGAAATCTTATGGATATAGTTGGCGTCGTTGGCTTGGGTTATGTTGGATTGCCTTTAGCCGTAGAATTTGGCAAAAAAATGCAAACCATCGGCTTCGATCTGTCAGCGAGCAAGGTTGCGAGCTACAAGCAATTTATCGATCCAACCGGTGAACTCTCGACAGAAGAATTGCGTGCGTCCACACAATTAAGTGTGAGCACTGATCCTGCCGAATTATCACAAGCAAACTATATCGTGATCGCAGTACCGACTCCCGTTGATCTGGCACATAATCCGGATTTTGGTCCTTTGATCGGTGCCAGCGAAACAGTAGGCAAGCATTTGAAAAAAGGAACGATCGTTGTCTATGAGTCGACCGTCTATCCGGGCGCAACAGAAGAAGTTTGCATTCCCGTCCTAGAGAAGCATTCAGGACTAAAATGGAAAGAAGATTTCCACGTCGGTTTTTCCCCGGAACGGATTAATCCGGGCGACAAAGAACATACCCTGACAACGATTTTAAAAATCGTCTCCGGCGACGATGCAGATACGCTGGATAAAGTCGCAAAACTGTATGAACGCATCGTTCGTGCCGGCGTGCATCGTGCGACCAGCATCAAAGTCGCAGAGGCGGCAAAAGTTATCGAAAATACCCAGCGCGATTTAAATATCGCCTTGATGAATGAGTTGTCGATTATTTTTGACATGATCGGCATTGATACGCTGGAAGTTCTGGAGGCAGCTGGCACCAAATGGAATTTCCTGAATTTCCGTCCCGGCTTGGTCGGCGGACATTGCATCGGCGTCGATCCTTATTACCTGACACATAAAGCGGACATGCTGGGCTATCACCCGCAAGTCATTTTGGCAGGACGTCGTATCAACGATGGGATGGCTAAATTTATTGCAGAAAAGGTCGTCAAAGAAATCATCAAATCCGGTCATCATGTTAAAGGCTGTATTGTCAACGTATTAGGCTTAACCTTTAAAGAAAATTGTCCCGATCTGCGTAACTCTAAGGTTGCCGATATGATTTTTGAACTGCAATCGTATGGCGTTGATGTGCATATTCACGATCCGCTGGCAGATGCCGCAGAAGCGCAGCACGAATATGGCCTGAAGCTAGAAACCTGGGAACAATTACCGCTTGCAACGGTAACGATTGCAGCCGTTTCCCATCAGGAATTAATGCAACGTCCTTTGTCCGACTATCAGGCGAAATCTATTCCGAATGGCTGCTTCGTCGATATCAAGTCGAAGTTTGACCGTGCCGCCTTGCGTGATGCGGGCTTCAGCATCTGGCGTCTCTAAAATATACCGGCATCAAAAACATGGCAACCTACCAAGCTATTCAAGAACAATTACAGAACCATCAGTCAACCTGGCTGATTACGGGCGTTGCAGGATTTATTGGTTCCAATCTTCTGGAAACACTGCTGAAGCTCAATCAAAAAGTAGTTGGTCTCGATAATTTCGCAACCGGGCATCAACACAATCTGGATCAGGTAAAAGAACTTGTCGGGCCGTCAGCCTGGTCAAACTTTCGCTTTATCCAAGGTGATATCCGGCATTTGGCAGATTGCCAGCAAGCCTGCACAGGCGTCGATTATGTCTTACACCATGCGGCACTGGGATCGGTACCACGTTCGATTGAAGATCCGCTGCTGGCAAATGAAAACAATGTCACCGGGTTTTTAACGATGTTGACGGCATCCCGTGATGCGAAGGTCAAGCGCTTTGTTTATGCTGCGTCCAGCTCTACCTACGGAGATCATCCGGATTTACCAAAAATCGAAGACATCATTGGCAAACCACTGTCACCTTACGCCGTGACTAAATATGTCAACGAGTTATACGCCGATGTATATGCGCGATGCTATGGAGTTGAATCGATAGGACTACGGTATTTCAATGTATTCGGTCCCAGACAGGATCCGAATGGTGCCTATGCTGCGGTGATTCCGCAGTGGATCGCAGCGCTAATCAAAAACTCCACCTTGAGCATCAATGGCGATGGCGAGACCACGCGCGATTTCTGCTATGTCGATAACGTCGTACAAGCAAACTTACTAGCTGCGTTGAGTCAGAATCCCGAGGCGGTGAACCAGATTTATAACGTTGCTCTCAATGACACGACGAGTCTGAATCAATTGTACAAAATGATGCAACAGTTATTGATGAGCAGCTTTGCGCATATTCAAACGCATCAACCCAAGTATGAACCGTTCCGTGTCGGTGATATCAGGCACTCACAGGCTGATATTACTAAGGCTAAAAATTTATTAGGCTATGCGCCAACACATAGCGTTGATGCGGGTCTCAGGGAAGCGATGGATTGGTATAAAGCGAATTTACAAGCTTAAAATCCTCTATTAACCATCTCAGAAAATATGTCGAATAATCATATACTGAGATGGCATCGGCTATCTCGCTTGCCTTCATGAAGAGAACATTTTCATGAAAAACGTCTCCGTTCATAACGGCTTTGATGAGTTTATCCAGTCCAACCCGGACGCCGTCACTGCCCGGGGCGACGCAGATTTCTTCCTTACACTCACTTGGTTCAATAATTTAGCGAAGACCGCGTCTCCTGAACACCATCAGAAACGTATCTATTCGGTAAAAAAATCAAGCAACGGCAGCATTGGCTACACCATCTGTCCAATGTGGGCTAACGACTCAACAATGTTCGGATGGCCTGTACGTCACCTGTGTTCCATGGCGAATTTCTACACCTCGCTTTTTCGCCCGTTTGCAGCAGGTGAGCACCATGAAGTAATACCTGACGTACCCGATCTGATCACCGCAATGACGACAGCAACACCGCATTGGAATACGATTAATTTTCATCCTATGGATACGAGCGATCCTTGTTTCGAGGCAATTCAGTCAGCACTAGATCGAGCAGGCATCGCGATACAAACTTATTTTTGTTTTGGTAACTGGTACCTCAACGTTAACGGCAGGTCTTTCGAAGATTATTTCATCGGTCTTCCGTCAAAACTAAAAAATACCATCACCAGAAAAACGAAACAGCTTCAAAAGCAGCATCAGCTGACGATCAAGATCATCCAAGATAAAGATGAATTATCTGAAGCATTAAATGCCTATGAGCAGGTATATCAGGCCAGTTGGAAAACGGCAGAAAGTTTCCCTGAATTTATTCCTGGACTAGTGACTAGCTGCGCTCGTCAAGGATGGTTACGCTTAGGTATCGCCTACATTGATGAACAAGCTGTTGCAGCGCAAATATGGATAGTTCACCATCGCAAAGCATCTATTTACAAACTCGCCTACGACGAACGTTACGCACAATTTTCGATAGGATCGATTCTGACCGCCCGTGTCATGCAGCATGTAATTGATATCGATCAGGTGGATGAAGTCGATTATCTGACCGGCGATGATCCGTATAAACAAGACTGGATGTCTGATCGTCGTGAGAGATGGGGAATCATGGCATTTAATTTGCGTACCCTTGTTGGTGTCATCTCAGCGATAAAACATCTAGGCGGTCATTTTGTGCAATCTAAAATCAAACTGATCAGAAAGATAATTCAGCCCGGCAATTGATATCTTGCCTGGCAGAAAAGAGTGTTTCGATGCCGGATAAGCGCAAAAGGTACATCGCATATTGAACTCATGGTATTTCAGTTGCTCGCTATGGGAATCAAATCAAAAATGGTGTAAGCTCAAAAAATAATGACTTTTCATTAATAAAATAAGTTTTTCGCGGATTACGCAAATATTTCCTCATGAGTAGTTTTCTGAGTTAAAAGGATAAAAATATGTCACGCATCAGAAGCAAACGCACATCGATCGCCATGCTCTCCGCATCTGCTGTTCTTATCGCAAGCTTAGGCGCATGCAGCAAAACACAAAGTACGGACAAATTATTAGCTGACGCGAAACAATACCAGCAAAAAGGTGACAGCAAAGCTGCCATTATTCAACTAAAAAACGCCTTACAAAAAGATCCTGACAATAAAGACGTGCGTTTTTTATTAGGTTCAATTTACAACGAAACTGGTGATGCGCTGTCTGCGGAAAAAGAAATCAGAAAAGCGATCAGTCTTGGTATCAGTCAAAACCTAGTCGTAATGGATCTGGCAAAAGCCTTACTGGCACAAGGCCAATTCCAAAAAGTACTTGATGAAACAGATAAAGATCCCAAATCCAAGACCGACGCTCAATTGTTGAGCTTAAGAGGAAATGCCTATCTTGCATTGGGAAAAGCGACTGAGGCAAAGACGGCATTTGAGCAGGCTCTTAAAGACAAAGAAAATTATCCTGATGCACTGATAGGTTTGGCCAAACAGGCGTTTGCTAATAAAGATATTGCGAGCACAAATACCTACGCTGATCTCGCAGTCACAAAGAACCCGCAAAATATCGCTGCCTGGTTATTTAAGGGTGATCTGATGCGCGTACAGGGCAAGCTTGACGATGCTCTGGCCGCCTATAGTGAAACAATCAAGTTGCAACCAGAGAATGTACAAGCATTGCTGGTAAGGGCAAACTTGCAAATAGGTTTGAAGAAATTCGAAGAAGCAAAAAAAGACA
Organism: Undibacterium sp. Rencai35W; assembly: GCF_049340185.1. Classification (NCBI taxonomy): domain Bacteria; kingdom Pseudomonadati; phylum Pseudomonadota; class Betaproteobacteria; order Burkholderiales; family Oxalobacteraceae; genus Undibacterium; species Undibacterium sp. Rencai35W. The sequence goes on from NZ_JBMPPC010000004.1 coordinate 184,544, forward strand.
TTGATGCGGCCAAAAAAGTATCAGGCGGCAATATTCTGGTGATGTACACACAAGCCCTGCTGGATTTCAGTCAAAACAAAAATACAGAAGCACATGAATCATTGCAGCAGGTAATGCGCGTCGCTCCGGATTACATGCCAGCGGTATTGTTATCTGGGGCTGTGCAGTACGCCTTAGGTGCGACTAAGCAGTCTGAACAGGACTTAAGAAAGTATCTCAGCAAAGTACCCAACAGCGCCTATGCGCAAAAACTCTTAGCAGCAACACTGCTGAAAAGTAATCAGCCGCACGAGGCGATTCCCATCATAGAAACAGCGCTGAAAATTACGCCCGATGATAGTCAGCTAATGGCAATGGCGGGCGAATCGTACATGATGACAAGAGAATTCTCCAAAGCATCAGAATACTTTGAAAAAGCCAGCGCTTTAGCACCGAAACAAAGTGACTATCGCACCGCACTGGGAATGAGCAAGCTTGGTCAGGGCGATGGAGGTCAGGCGGTTGCGGAACTGGAAAAAGCGGTGAATCTGGACGAAAAATCGACTAAAGCAGGCGTCCTCTTGATCATGACTCATTTGAAATTGAAGGAATATGATAAGGCTCTCGCCGCTGTCAAAGTCACAGAAAAAGAACAACCAGAAAATCCGCTTATTCAAAATCTTAAAGGTGGTATTTATCTGAATAAGAAAGATCTTGCTAACGCGCGTCTCAGTTTTGAAAAAGCAGTTTCATTGCAAGCTACGTTTTTCCCTGCCGTTGCAAATCTCGCCAGACTAGACATTCAGGATAAAAAACCCGAAGCAGCAAAAAAACGTTTTGAAGCTTTATTAGAAAAAGACAAAAAAAATCTCCCGGCAATGACCGCTCTGGCAAGCCTGGCGATCTCCAACGGAGACAACGAAGGAGGGAAAGTTTGGCTAGAACGTGCCAACACTGAAAATCCTGACAACCTGCAAATTGTACAGTTGCTAGCGACGCACTATTTGCGAATGGGCGATAAAGATAAGGCATTGGCTTTTGTCAAAAAGACGCAATCAACAAACCAGAAGAGTGCTGAGTTAATGAATTTTCTGGCAAAAGTTCAAATGCTCACCGGAGATAAAGCCGGCGCCTTGGATAGCTATACCAAGCTAACAGTCTTGTTGCCAGAATCAGCGGCAGCGCAGTATCAGGTCGCATCGACTTACATGGCAATGGGCAACGAAACCTCGGCCGTTGATGCGCTGAAAAAGACCTTGCGATTAGATGATAAATTTCTAGACGCCGAACTGGCATTAGCAAGTGTACATATTAAAAATGGTAAATTTGACGATGCACTAGCAATCGCCAGACAGGTACAGAAACAGCAGGAAAAATCCCCAGCAGGCTATGTGATGGAGGGTGACACGCTGCTGATGCAGAAGAAGTCTGCACCGGCAGTCAAGGCTTATGAACAGGCGTTGAAGATCAACGCAGCTGGGCCAGTTTTCATTAAATTACATAATGCTTTACTAGCCGATGCCAAAGCCAAAGACGCGGATACCCGCATGGCACAATGGTTAAAAACCCATCCGGAAGATCTCGGTGTACGTTTGTACCTAGGCACCTACTTACTGAACACGGTTAAAAACCGTCCGGCGGCCATAGAACAGTTTCAACTCATACTGAAGAGCGATCCGAATAATATTCCTGCATTAAATAATATTGCCTGGGCTTATTCTGAGGAAAAAGACAAAAAAGCATCTGAGTATGCAGAGCGCGCCTACAAGCTTTCAGGTGACAATCCTGCCATCATGGACACACTTGCGTGGATCTTATTGGATCAAGGCAATACGGCGCGGGCCTTACCTTTACTTGAAAAAGCAAGCACCCTTCAGCCAGATGCATTGGAAATACGCTATCACTTCGCTGTAGCGCTTGTAAAATCAGGTGATAAAGCAAAAGCAAAGAAAGAGCTGGAGTCTATTACAGCACCAGGGAAGATTTTTGCTAAATCAGATGAAGCCAAGGCCCTGTTAAAGCAACTCTAAGCACCTAAGTGGTATCGAGTAATTAGCAATCAACTCGATACCACTGAGATTCAAGCAGATACGTGTACTTCCCCTTCTTCATTGACACACACGGTGAACTTACTATGTAGCAGTTGGAATATGTGTAAGTCATGACTCACACGAGATTAAATGACTTTTTCCAGCTAGCAGGAACAGGCCTTATTCACATCGCCTACATAAAAAATGCAAAGGTATTTGAATCAAATTTTTGATGCATCAAATACCAAAGCGATAAATAGTACCCACCAATAAAAAAGCCACTTCATCGAAGTGGCTTTTTTATTTAACAGCACAGGATCAGAAGAAACTTTGTGGGATAACCAGAACATCACCAGGGCGAACCGGAACATTGGCAGAGATATCGCCATCTTTAATCAAATCATTCAGACGCACATTCAGTGTTTGCTGCTTACCATCGATGGTACGGATGATATTTGCTTTGTTACCAGAGGCGAATTCCGTAATACCGCCTACAGCAATCACCACGTCCATCAGAGACATCCCTTTACGATAAGCCAGTGCCTGAGGTTTGGCAGCTTGTCCTATCACACGAATTTGTTCGCTATAGGGGCCAGAGAATGCGGTCACAATTACAGTAACCACCGGTTGCTGAATGAACTTTGCTAAAGCTTTCTCGATATCACGGGCTAATTCGGTCGAAGTTTTACCAATCGCCACCACGTCCTCAACCAGAGGTGTCGTGATTTTACCGTCTGGACGTACTGAGACCACCATCGATACTTCAGGATTACGCCACACAATGACATTGACCGAGTCACCAGCACCGATAAGGTAGTCATGATTAGGGGCTTGAGATTCAGCCGTTGGTGCAGGTGTGACATTTGTCGCGCAACCGCTGACGATTAAAACGAATAATGTTGCGGATAGGCATGAAAGCCAGCTGGAAATTTTTGATTGAAGCTTGTTCACGTGAGTCCCCTATGTGAGATGGTTGAATGTCTTCTCACTGAAATTAGCATTCAACAGAAGTTAACATGAAAGCATGATATTACCACCAACGGATGGCAAAACAAGCTCATTTACTTGTTTTTTTTACATAATTATTTTGACACATTTTTCAATGATCAGCTTGCTTGCAAAAGTATAGTACAGACCGTCACGAGAGAACGACTTTCGACTAATGTTCTGTATAAATTTAAACAATTTCCCACGAAACATTTAATTTCCACATAGAAATAAAGTGTTTAGAATCCGACACTTAGCAAAATATGGCAAGTAATTCTGCTTATCTCTGCTTTCTCTGCAATTATCATAAAAAGTATGGCACCTTAATTCAGGAAGTACCGAATTTACTTGTTTTTTTTACATTTACATAATATTATGATTCACAAAATATTCGTGCCTTTCCAAGTAATAAACTGGTAAGTTAGTAATATAGCGAATCGCCACTAAAATCACCTCATATGGAGAAGTCAACAAGATGGAGGAGCTGTTAACGCAGTTACAATCGCTGCTGAGGGGCGGATGGAAATATCGCTGGTATGCGGTCACAATCGCATGGCTGGTATCCGCAATCGGGTTCGGTGTTGTCTATACACTGCCAGACAATTATCAATCCTCCGCACGCGTATTTGTTGATACTCAAAGTATTCTGAAACCTTTGCTGGCTGGGATGACGAGTGTACCCAACGTCGAGCAACAGGTATCCATCATGAGCCGGACATTACTCAGCCGGCCAAACGTCGAACGTGTGATGCGCATGGTTGATCTCGATATCAAAGCAAATACTGGTAAAGATCGTGAATTGCTGATCGAGAATCTAATAGCAAAAATTAAAATCGGTGGCACCGTACAAAACGACATTTATACGATTACCTACAACGACGAAAGCCCTAAGTTAGCGAAGGATGTGGTTCAGGCGCTCCTGACTATTTTTGTAGAGGGTAGTTTTGGCGACAAGAAACAAGACTCCACGAAAGCTGTGGTATTCATCGATGGCCAGATCAAAATCTACGAAGAAAAACTGATCGCAGCAGAAAATGCTTTAAAAGATTTCAAACTGAAAAATATAACTTTACTGCCGCGGCAAGGTAGTGACTCGGGTACAAAACTATCCGAAATGACCGAAAGCCTGAATCAGGCACGTTTAGAATTAGTTGAAGCCGAACAGGCACGAGATGCGATCAAACGGCAAGTCGCCAGCACTGAGAATTCAATGAAACCCGATCAGGCAACAGCAACCGTATCCAACCCCGAAATCGACGCCCGGATTCAAACATTGAACAAAAACCTGGATTCCTTACGATTACAGTTCACGGACCAACATCCAGATATCGTGTCGACCAAAAGATTAATTGCGCAGCTAGAAGTAAAGAAAGCGGAAGAAGCGAAAGTTCGCAAGCCTGAGTCAGAGTTGGTTGCGTCAAATCCTTTATTGCAGCAACTAAAAATTTCTCTGTCTGCAGCCGAGGCTCGCGTTGCCTCAATGAGAGCACGCGTTGATGAATATTCAAACCGTAGCTCAAAATTAAAAACTCTCAGTATTGCCGCACCTGAAATCGAATCTCAGTTGTCCCAGTTAAATCGTGATTATCAGATCAATAAAGAAAATTACGAAAAACTGGTGGCAAGCCGTGAATCAGCCAAATTATCCGGCGATTTGAGTACCACGACAGAAATGATGACGTTCAGGGTTGTAGATCCGCCAACAGCGCCTCTGACACCTGTTGGTCCACATCGGATTCGACTGCTGTCTATGGTATTTGCTGCAGCAATCGCTATTGGCCTGGCAGGTGCCGTCCTGATGAGCAAGATACGCCCTACATTCCTCACGCACATTGATCTGCTGGAAATCACAGGCTTGCCAATTCTCGGTACAGTGTCGATGAATTGGACTGAGAGCGAGAAAAGACGTCAAAAACAAAGTTTGTATGGCTTCGCCGCTTCCTCCTTTGTATTACTGGTGTTCTACGCCGGAGTGATGTCGTTCATGTACATCAAGCAATAACATTATTAGTATAAAAAATATTTGTTGATCGTCTGGCAGTCGGAAATACGAATCTACTTGGAGTTAGCGTGAGCATTATTGAAAAAGCGGTTGGTAGACTAGAGCAGGGCAAAGGAATTGCAGCACACACCGCTGAGGTGCCTGCAGAACCGGCTCCTCAGGTGATCGTTGCGCCCGTCGCTCCGGTTGTCGCACAAGAGTTGTCCACCAAGTCAGTACAAGCCCCAGTTGCAGCGACCGTTACTCCAACGTCAGCAGCAACGGCTACTGCATTAACTACTACAAGTACGGCTGGTGCGAATAACGCGCCAACACTCTCAGCCGATGTACTTGGGAAAAACAGTCAGCGCAAAGTAGAAATTGACATCGCACAGTTACACCGCTTAGGCATGGTGACACCCGATGCAGAACGTACGGCGATTGCAGAAGAATTTCGCTTAATCAAGCGCCCCTTGATTGAAAAAGCATTCAATCAGAAAAAAGGCCCTCTGCATCATGGCAATCTCATCATGGTGACCAGCTCATTGCCAGGCGAGGGAAAAACTTTTTGCGCTGTCAATCTCGCCATCAGTATTGCTATGGAGCTGGATCACACGGTGCTCTTAGTCGATGCCGACGTAGCCCGCCCTTCTGTACCAAGATATTTGAATTTACTTCCGGGCGATACCAGCTCAGAAATTGGCCTGATGGATGTACTGCTTGATGACAAACTCGATCTTGCCGATGCCATGCTGAGAACCAATATCGATACCTTAAGTCTTCTGAGGGCCGGTAATAGCCACAAACGTGCGACAGAATTATTGGCAAGTCAGGGGATGAGTAGCTTGCTGTCAGAGATCGCCAATCGCTACCCCGATCGTATTGTTATTTTCGATTCCCCTCCTTTACTGCTAACAACCGAAGCAAGAGTTCTTGCGAATCAAATGGGGCAAATCGTCCTGGTTGTTGAGGCAGAAGCAACGACGCAACATACCGTCAAAGAAGTATTGCGTCAGTTGAAATCGAAAGCCAATGTGAATTTAATTTATAACAAAGCTAGAGCATTCTCAAACGGGGATTACTATGGCCAGTACTACGGCTAAGACGATGGCGCACTGGCAAACTCGTCCTCTTGCACTGGGACTGACGTCGATCATCCCTTTGCTAGGTATGGCGTCTGCTGGCAGCGTATCTGCGGCGGAATGGAAAGTAATACCGTCAATCAATGTAAGTGAGAGTTATACAGACAACGTCAAACTGACTCCCGTCGCAGAAAGTTCATACATCACGCAAGTCGCCCCTAGTCTGAGTCTCACAGCAACCGGAGCGCAATTGCGCTTCCGTGCAGACTATGTGATGCAGAATCTGTACTACTCAGGGAATAACAATGGTATTAAAACCAGTCATCTACTCAACGCCAACGCCAATAGCGAGCTGATCAAAGATCTTTTTTTTTTAGACGGTATTGCGAATATTAGTCAGCAGAGTGTCAATCCATTTACAGATCAGGCAACCAGCAATCTCAATCTGTCAGCTAACCGGACTGAAGTAAGGACTTATAGCGTTTCCCCATATCTCCGGAAAAATTTCTCCCCTGAATTCACCGCAGAATTGCGCTACACACGCGACTCAGTAAAAACCAGTTCGCAAAATGTGTTTGATAGCACTGGCGATAAAATTCTATTCGACCTGAAGAGTGGCTCAGCCTATAAAACTATTAGCTGGGGATTTCAATTCGCCGATCAAAAAATTCATTATCCCAATCAGGCAGACGTCGAGTTCCAGACATCAACCGTTAACGCCAGCTACGCCCTCTCTTCACTGTTTAGTCTGACGGCAACGACAGGATATGAAAATAATAGTTATGTAGCAGTAGGTGAAAAACCTTCGGGAATTTTCTGGACGACCGGATTCTCCTGGACGCCAACAGAAAGAACACGTTTCGCCTTCAGTGCAGGTAAGCGTTTTTACGGCTCTACTTATTCCGCAACCATTAGCGAAAGAGCTCGTGCCAGTGTCTGGAGTCTGGGCTATAACGAAGATATTACAACAACCCGTGGCCAATATCTGATACCCGCGACCAACGATACATCCGCATTTTTGAATCAATTATGGAAAGCAAGTATTCCAGATAACAATACGCGGCAACAACTAGTTGATAATTTTATCCGTGATACCAATTTGCCCTCAGCACTTGCGCAGCCCTTTAATACGGTGACCAATCGTGTGTTCCTCCAAAAAAACTTGCAAGCATCCGTCGCGTTTACCGGTGCGCAAAATACTGTTCTGCTGAGCGCATTGAACGTCAAGAGAGAGGCACAATCAGCAAGCCAGGCTGATATCCTGCTGCTGGGTATTTCCAATCCTGCTTTATTAGAAAAAGTCAGACAAACGGGTGTCAATGCACTGTGGAACTGGCAATGGTCACCAAGAACCAGTGCCAACCTCAGCACTGGCTATACGCAAACTGTTTCGGCCAACACCGGTATTAAAGACAATACCAAAACCGCGAGAGCATCTATCTCGCGCCAATTACAAACCAAATTAAGAGCAACGGTTGAAGTACGGCGAGTAGAGAAGCAATCGAATCTCGCCAATGGGGCTGGCAATTTTAATGAAAATGCCGTCACCTTATTCTTGTTGCTAGGGTTCTAGCGGAGTTGATGAAGAGATGTACGAGTCCTACTACGGTTTCAATGCGAAACCATTTCAGTTAAAGCCCGATCCACGTTTTTTCTTTGGCAGCAAAGGTCATAAACGTGCGATGGCATATCTCGAATACGGGATATCGCAGGGCGAAGGTTTTATTGTCATTACCGGTGAAGTCGGGGCAGGCAAGACGACGCTGATGCGTAATTTATTTAACGAATTAGAATCTGACAAAATCCAAGCCGCGCAAATTGTGAACACTCACGTAGGCTCGGACGATATTTTACGTCTTGTAGCTGCGGCATTTGGTGTGGAGTATGAAAACGCCAGCAAAGCGACATTATTGACTCGCCTTGAGCAATATTTACGTCAGTGTGATGTGCAGGGAAAACGTGCTTTACTGGTCGTCGATGAGGCACAAAATCTGACGCCGCGCGCGGTCGAAGAACTGCGCATGCTTTCAAATTTTCAGACCGCAGATAAATCATTGTTGCAGACGTTTTTATTAGGGCAGCCGGAATTCCGTCGTACCCTGCTGAGCGAAGACATGCAACAGCTATTACAACGCGTTATTGCCAGCTACCATCTTGGCCCGCTCGATCTGATTGATACGCGCGCTTACATCGAGCACAGGTTGCATACGGTGGGATGGAAAGGCGATCCTGTCATCAATACAGAAGCGTTCGCTGCGATTTTTGCTTACACCAACGGCATCCCCAGAAAAATCAATGCGCTCTGCGACCGCCTGTTTTTGATGGGCTACCTAGAAGAGTTACATCACTTTGGTGAGATTGAGGTAAATCAGGTAATTGCGGATATCAAGCAAGAGTTCCAGCTGCCACCCTCCCATCTTGAAACAGGCAATCAAGTCACAGGCTTGAAAGATTTACCGAATATAAATCTGGAACATATGGACGACAGAATGGCAAAAATGGAACGATCCATTTTATCCGTGATTGATGCCCTGAAAAAAATGCTTCCTAGTAATAAAGCAAATAACTACTCCGAGAAGGAAAATTAATGCAGGTTTTAAGCCCAAATCAACATGGACCAAGCGAGATTATCTGCGTGGTGGGCGCTCGTCCAAATTTTATGAAGATCGCGCCGATCATGGTCGCGCTCAACGCATTAAAACCGCATCTGAAAGTCACACTGCTCCATACAGGTCAGCATTACGACGTTGCCATGAATGAGCAATATTTTGAAGCTCTTGGCATTCCTTCACCAGATATTAATTTAGAAGTAGGTTCAGGCAGTCACGCCGTACAAACTGCGGAAGTCATGTGCCGTTTTGAGACGGCAATGGGTGAAAATTTACCTGCAGCAGTATTAGTTGTAGGCGACGTGAACTCCACCATCGCTTGCGCGCTGGTAGCGACAAAAAAGGGCGTACCAGTCATCCATGTGGAAGCTGGCTTGCGTAGCTGGGATCGTGGTATGCCAGAGGAAATCAATCGCGTATTGACTGATCAGATCTCTGATTTGTTATTCACAACGGAACCTAGTGGCAAAGATAATTTACTGCGCGAGGGCGTTGCCGATAGCCGCATACATTTTGTCGGCAACGTCATGATCGATACGCTGCGTAATAACTTGAGCCGTGCCATTGCTCCGGCTCAGATTGCTGCAGACGCTGGCAATCCTCACTTTCTGGATGGGGGAAAAGGTTTTGTCGTGGTCACCATGCATCGTCCGTCGAACGTCGACGATCAGGCGATCTTGAGCGAACTCATCACGACAATTATCAGTATCAGTGAACAAGTCCCCGTTATTTTTCCTGTGCATCCTCGTACCAAATCGATGCTGGAGAAATTTGGCCTGGATAAAAAATTAACTACGCCAAACATCCTCTTGCTACCACCCATGGGTTATCTGGAAATGCTCGGTCTGATGAAAGAGGCGAAGCTGGTGTTAACCGATTCTGGTGGTATACAGGAAGAGACGACGGCACTGGGCGTGCCTTGCATCACGCTGCGCAACAATACCGAACGTCCGATTACCGTAGAAGAAGGTAGCAATACCATTGCAGGACAAGATCCGAAAAAGATCATGGAAATTTTTCAGGATGTCATGCATACCGGCGGTAAGGGTGGTCGTATTCCGCAATTCTGGGACGGTCACGCGTCCGACCGCATCGCAGCAGTCATTGCGACCCAGCTTGGCATCGCCATTCCTGTAACGGCTCAGTCATCATAAGGTCACCATGTCCATCATTGCCCCAGCACAGGTTAACAGCCCGCCTATCCGTAATGCCATGACCATTGATGTGGAAGATTATTTCCAGGTCTCGGCATTTGCGCCTCATATTTCGCGTGATAGCTGGACTAACTTGCCATGCAGGGTTGAGCGGAACATCGACTGCATCCTTGCACTGCTGAGCGCGTCTCAAGTCAAGGCTACATTTTTCACCCTTGGCTGGATTGCTGAGCGCTATCCAGCATTAGTCAAACGAATTGTGGCGGAAGGACATGAGCTAGCCAGTCATGGATATGGCCATTTACGTGCGTCAGATCAGACACCGGATGAGTTCCGGGAAGATGTCAGCAGCAGTAAAAAAATTCTCGAAGATCTGGGTGGACAAGCAGTGCTGGGCTACCGCGCCCCAAGTTTTTCTATCGGCACCCAAAATCTGTGGGCCCTGGATGTTTTATTGAATACGGGCTATCGCTACAGCTCCAGCATCTATCCTATTCAGCATGATCATTACGGCATGCCGAGTGCGCCACGTTTTAGTTTTTATCCTAACGGCCAGGATGGCTTACTGGAATTGCCGATTACCACGGTACGTTTCATGCAGAAAAATTTTCCTGCTGGCGGCGGCGGTTATTTCCGTCTGTTTCCGTACCAGCTCTCTCGCTGGTTGTTACGACGTGTGAATCAACAAGATAAGCAATCCGGCATTTTCTACTTCCATCCATGGGAAGTAGATCCTGAGCAGCCGCGTCAGGAAAATATAGGCTGGAAAACTCGCTTCCGTCACTACGTGAATCTAGATAGAACCGAAAATCGTCTCAAAGCCTTGACCAAAGATTTCCAATGGGATCGCATGGACCGTATCTTTTTACCCAACACATGAATTCCATGACTGACACATTGACGGCCAATCCGGCTGCCATGACTTTACCCGCCTCCGCGCCTGCCCAGATTTCTCTCAAGCTGCTGCAACCACAAGATTACGCCCGCTGGGATGCCTTTGTGGTGCGATGTCCAGATGCGACTTTTTTTCACCGTGCTGGCTGGCAGCCTGTCATTGAAAAAGCATTTGGCCACCGTACCTGGTTTTATTACGCAGAAGCACATGGTGAAATTCTCGGTGTTTTGCCGCTTGCAGAAATCAAGAGCAGCTTATTCGGCCATTCACTAGTCGCCCTGCCCTTTTGCGTATATGGCGGTGTCGCGGCCATATCTGCCGAAGCCAAGAGTTTGCTGAGCCAGGCGGCACAGGCCTTGGCAAAAACACTAAAAGTAGGTCACCTCGAGTACCGCAGTATCACGCCACAAGAAAAAGACTGGCATAGCAAAGAGCTGTATGTCACTTTCCGTAAAGCGATTGATCCCGACGAAGAAACAAATATGCTAGCCATACCGCGCAAGCAGCGTGCAATGGTGCGCAAGGGTATTAAGGCTGGCTTGGTCAGCGAAATTGATCAGGAGATTGATCGTTTTTTTTACGCATACTCCACCAGTGTGCATCGGCTTGGCACGCCGGTCTTTTCAAAGAAATTTTTCCGTCTGTTAAAACAAACCTTTGGTGATGACTGCGAAATTATGACTATCGTCAGTCCACAAGGAACAACTGTCGCCAGCGTCATGAGCTTCTATTTCCGTGATGAAGTCTTACCGTATTATGGCGGCGGCACGCATGAGGCAAGAGATGTTGCCGGTAATGATTTCATGTATTGGGAATTGATGCGCAGAGCTTGTGCCAGATCGTATAAAGTATTTGATTTTGGCCGTAGCAAATTAGGAACAGGTGCCTTTGATTTCAAAAAAAATTGGGGCTTTGAACCGCAAGCACTGCATTATGAATACCAGCTGCATAGCGCAGCATCTTTGCCGGATAACAATCCACTGAACCCGAAATACCAGCTATTTATCAAGATGTGGCAAAAAATGCCGCTTGCCCTGGCAAATCTCATCGGTCCCCACATCGTCAAGAACCTGGGTTAATCGTCCCATGACACAAAACCCCAAACAAGCTTTGCTATTGTTGGTGCACCGGATTCCATTTCCGCCAAATAAGGGCGATAAGATTCGGTCGTATCATTTGCTCAAGCATCTGGCGAAAAAATATCAGATTCATCTTGCTTGCTTCGTTGATGACGCTAACGACATACAGCATATTGAAACGGTCAGACAATGGTGTGACGACACCCATTTCGAGAGACTGAATCCAGCTACTGCAAAAATCGCCAGCCTGACTGCATTATTAAGCGACCGTCCTTTGTCGCTCGATTATTACCGTAGCAAAGCCATGCAAGACTGGGTCAATACGACCGTCAGCAAGCATCAAATCGACAAGCTTGTCGTATTTTCTTCCGTGATGGCACAGTTTGTCGAACAGATGTCAACGCTCACGCGTGTCATTGATTTCGTCGATATTGACTCTGATAAATGGCGGCAATACGCAGAGAAAAAAAGCTTCCCAATGAACTGGCTATACCGGCGTGAGGGGCGCTGTCTATTGCATTATGAGCGCCGTATCGCACGCGAATGTGATGCGTCCTTATTCGTATCGGAGGCAGAAGCTGATCTGTTCCGGCAACTAGCTCCTGAGAGCACAGATAAAATCGGCTTCTTCAATAACGGTGTCGATACGGAGTATTTTTCACCTGAACATGCTCTGGATAATCCATACCACGCGCAAGATCTGGTTATCGTATTTACCGGCGCAATGGATTACTGGCCGAACATCGATGCTGTGACATGGTTTACGCAAGCAATTTTTCCACTGATTCGACATAAACATCCCGATGCCCTGTTCTATATCGTCGGCACCCGACCGGCCGAGCAGGTGAAAGCTCTGGCGCAATTACCGGGCGTGCGGGTCACCGGCTCTGTGCCAGATGTCAGGCCTTATCTCGCTCACGCTAAAGTTGCCGTTGCCCCTTTACGTATCGCCCGCGGGATACAAAATAAAGTGCTGGAAGCAATGGCAATGGCAAAAGCCGTCATTGTGTCACCGCAAGCACTCGAAGGCATCGATGCCGCCATCGGCGAAGAGTTAATTCTGGCAGAAGACGAAAACAGTTTTGCCCATGCGGTATCTGTTGCTTTAGAAAAAACCGATACAGCGCTAGAAAAAGCAGCACGCCTCAGAGTCATCGCCAGATACAACTGGGATGCGAATCTTCAGAAAGTAGATGCTGCGTTGGAGTCGATATAGTAGTAAAAATGCAATATAATTAAACTATTCTATTCTTCACGGCAAAGGATTATCCTTGACTGCTACATCAACACCACCTTTGCCCTATCCGGCCTTGCTAGCGATACTAGTTGTATTGCTAGCGCCATTCCTCATTTATTTCAGCACCGCACAATCGATCGTCTCTGTATGGAACCAGTCAGAAACCTTCGCGCATGGCTATATCATTTTGCCTATCAGCCTCTGGCTTATCTGGAAGCGTAAAGCAGTCATTCAGCGCATGACGCCGCAACCGTATTGGCCAGGCTTATTAGCACTGGCAGCATGTGGATTTGGCTGGTTGCTTGCGGAATTAGGTGATGTACAGGTCGTAAGACAATATATGTTTGTAGCGATGATCCCAGCGATTGTGATCGTCGTACTCGGCTGGCAAATCGCATGGGCACTCGCTTTCCCGCTATTTTTCCTGCTGCTGGCAGTCCCGTTTGGCGAAATATTTATCGCTCCGCTCATTGATTTTACTGCGGACTTTACCGTAATTGCGCTGCAATTTACCGGCATCCCTGTGCTACGTGACGGTAGCAGTTTTTCCATCCCTTCCGGTAACTGGTCTGTTGTCGAAGCATGTAGTGGCGTCAGGTATTTAATCTCCTCGATTACCCTAGGATGTTTATATGCGTATCTGACTTACCATTCAACCTGGCGACGCGTCTGGTTCATTCTGGCCTCTATCATTGTGCCTATCATCGCCAATGGCTTACGCGCTTACATGATCGTCATGCTGGGACATCTAAGCGGCATGAAACTCGCTGTCGGTGTCGATCATTTGATTTATGGCTGGATCTTCTTCGGTATCGTCATGTTCTTTATGTTCTGGCTAGGCAGTTTCTGGCGCGACGACCAAGATACGGCCGACGATATTCCCGCGGCACTGACCAGCCATTCACCTGCCTCAACAAGTCGACTTGCTTCCGCGTCACTCGTCGCTATCTCATGCCTCGCCCTATGGCCAGCTTATGCAGCCTATGTCTCGCAACTCAATCTAAATCAAACTGCGATTCATATTGATGATCTGTCAGTGTCATGGAAAGAATCATCGCCTCTCACAACGTGGCGCCCCAGCTTTTTACCTGGCAGCGCTGTGCTCGATAAATCTTATCTGGATGGCACCCAGACAGTCGGCGTGCTGATCAACTATTACCGGAACCAGAATCGTGACTCAGCTGTCATCAGCACACTCAATGAAATGGTACAGGATCATGACCGTAACTGGCTCAGGACCCATAGCGAAACCCGTACCGTAAATCTGGATGGACAAAGTCTGACAGTGCGTGAAACCTATATCAAAGGGTCGACAGAGTCGCTGCTTGTCTGGGACTGGTATTGGATAGATGGTCAATTCACTGCCAATAAATATGTTGGCAAAGTATTACAGACCAAAGCGAAATTCTTCTTACAAGGTGACGACGCGGCATCCATACTGATCTATGCACCTTATGCAGAAAAACCTGATGAGGCACGTAAAGCCATGCAGCAATTTATGCAGGCGCATCTGAGCTCGATTACAAAAACACTGCAAGCGAATAAAAAGTAATGGCTGAGGACACAATTCCATTGGTGGTACACCTAATCTACCGGCTTGATTTCGGGGGACTGGAAACCTTGTTGGTTGATTGCATTAACCACATGCCAGCAAAAAAATACAGACATGCCGTCGTTTGCCTGACAAATCACAGCGTATTTTCAGAAAAAATCACCCGTAAAGACGTACAAATTTTTGATTTAAATAAGCCAGCCGGATTAGGTTTGGGCACCCATATGACGCTCTGGAAATTGCTGCGTAAGCTGCGTCCGGCGATTTTGCATACGTATAACTTGTCCGCTAATGAATATGCCTTCACCGCTAGCCTGGCTGGCGTTCCTGTGCGTATTCATGCGGAACACGGGCGCGATATCAATGATCCCTCAGGACTCAACCGCAAACATAATCTGCTGCGTCGCTGGATGACACCGTTTATTGATCAATATGTCACCGTATCGCAGGATTTATATCACTGGCTTCAACAAATCATTCGAGTACCAGACGAAAAAAATCTGCTAATACATAACGGTGTCGATACGCAGCGTTTTTCTCCCGATAACGACATCACCGCCACCACACCATGGCCTGCTGATTGTTTCGTCATCGGTACCGTCGGCAGAGCACAAGATATTAAAAATCAATCCGGCTTAATACGCGCTTTTATTCTGTTACGTCATGCTTTACCTGAGTATCAGGACAAATTACGGCTGAGCATCATCGGTGATGGACCTTTGCTTCCCGCCCTCCGGCAGCAAGTCGCTGATGCGGGTATCAGCGATGTGGTCTGGCTGCCAGGTGCACGCTCGGATATTGCCAGCATCATGCGCGGCTTTAGCCTGTTCACCTTGCCATCACTGGCAGAAGGCACGCCAGTCACCTTGCTTGAAGCAATGTCCTCGGGACTAGCGGTCGTCGCCTCAAGGGTAGGTGGTATCCCTGAAGTCATACAAGATGGTATGCATGGCGCAATGGTCGCTGCGGGTGATGATGCGGCTTTCAGTAAGGCGTTCGCCGGCTACTGCCAGCAACCAGTCTTGCTTAAGCAGCATGGCATGGCAGCAAGCCAATACATCAGACAAAAATTCAGCGTCACTGCAATGGTGAACTCGTATGCGGATTTATACGATGCCTTATGCAAAAACAAATTCAAGGAAAGTAGTAAGCCATGTGTGGAATCGTAGGCATTATTGATACGCTGGGTACGCGCGACATCGACGCGCAAGTACTAGCACGCATGAACGAGAGTCAATTGCATCGAGGACCTGACGAAGGATCCCTGCATCGTGAGCCAGGCGTCGGTTTCGGCCACCGCCGCCTGTCCGTGATCGATCTGGCATCCGGCTTGCAACCGCTGTTTAACGAAGATCATAGCGTCGTCGTCGTATTCAACGGTGAGATCTATAACTACAGAGAATTAATGACCGAGCTGACTCAGCTTGGGCATGTGTTCCGCACACGCTGCGATACCGAGGTCATTGTTCACGCGTGGGAACAATGGGGTGAAAGCTGTGTATCCCGTTTTCGTGGCATGTTCGCATTCGGCCTCTGGGACAGAAATCAGAAAACCTTATTTCTGGGCCGCGATCATATAGGCGTAAAACCGATGTTCTACGCATTGCTGCCAGATGGTCATTTTGTCTTTGGCTCTGAACTGAAATCACTGATGACCTTCCCTGCGCTATCGCGCAAACTGAATCCTCAGGCAGTTGAAGACTTTTTTGCTTATGGTTATATTCCAGAACCAAAAACCATTTTTCATGATGCGTTCAAACTCAGTCCTGGTCATACCATCACACTCAAAGCAGGTGACAATCAGATTCATCAACGACGTTTTTGGGATCTGCCATTCACGCCACTGGCGCCACTGACCGAGCAGGAAGCAACAAACGAACTCGTAGACCGCTTGCGTGAATCAGTTCAAAGCCAGATGGAAGCCGAAGTGCCACTGGGAGCGTTTCTATCAGGCGGAGTCGATTCGAGCGCCGTGGTTGCGATGATGGCTGAGCAAAATAAAGATATGGTCAACACGTGCTCCATCGCTTTTAATGATCCGAGTTACGACGAATCTACGTTTGCCAATCAAGTCGCTCAACGGTATCAGACCCGTCATCACACCGAGACCGTTGATACAAACGATTATGGTCTGATCGACACACTGGCCGCACTGTACGACGAACCTTATGCAGATAGCTCAGCAATTCCGACCTATCGCGTCTGCCAGCTCGCCAGAAAGCGTGTCACCGTGGCTTTGTCAGGCGATGGCGGAGATGAAAATTTTGCCGGTTATCGTCGCTACCGGTATGCGATGGCAGAACAAAAAGTCCGCTCGCTGCTGCCGCTCTCATTTCGTCAGCCGGTCTTTGGTATGCTTGGAAAACTGTATCCCAAAGCAGATTGGGCACCGCGTGTCTTTCGCGCAAAGACAACCTTTGAAGCCCTGGCACGTGATCTTGTCGAAGGCTATTTTCACGGCGTGTCCATCATGCCGGACCGGGTACGGGACCAGTTATTCAGCCCGCACTTCCGCAAGGACTTACAAGGCTATCAGGCAATAGAGGTCATGCGCGCTCATGCCGCCAAATCACCGACAGATGATCCGCTATCGCTGATTCAATATCTGGATTTTAAAACCTATTTGCCTGGTGACATCCTGACAAAAGTCGATCGTGCCAGCATGGCGCACTCACTGGAAGTACGTGTGCCTTTGCTAGACCACAAGCTAGTGGAATGGATCTCGGGATTGCCATCGTCAATCAAATTGCATCAGGGCGAGGGAAAATATATTTTCAAGAAAGCGCTTGAGCCGTATCTGCCAAATGATATTTTATATCGTCCCAAAATGGGTTTCTCGATTCCGCTGGCAAGCTGGTTACGCGGGCCACTTAAACAGAGTACACGGGATGCAGTGCTCGGTCCTATGATGGCAGATACTGGCATCTTCAATATGAGCTTCCTGACCGATATGGTAGAGCAGCATCAGTCCGGCGTACGTGATTACACGGCACCGCTATGGACGCTGCTAATGTTTGCGGCCTTTCTGAAAAACGTCTTGCCAGACGATGCCAATACCCGTGCCAACATCCGTGATTTGCTTAATCCGCAATTACATTCACTGAATCACCAGGACTGACAACACTCATGCGTATCCTGCATATCCTCGACCATTCGATACCGCTACACAGCGGCTACACCTTCAGAACGATCTCTATTCTGAAAGAGCAGCGTGCCTTGGGATGGGAAACGTTTCACCTGACCAGCCCGAAACAGACGAATTATACGAAGCCTGAGGAAGACGTTGATGGCTGGCATTTTTTCCGTACGCAGCGTAGTGCCGGGATGCTCGCCAAACTACCGGTACTGAACCAGTTAGCAGTGATTAACAGTCTTGCAAAACGTTTGCTGGAAGTCGCGAAACAAATCAAGCCCGATGTCCTACATGCTCACTCCCCCGCACTGAATGCGATCGCCGCTCTCAGGGTGGGACGTGCATTAGGTATCCCTGTTGTTTATGAAATCCGGGCCTTTTGGGAAGATGCGGCAGTCGATCACGGCACCAGCACAGAATGGGGTCTGCGATACAGGCTCACACGAGCAATGGAAACCTATGCAATTCGTAAGGTCGATGCTGTCACAACGATCTGCGAAGGTCTACGCAGCGATATCGTACAGCGCGGTATACCGGCGTCAAAAGTGACTGTGATCCCTAATGCGGTCAACATCGAGAATTTCCGTGTGGGAGAGACTGCGGACTTGAAACTGTCCAAAGAGCTGGGGCTCGATGGAAAAGTAACGCTGGGTTTTATCGGTTCATTCTACGCATACGAAGGCTTACTGATATTGCTTGAAGCCCTGCCGCTAATGCTGAAAAAAAATCCGGATATCCGTATTCTGCTCGTCGGTGGCGGACAACAAGAAGCCGCACTACGAGCACTGGCAAATCAATTGAATATCGCCAGCCATATCATTTTCACCGGACGTGTGCCGCATGATCAGGTACAGCGCTATTACAACCTGGTCGACGTCTTGGTCTATCCACGCCTACGCATGCGCCTTACTGAGTTAGTCACGCCCTTAAAGCCGCTTGAAGCCATGGCACAAGGCCGCCTGCTGGCAGCCTCTGACGTAGGCGGGCATCTGGAACTGATCAAAGACGGTGTGACTGGCGTGCTATTCCAGGCGGATAATCCACAAGATCTGGCAGAGAAAGTAGTAGATCTGATTGAAAAATCAGAACGCTGGTCTGGATTACGCAAGGCGGCGAGAGAATTTGTAGAGACAGAAAGAAACTGGAAAGTCAGCGTGGCCAGATACCAGACGATCTATCCAGCCCTGATCAAGGCAAAGAAAATCTAAGCCTGATCTATCGAACTGGCGTGAGCAAGGCCAACAGATCTGGAGCAGATGTACGTTGAATGAGTGTTGAATTAGCACTGAATCAGTATTGAACAGGTATCAAATAGCTGCCCTCGCACTTCCATCAAGTTTTACAAATTTTCTTAGATTCACATAAGCGGAAAAACTAAGACAGGTGAGCCATTTCGTCGATATACCTCATGACGAATCGCAATTATGAATAAACAGTATTCACTCTATCTCGACATCGTCCGATTTCTAGCATCGGTGTTTGTCGTGCTCGATCATTTCAACGGACAGCAAATTGTCAGCCGCGAGCTTGGCAAGTACATTCCTGAATTTGGTCGCGAGGCGGTGATTATTTTTTTCGTCTTATCCGGTTATGTGATTGCCTTTACCACCGAGGTAAAACAGCAAAATTTGCGGGAATACGTGGTTGCGCGCTGCGCCCGTATCTACTCCGTCGCTTTGCCGCTGTTATTGGCGGCATTTTTTTTGAATTATCTGTGCAATACCTATTTCAGTGGCGCGTCAAAAGCCTATTATGAAGTTTCTAAAGCCTATGTGTATATCCCGTTTCATCTGCTTTTTCTGGGTGAATTATGGAATTTGTCCGAAGTACCACCTTGGCTTATTCCGTATTGGTCACTGAGTTATGAAGTCTGGTATTACATCTTTTTTGCGACGCTGTATTATTTTTCATCTTATAAACGAGTACTTTTCAGCATGCTCGTTTTCCTGGTATTGGGACATAAACTATGGTTATTACTACCGGTCTGGATGAGCGGGGTTTTTCTATACCATCAACAAAATAAATTTCCACTGCGTGTCACCACAGCAAGAATAGGATGGGGTATCAGCATTCTGGTATTTGGCATTTTTGAATACTTTGATGCAGATAAAAATCTGACTGCATGGGGTGAAGCGATCTGGCCATTTACCTCATTAATACTCGGGAGTGCCAGCCGCTATCTGGCGGACTACGTGGTCTGCCTCATCGTATTAAGCAATTTTTGGTGCGCCCGCTATGCCAGGTTTACGCTTCTGGAAAAATTTACGCGCGGTATAAAAACGATTTCGTCCTATACCTTCACGCTATATCTCGCTCACATGCTGGTGATTTCAATGTGGCTGCGTTTCTATCGGCATGACACCAACAGCATCATCGATATACTCAGCGTATCTGTGTTGATTGCCTTGTTCACTTATTTGATTGGTGCAATGACTGAACATAAAAAGACGTGGTTTGCACGGTGCTTCGACCATGTGTGGGGATACCTGGCTGCTATGTTCAGTAAATCATCAGCATCAAAACAGCATCAAGGTTAAGCCTTGTGAGTCTGTTTGTGCAGAATGACGGAACGGTTCGATTGAGGTATCGGGACGCCACTATGGCCTATGACCTATGTTCTAGTCATGTTTTTGGGCTTACCAGTAACCGAATCCGCATTATCCATGCGGCTTTCGGACGTATATGCCTTGGAAAGACGCATCAACATTGGGTGATACGTTTCCTTGCTTGCAGAATTTGGATGAAAATATTGTAGACCATGTTATTTAATTCTTTTAGTTTTTTACTGCTATTTTTGCCAATCACGGCAGTCGTATTTTTTGCCCTGGCAAAACGCAGTCATCAGCTAGCGGCTGGCTGGCTGGCACTGGCATCGCTGTTCTTTTATGGCTGGTGGGACTATCGCTACCTGCCTCTGTTGCTGTCATCTATCGCATTCAATTATTGGATGGGCTGGCGTATTGGTCACACGGAACGCAGCAAGGCAAAACCCTGGCTAGTTGGCGCAATTGCGCTGAATCTGGTCTTACTCGCCTACTTCAAATACGCGGACTTCTATATCACCAGCATCAATGCCTTAGCCGGAAGTAATTTTCCCGTATTACACGTCATCCTTCCTATCGGTATTTCTTTTTTTACTTTTACTCAGATCGCATTTCTCGTCGACACTTATCAGGGCAAAGTCAAAGAGTATCGCTTCATACACTATCTGCTTTTTGTTACCTATTTCCCGCATCTGATTGCCGGACCGGTATTGCATCACAAAGAGATGATGCCGCAATTTGGCGATACCAAAACCTACCGCTGCTTGCCTGAAAATATTGCCGTTGGCATTGCTATTTTTGCGATGGGCCTGGCAAAAAAAGTCTTGATTGCGGACAGTCTGGCGGCCCACGCGACATTCTTTTTTGATCAGACGGATAGTCCATCTTTATTGGTCGCCTGGGGTGGCGTGCTTGCCTACACGTTTCAGTTGTATTTTGATTTTTCTGGCTACTCCGATATGGCGATAGGCTTATCCCGTTTGTTTGGTATCCGCTTACCGCTGAACTTTAATTCACCATATAAAGCAGTGAGCATCATCGACTTCTGGCGGCGCTGGCATATGACCTTGTCCCGTTTTTTACGCGACTACTTATACATCGCACTGGGTGGCAATCAAAAAGGGCAAGTACGTCGCTATGCGAACCTGATGACTACAATGGTGCTCGGTGGTTTGTGGCATGGCGCAGGCTGGAATTTTGTGATCTGGGGTAGTTTGCATGGCGCCTATCTGATGGTGAATCATGCCTGGGCAGGGCTAGCCCATCGCCTACGATTACCAGTGAGTTCGCGGTTGTGGCGGCTATGCAGTATCTGCCTGACTTTTGCGGCGGTATGCTTTGCCTGGGTATTCTTCCGTGCATCGGATTTCAGCAGAGCCAGTGCAATTATTCAGGGCATGCTGAATATGAACGGTATCGGTATTCCCGAAAATATCGGAACCCATCTCGGCGGGCTCAAAGCAATACTAGAACACGTTGGCGTCACTTTCTACCTGGGCGGCGGTACACGATTTGTCCAAACCTACACCTGGGTCCTGGTCGCCGCTGCCATCGCTTTTCTTCTGCCCAATACGCAGGAAATTATGGACAAATTTAATCCTGCTCTGGATCATCAATCAGGACAAACCCGCAGCTCGTTTGTTACGCACTACCTGACCTGGCAGCCAAGCCTGGTATGGGCAATATGGATAGGTCTGATCCTGATGGCAAGTCTGCTGCTGATTAATCGCCCAGCTGAATTTCTCTATTTTCAGTTTTAAGGAAACGACATGCAGACACAACAAGCCTTTGTCCGTTTTCTTCGTCTGATCCTGATCGTCGTAGTCTCCGGTGTTTTTGCAGCGATAGCGATTGTTATAGTGATTGATCCCTACCGACTCTATCGCGTCGTAGAGATTGCCGGAATCAATCAGATCAAACCGCAACCAGATCGCTATCAGGAAGAAATCAAACTGAGCAATGCCCGGCAGCTTAAAGCGACCGCACTCATTTTTGGCAACTCGCGAGCTGAATATGGCTTGAATCCAGATTACGAAGGATTTGCCAAGGCGGGTTTGTCCGGCTACAACATGGCCTTATCTGGTACCAAAATGGGAACGACCAAGCGCGATCTCGCCTATCTACGCAGCATTGGTCAAAAACCAGAATTTATTATTCTTGGGGTCGACTTTTTAGATTATCTGGTTGATGCATCGAAGCCACCGCTACCGTCCACGCCAGCATCAAAGGTTATTGATAATCCCCATGATGTTACCGGGATTAAATGGCAATTCGATGCATTGTTCTCATTGACCTCAGTGAGCGACGCCATCAAAACGATACGGATTCAAAAAAATACTGAGGCAGAAACGATCAGTTCTCGCGGACTCAATCCTTTGCATGAGTATGAAAAATTTGCACGGGAAGAAGGCTATTACGCTATTTTCCAGCAACGGGCTTTGGAATACGCAAAAACGTTTAGCCACAAACCGCATGATCTGCGCTACCCGCAAACCGATAGCTCGCCTGAGCTGGACGGCTTGCGCGCAACGCTGGCAATGATTGCCGCCGATAGCTCGGAAGCCCATATCATCATCTATCCCTATCATGCGCAGATTCTGGCTTTATTTGATCAAGTCGGCTTATGGCCCGCATTTGAAGCCTGGAAAAAAATCCTGCTCACGGAAGTCAACGCAGCGAATAAGGCATATCCAAACGCCCAGCTAAAATTATGGGATTTCAGCGGTTACGGCGCAGCGCAATGTGAAGTGATTCCGGCGAAAGGCGACACCCAGAGCATCACCAGATGGTATTGGGAAGCCGGACATTTCAAGCAAAGCCTGGGAGACGTTATATTGGGACACCTGCTGGAACAACGTACTCACCGGATAGCGGAAGATACGTTTGGTACACAGCTCAGGGAAGACAATTTCCTAGAAAATCAAATTAGGATCCAAACGGAAAAAGTTGCTTGCAGCCACACATATCCTTTAGTTTTTATTCAGGCAGAAACATTGGCTGCAAAGGAACTAAAGAGGAAATAAGCGTCGATTTTTTTTACAAGCACGTAACGAATAGAGCATCATTTTCTTAAAAATCCTTTAATTTCAATGACTTGAGAAATCAGGCTCAATTCTTGCTCTTTTCGCATTAAAGTTATTGTAAAGGAAAATCATGAAAAAGCATTTAAGCCAGTTAGCCCTGCTCGCCGTATTGGCGCCACTGTCTGTGTGCGCTAGCGCAACAACCATTGGTTTCGATCCTCTGACAACTAGCGGCACAGGTTTCGTCAGCCCGGTCAATTACACCGAAAATGGCTTTTTATTTACTTCAAATGCTGGCTTCGGCTCCGCCCGTACTGGCGATGTAAATTTTTTATACAACGGTCACATCATGACCTGGTACTACGGCTCAACAAGCCTGTTTAATGATGGACTGGGTAACGGTGTTACGACACTGAGCAAAGTGGATGGCAGCGTATTCGAGCTGGACTCTATTGATCTCGCATCGCTAAACGATTACTACACGTTTGAAACCGGTAAAGACATTACCTTTACTGGGAACGTACATGGCGGCGGTACCATTACGCAATCGTTCCAGCTGACGACGAACCTGAGCTTCAACACATTCTTATTCAGCGGATTTACAAACCTTGATTCAGTCACCTGGGGTCAAGGATTTCCTTACCACCAGTTTGATAACTTGGTTCTCGATGCTGGCTCATCAAGCCTGCCAGGTGGAAACCCTCCGGGCAATCCTCCAGGCACCAATGTACCAGAGCCGACATCAATCGCCTTGCTGGGTCTTGGACTGGCCGCGTTGGGTATGCGTCGTCGTAAAGTGACGAAGTGATCACCAGATAATCACCTGATTTAAAACTCTACTCAGTCAATAAAAAAGCTTGCTGATGGCAAGCTTTTTTATTGATGTAACTCTTCCAGAACCGCATCGGTGCATAGCGCATTTACTACCCTCACGGATCAACGATCTCTTTGTCCGCTACTTGCTTAATACGTTGCAGCGCAAGCCTATCAAACCAGGTATCGACTCCTCGCCAGGCCAAGGTCAATTCGCCAGCTTGTTCTTTGTACAGTTGATTGACGTGACCAGGAAGACCCGCAAGTCCGCTCGTCTTCAGAGGCGACTTGATCATCTTGTTTTGAAAATGCCTAAGGCTGTAACGAATTTTCCGGCGGTAATACAAGCGCAGATCGTGAAAGGAAAAAATTGACAGCGGATCATAGCTAAATCGTGCCTGTTCACAAATAAAAATTCTGCGCATATCCCAGCTTTGCTGGGGATTTAAATCCCAATACGCCAGCGCGCCAATCAAAGAATCATCACCGATCAAGCCCACTGGCAGTCGCACGTTAGACGAACGCAACTGATCGACAAACCTGCCTGACAAGGCATAAAGATTCCCGCAAAGGCCGCCTTCACGTAATAACTGGTCCTTGTCTTTGTCTCCAATGCCGTCAGCGGGTAAGGCAGCGACTGCATGCGCTTCTGGATGTTGGTGCAATGCCCGTTCCAGCGCAGTCAGCGCATCTGGTAAGACCTTGCAATCACCGTCCAAAAAATAGTAATGTTCTGCGTGTATCTCGAGATCATGAATGAACACATTCCAGGCATTCGACTTATCCCCGATCTGAATATTTTTTATGCTACAGAAGGTATTCTCTTGAGCGAATTTCTCCACTAGTTCCCCTGTGTTATCGCTGCTCCCATTGTTTAATACAAGGCACTGATCTCCGTCAGCAATCGCATTTTTTACGCTTTGCAAGCTGGCAATAATATTCAACGATTCGTTATGGGCGAAGATCGCGATAAATTTTTTTATTTTTTTATTTTGAACAAGCATTGTGATTACTCCAGCGTTACCGCTAACGATCTCATCTGATCTCATTTCACGTCATTCGAAACGACTTTGTTCCATCCATGTAGGGGCGCAGGATTCGCCCATCTCTGGTTCAGCCAATGACGTGCCGGATTCTCAATCATGTAATAAGAAGCAATCCCGCAAACAATAGCTAAAACAAGCGCGATGGTGGCTGGCAATCCTTCCCTGTGATGCGCCAAGTAAAAAACCTGCTGCCAAAGATAAATAGAAAAAGACCAAAGCCCTAATTTCTTTAAAGGCCACCATGAGAGGCAACGTTTTACTAAAGGTGGCGCAGTGCTGAGAATATTAAGAACAACTGCAAACAATCCGACTCCGACAAAACCTCGCAGCGGAATAGGCATAGACCACCAGTAACACGTCCAGCCAAACACAATCAAAACCGGATAGACAAGAGCAGGCAAAATCGGGATTTTTACCTTTTGTAGACATAACAAAAGTAAGCCTGAAAATAGGATGCCATAAGCAGAAATCTCCGAGTGTGCCCACAACTCAAATTCCAATTTTTGCGCCGGAAATGACATCCAATAACTGAGGCCAAGAGCAATTGAAACTGCCACCGCGATGGCAAGTGCCAACCGGGCAGTGAGATACTGTTTTCTAACGACAACAGCAACCAAAGTCAGAAAAATGTAGGTATGTTCCTCTACCGACAAAGACCAGATATGGCCGAAAGGCATGACTGCGTGCCCGACTTTCCCCGGGAAATAATTATTCAGGAACAGACTCGCCACACCGGTCTCCGTCCAATCAATCAATTTACCCGTGAGCAAAAAATAGATCAGCACTACATTCACAAAGCTGAAAAAAGCAGGAAATATCCGCGATATTCGACGTTGATAAAATGTTGCAATCGGAACTTCTTTGATGAAAAGAAGCCGGCACATTAGAAAGCCGGATAACACAAAGAAAAAATCGACACCTACCCGTCCAAAGTTAATCCCCGGTACCGGAAAAAAATGGCCTATCAATAAAAACAGGATTGCCAAGCCTCGCCAGCCATCCAGATAATCAACATGCTGATCGTTCATGACTACAGCCTTATCTCAATTAGGTTTTACGCAAACCAGAAAACTGCTTGCTAGCATTCATATTGAAACCGCAGGCTGGATGCGGCCTCCAGAGGCATTCTGTGCCAGGAGGCGCATCCAGCTTGCGGGTTCTTATATATAAACACGATAGAGTTATTCTCTTAGTATCCTCTGCTCTTCTTTAGCAAGAGGTTTCGGGAGTGAGTTTTGAGATTGCAGTTTTTTATATCGGCCTATCCAATGACTCAATATCTGCGACGCAAAACTTGCTCGACTGTTCTGTGTGCAGTTTTCCACAGAGGTGAAGTAAGTACCGTGGATTGACCAGGCAAGGTATCCATCGACAGTTGCTGAAATCCAAGCATCTGGAAGTCAGTTTTATGGTTCGCCATAAATTCACAAAAACGCCGGAAACGCTTGATCATGATGAGGTCACCGTTATTGCGTTGTGCATTCATCAGTTCAAAATTGTGCGAAAGAATTACAAAGGACTGGCGCAGGTTTTTTAAAGCCTGTTGCATCAAGCCTTCCAGCTCCAGATTCGAACAGGCTCCGAGCTGGGCATGCCGGTGTTTTCCCGTGCCGTCGTCAAAAATCGTCATCGGATACTCCACGACTCCGTCGCAGAGCACAGGGTCATGCAGTACCTGCCCGGGTAACACGCCACTCTCTAGCCCCATCATGCTGGCGTTGTAGCTGCTATCGAAGGGGATATGATTCGCCGACAATGCGTGCAAGGTATCACGGTTGAATCCAAAACTCCCCGCACGGAATGCATTGACGCGGCCACCGTTCGCCTCTTCAATCAATTCCACGCCCTTGGCAATCAGGATAGTTTGTTCTTCCAACGAAAACTGGCGCATGAATTGCCGTTTATGCTCACTGTTTTTGAGCAAGGGTTCACGTGCCTCGTCCACCCATTCAGGATGCATGTGCAACTGAACTTCTTGGCCATATTCCTGCACTAGGCCAATAATTTCTGCTAAAGGCTCGATACCAAAACGAGTAGCAAACAAAGGTTCAATAAAGAAAACGCCATATAAACCGTGATCGCGCAGTTCTTTTAACTGGTAGCGTAAACCGTATTCACCTCGCGGCGTACGACCATACACATATTGCTGAAAAGCCTGCGGAAACCGGGCGTCGAGGTTTTTCCATCCTCCACACCAGATTTCTACGTCAACAGTAAAAAACACATTCAACATAAGCTGATAGCAATAAATTTAAAAAAACTGGTAAATCGATCGCGTCAACAATACCCAGTACCGTCGGGTATCGTCAAAGGTCGCGAAGAGTTGGACTTATCCGATATTGTTCACTTTGTTAAACAACTGTTCTAACATCAATCCATCCATAAAAAATTTCGTTGCCCAGTTCGGATAACGATACGTCATATAGCCACCGTTAATCGGGTGTGAACCTTTCATCGCGCCGCGCACATGCAAGTCACCGGTTGTTAGGTCTTGAATACTCATATTGAAGCGATTGGCTTTTTTTGCATGCTCAACCAAGGCGGTCTCACCTGTCAGCTGCGCCAGACGCAACCAGTTGATCGCCATCTGTGAATTCCCGGTGACACAACTCCAGCTCACCGCAGTTTTCCATTCCGGCGTGTAAAAGGCATTCAATGCACCATCATCCCGCTGTTGCGCTGCGACCGCTTTCGCCATGCGTACTGCACGCTCGATATAGTCTTGTCGTCCGGCAGCGACGCCCACTTCTAAAATACCGCGAATCGAATAGGCAATAGTATGAGTTAACGCAGTCAAGTCCTGATTATCGGATAAACAGTTATCGGGCAACCAGTCGTTCGCATGCGCCCGCGCCAGTGTCCACTCGACATTGGCAATTGCCGCCTCCAGATAACGTGCATTCCCTATGGCTTCGTAAGCACGAACCAGACCGAAGGCTGAGCGTGTGTTGTAGCTATTAAGCTTAGACGTCGTAAAAGGAGACGGAAACCGGCGCCATGCACCGTCTTCATCTTGTGCAGCGACCAGCCAGTCTGACGCTCTTGCCAGTGCAATGCGGAAACGGTCATCACCCGTTTCCAGATATGCTTTGGCCCAGCCGAACAGTGCTTGTCCGGTATTAAAAATAGTCGGTGCAACAATCTCCGCATCCATCGTCCCGGCGCGAACACCACCATCCGGAAGCTGGATATCGCACTCCCATACAGTCATCTTACGGGCGGCTTCTGCGTATTGAGGTGCATTGTAGTGCTTTGCATAATCATAAAGCGTAGGAATAACGTAACCAGTTGTTTCCGGATAAGACGCGAGCCATTTCTTCACACGGATATCGTAACTATGCGCGACGCCGTCGTCCGCTGTACCCAACTGCGCCTGAAGTATCCAGTCTGCCGCCGCTTTTAAATGGGTCTCTATAGATTGCGTAGGGAAAACGCTCAGCCCCAACTTATCTTTCACCAATTGCTTCATGTGATTCATTATCTTGTTCCTGATTCTTGTGCCCGGCAGCGCGATTAATCGCTGTCTTGTTCACATATGGATTACTGTTATTGATTAATTTCTGTACTGCAAACATTACTTTTCACGAAAATCGCTGAGCTACTCTGTCCCACATAAAATACACCCAGGGCATGGGATCATTCCAGCGCCAATACGCATCGGCGACAGGCAATGAGCACGAGCTCTCATCAACGACTTTTCCACCTTCTTCAAACGCCCAGCGATCTGACTGAGGATCACGCCATACCATCGCCTGATCTGGCCGCTTCGCCGCTTGCGATGTCAAACCGTTCTCATACAGATACGCAGCAAGCGGCACATTGACACCATTGATTGTCGCGACCTCTTCTTGAAAATCTGTACGAGCTACGGTGGGCTCGATCATGTAAAACTGACCGTCACGTTCATCGCGCTTATATTCCATACTGCCCATACCGGTGAATCCGACCTGATCGAAAAATACCTTGGTCTTTTGCGTCAGTTCCTGATCGTATTCCCATGCGGATGTACAGCTTGCAGTGCCACCAATACGGATTGGCCATGAGCGAATTTTTCTGCCAGTGAATGAAGCGACCAGTTCGCCCTGCTTGCCCAGATATTGCAGACAAAAATAGATCTCCGAATCCTTCCCCTCAATCCACTCCTGCACCACCATATCGGCAAGTACGGGGTGAATCTCTGCATACATCGTTCGCAATTCTTCAGCAGAAAGTACTTTGTAGGCTTTTTTAAACCGCGCACCGTAGGCATAATTTTTTTCACTGGGTTTTAACACGCAAGGGAATTTCAATTGCTCTGCCTGGGTAAGATCATCCATACCCTGCAGCCTAATGGTCCTAGGAATAGGCGCATGATTCGCCTCAGCCAACTCTTGAAATCCTTGTTTGTGCATGAGTGCCATCAGGCGTTCATGTTGCGGCAAACGCAGATGGAAAGCAGCACTCAACTGATCGCGGTATTCGGATATCGTCCTGACCGTTTTTTCCTCGGTGGCGAACAACATCAGCGGTACCGCGTAGCCCTTGGCGAAGTTCAATAAGTGATCGACTAAGGCCTGCCCCTCCAGTGTCGGTACACGCATTTTTTTACCGTAGCGCGACAGCATTGCCGGAGACTTCATATCATTGTCCATAACCACTACAGCGACACCCGCACCGCCCAGGCTGCGCACTATCCCTAATGCATTGACGCCGCCACCGAGAACGACTGCTGGCTGATCTGATTTGTAGTGTGACATGATGTTATGTAGGTTCTGTATGACGAATAAATGGCCAGCGGTTGAGACGTGTTTCGGATATACCTAGATCAATTAAGGTCTGACGAATCTGAGCCAGCCCCTTTTTATCTAAATAGACTATCCAGAAAAAGTAACTAATAACGCCGCTGACAATCTCCAGGGCAAGCAAGGCATGCACCGAAGGAATAGAAGAGATCGCAAGCTCGCGCACGGCCAGGACAACAGCTCCCATCGCGACGGTGCCTGACAAGACTGGCCATAGAGTGCGATAGTAGATCAGCATAGGCATGCCAATCACTTGACTGACATCACGCAATAATTTGACCGACAATAAAGGATAGATCAGCACCCAGACGATAGATACGCCTCGCAGACCGTCTACCATGGCACCAACGACAACCCCGAGTAACATGACGACACTGCACATCGCGGTATAGGCCGACAGTTTTTTTGCATTGCCAGTACTGGTTAGCACTTGAGACAATAAGGGATCAACCGATTTAATCAGTCCCATCAAGCAGAGTGCGCGAAATGGTATCAGTACGTCAATCCAGTCTGGACCAAGCAACACCATAATCAATTCATGTCCACATACCAGCATCCCGATCAGTACGGGATAGGTGACATAGGCCACGCCACGCGTGAGTTGCAGCATGACCGACGATAACTCGGCAAGATTTTTTTGTAGCTTGGAAAATAAAGGAGAAGCGACATTGATCACTAAGGTCGTGATTTGGGCGCTGGGTAAAGTCGCTAATGAAAATGCCATGTCATATATCCCCAGAGATTTCGCTCCAAGCATTTTTCCTACAATGGCCTTATCTGCATTGGTGTAGAGATACCAAAAAATCCGCGTACTCGTCACATGCAATCCATAGATCACCAGGTTGCTGGCCTCACGTATGCCATAAGCACCGCGCGGACGCCAAGAAGAGAGCAAAAAGAATCCGGTACTAGTGACGATGCTGGCCGTCACAAAACCCCAGACCAGAGACCAGACTCCATAACCTAGCAACGCCAGTATCAGACTGACGATACTCTGTATCAGCGTCGCCAGAATATTCACACCGGCAATCGCTTTAAACTGCATTTCCTTACGCAAGAACGCCATGGGTACCGTACTGAAAGCGCCAAAGATAAAGCCGCTCGCCAGTACCGAAATCATTTTTTTTAATTGGGGATGTTCATAAAAATCTGCAATCAAACCACTTGATGCTACCGTCAGGCACACCAGCACACTGCTGACCATCAAGGCAATCACAAAACAGCCATTCACCTCGGTCGTGGTGAGTTCCGTTTTTTGGACAATAGCCGAGCCAATACCGACTTCATTGAAGAAACCGATAAACCCGATGACAATCATCGCAATCGCGATCAGGCCGTAATCCGCAGGGCTCAAAATACGCGCGAGGATCAGGGTCGTACCAAGCGAAATCACTTTACCCATCGCGCTACCGAGACCGAGATGCCCCATCGCCCGGATGGTCTTCGAGCGTAATTCATTACTCATGGTGTGCGCTCTTCATGATGATGGTCAGGATGGATTTCATCGCTTAATGGTGATGCGACATCATCAAGACGGAGTCAGCAGTGCTTTCACTGGCGTCTTCAAATAATTGAGAGAGCTGACGTGCACGGTGTTTACGTGAAGACGCGTAGACAACAGCATCACTGGCAACATGAGCCTGCCCTGCATCAATTTTTTCAACGAAACGTAACAAAGCCTCCGTGATCGCATCAGCAGAATTCATCGCCGCCAGATCATGAAATCCGGCGGCATTCAAGACACTCGCTGTGTCGCCGGCAAGATCGAGCAAGCCAAAAATCGGTTTTCTGGCACGAAAGTATTCATAAATTTTTGCAGGAATCTGGCGATTAAAAGGTGTTCCCTGGAACAGCAATAAACCGTCGACTTCCAGCATTTCCGCCAATGCTTCGCGATAGGGAACCGGATTGGCGACACGCACCATGCCAGTCAGATCATGCTGCTGTATCATCGCTTCGAAGTGTGCATCATCACCAGGTGCGCGCAGAATCACTTCAAAATTGTGTTGGTTCAGCAAACCCTTGGCCTTCAGATTTGCAATTGCCGCAAAAAAAGCGCTTGGATCCCGTCCCTCTGTGTACAGCACTCCGCTATGTAGAAGCGTGATTTTTGACCGTTCTACGTTTGCAGGCTGGTGTTTTGCGGCAGCTTCTGCTGCAGCAAAACCATCTTCGTCATAGCCATTCTCGATGACCATGAATTTTTCTTGCGGGACGTCGGGAAACCGTTTTTTATACGAGTTCGATGCACTTTGCGTGGTAAACATCACCCTGGTGCAGTGCTGCATCGTCTGGCGCTCTATCCAAGCGTAAATTTTTCTTTGTAATTTACTCTTGGGATATTCGGATTGCAGCATGGGATCGCGGAAGTCGGCCACCCAAGGCAAACCTGTCAGGCGCTGCAAACACAGGCCAATCAGATGCGCAGTTGAAATAGGAAAGGTCGACCAGATCACTTTAGGCTGGTAGCGGCGGATCAGATACAAGCCGACAGGCACCGCCGAAAACAACCAGGAAATCCAGCGATCAGGCAAAGCGATCATTTCAGGATAGCGTCCTGCAATACCGAGATGACGTTTGGCATCGAGAGCATACGAACGTTTGATGATGGTAGTCGGCGGCAATTGATTCAGCTGCGAAGAATTTTTTTGCTCATACGCCATAGGATGCGCCGATAACACCATCGGCTCCCATCCGCATTCTGGCAAATTTCTCGTAAAACTCAAGGTACGTTGTATGCCGCTACTCGCCGATTGCGGTGGAAAATGGAAGGCAATCAGCAAGGCACGTTTTTTTATATCGTGAATATTCCGGTCACCGTAAGAACCAAGACCAGCAAGCCAGCGCAGCAAGCGCAACTGGAACAGGAACGGCGTCACATCCCATGGACGACTGCGTGGAATTTGATAGAAATCATCATTCTTCGATGCCGCTCCAATTGCGGTCGTGAATGCGGCGACGTAGCCAGCATCCTTCGCCATCGCCAGATGTCGTGCATCAAAATCTTTACCCACTTTGCCATTCGGATAAGCGAATAAACGCAAGGGCTTGCCGATGATTTCTTCCAGCACTTTTTTGCTGCCAACAATTTCATGGCGGGCGACATCATCGTCGAGTTTGGTCAGGATAGGATGAGTAATCGTATGACCGCCGATCTCAATACCAGCCTTGGTGAGATTGACCAGCATGTCACGCGTCAGCATCAAGCCAGCGCTGGATTTGTCACCTGTGAGTTTTTCCAGTTTCAGGATGACGTTTAAACGATCATCCGACGACAGGTATTTTGAACCGTCGTTAATTTTTTTGATCAGCTGACGACGGTCAGCCAGGCTATGCAATGTATGGACGCCCATACCGATTTCCTGCAGATCGAGCGCGCCATCGGGTACACGACGGATCGCTTCGATGATCCTGTCATTCCACATATTGCCTTCGCCAAGATAGGCTGTGGTGACAAATACGGTGGCGGGCAAATTGAATTCTTTTAAGATGGGCAAAGCCAGATCATGTGTAGACCGGTAACCATCATCAAAGCTAATGCAAACGGCGCGTGGCGGCAGGCGATCTTCTTTCATGGCAAGGACTGCCTCGTGCAGCGGCAGCACATTGAAGTGCTCTGCCAGAACTTTCATCTGCCAATAAAAAGTAGCGACATCCGGCTCGTTGTCCAGCAAAGGATCGGCATGTTCGAGAATCCGGTGATACGTAATGATGCAGACGCGCTTTTGTTTGCTCAGACGCGCAATACTGTTGCCCATGATGCGGATAAACGCAGAGGTCAGGAGGCCGTTCTTTGTATGCACAGTCATGTATTGCAGCCCCGCTAGTCAAGCATGGAAGTAGGTTGGCGAAAAGTGATGCGATTCACACCTTTAGCAAGCAATTTATTTGCAAAATGATATGAAACCGCAATGTTACAATAAATGCACGAAAATTCATATGCTCACGATGCAACGGACACGGCAATTGGCGGTATTTCTGCTGTCTGTGCAGCGTCCTGCTCACGCTGCTGGTCGGCCTTGATGATGTCTGGCAAGATTTTATGTTCAAGCACAATCACAATCGCAAAAAGCGCATAAATCATGTCGAAATAGGCAAAGCTCAACGCGGCGCCACCGATGGCATACGCAAATATCGACAGCCGTAACATCGTCGCCAGACTGAATAACCATTCCGGCCCGTTGGCTGCACGCGTCTTTTTGGCGACGCGGCCCGCATTCAGGAAAGACAGGCCAAGAATAGAAACAAAAATAATCAGTCCGCCAAAACCGTGATCGCCGAGCACCTGAAAATAGATACTGTGAGCAGCCCGCGACAGGAACGGGTTTGGTACCGCAGAACCTGTGTAGAAGAACGAATACAGATCAAAATCCTGAGACAAGGCATACCAGATCTGACCATTCTCCAGGGCTTTGAAACCACCGCCAAACAACGGATTTTTGGCAGCCAGAATGAACGATAATTTCCATGCAATTACCCGCCCCATGAACGAACCGTCCTGACTGGCATTGCTGATCGTATCCATGCGCGAAAACCACTCTGCCGGAATCAAGCCTATCATCGCACTGCCGATACAAACGAACAGGAAAGCGAATAGCAGCTTTCTTTTACTCTTGATGAACAGGTAGCCGCCAACTGATGCCAGAGCAATCATGCCGCCGCGTGAACTGGTACCGATAATCGCTGTGACCACCAGTACAATCAATCCCAGCAAACCGAATTTGAGCACCCAGGATTTTTTCCCATACTCACCCAATAAATAAAAACAGATAGGCAATAACATCGCCATCGCCAGTGACAGTTCATTGCGATCCCCCAGGACGTGACCTGCCATCCCTTCGATGTTATGTGCACCACCGCTGGCGACATATTTCAAGCCTTCGACACCGGCATAAAAACCGACGGAAAAAATCATGCACCATAGGAAAAAATCAATATGCAATTTCTTTTCCATGATGAGGAGTACGAATAGAAAAAGTGCCAGAACCTTGGCGAGTCGCCCCCAAAAATCCCAGGTCACCTCGGCAATACCGACACAAAAAATACTGCTCAGCGTCGTCCAGATAAAAAATAACAGTACCAGGCCGGCAACGCCGGTAAGTTTGACTTTGGGTTTGTTTTTTGAAAGGAAAAAAACACCGATCGTGAGCGCCGCAAACAATAAGTTGTAGCGGATCGTAGTGGCCATGCCATAGACCCAGCCATTCGGATTGAATAAGGCAGTCCAGATCCACAAACCAAGGCCGATAAACGGACGCCTGAAGATGGAGTACACCAGGAGCGGCAAGATCGCCAATAAAAAAATATCACGCATGCAGCTCTCTATTCAACGCTATGTTCTGCTTGATGTTGTACCTGATGTTGCACCTGATATTCCTCCTTACGCAAGACCCGGGCTTTGGCTTGTTCTGCCTGCGCCTCTTGCTCAGCGTTATCCTGACGAATCGCCCAGAAACACAAATACACCAGGGCTAACAGGTTGATACTCCACAGGGCGCTTTCCACAATATATCCTCACTCAGATGGCCTGTAATCGTCAGTTCACTATCAGGCAGGGTGGGAAGCAATGATCAGACAACACATATACTCCCCCTTATTTTTTATAAATTATGCCAATGCCGCACTGTTTATGCAGGCATTGAAAATATACTCAGTCCAGTATATTCAATATCAGTCATTCGACTGACAGCAATTACGACGGCTTCTGACGCTTGTTGTTCAGAATTTTCTCAAACAGCGCGAGCTGTCCTTGCGTGGTCGCATCCCAACTGAACTGTTCCGCATAATGACGCGTCGCCGACCTCTCGGGATAATGCTCCTGTAGGTGCCGCACCGCCTGCACCAGGCTGGCAGGCGTCCGTTCCGCCATCAGCACACCGGCATCCGGCGACGCCACGACCTCCGGCGTACCCCATACGGTACTGGCTACGACAGGCGTACCGCATGCCATGGATTCCAGCAAAACATTCGCCCAACCCTCGCGCTCAGAAGCGAGAATCATAGCATCGGCAGCACCGTAATACGTTCTTAATTCATCTTGCCGCAGAGCACCTAAAAAATTAACGCGATCGCTGACCCTGAGCTCTTTCGCCAGGTTCTCTAACGACTGTTTTAAGATGCCACTCCCGGCAATCAGCAATCTCATTTCCGGTAACAAGGGCAAGGACCGGATAATCAGCTCATGTCCCTTGACCGGCACCAGATGGCCGACCGTGAGCAGGGTGAAGGTACTTAAACCCAGCTCCTTGCGAGCACTCTCTCTGTCAACCGGACGAAACAATTGCAAATCAACGCCGTTGCGCAGAGAAACAATGTGATCCTGATTCACCCCCAAGCGCACCAGCTCATCTTTCAAGGCGTTGCAGACAGTGATCACACCGCTGGCATTGGCGGCAGCCTCAAGGATTAATTTCCTGGGACGAGGATACGAGGGCAACAAGGTAATGTCCGAACCCCGAGCCGTAATCACGACCGGTTTATTGAAATATTTTCCCAATTTGGTCGCGGCAACACCATCGGGATAAAAATAATGCGCATCGATCAGATCAAAGTCATATCCCTCGTCCATCATGCGGCCGATGCAAGGCCTGGCAGCCATTGCCAGCATATGCGGCGCGATATGCATACCGACTTTGGGTGGCAAGAAATAACGCGGATGGTCAACCTGGATGTCAAAGCGCACCTCATGCTCAGGTACTTTGGCAAAACTCGCATACTGACCAAACACAGGATGGGTAGCAGGAAACCACGGTACCGGCGCGACCACCCGCGATGTCACCTGACCGCTCGCTAACAAATGACGCAAACGTGTCTCGACGAAAATACCGTGGCCTGGTCGCTGTGCGTTCGGAAATAGGGTGCTAAAAGTTAATAGCCGCATCGGTTTTGCATTGTTTTTAGTTTTGCCAAGGTCGTGCCAGCTGACTTTTAGTCCATGATTGACGCCTGTACCGAACTCGGCGCTAAATTAACTCGAAATGGACGTTTAAGGATGACCGCTTAATTTAATATCAAATTATAAACAAATTTGATCTGGCATGGTGAGTTTATGAGTATCAGGAAGTACAAATAAAAAAGCATGAAACCCCGTCAGGATTTCATGCCTGTCGCTGCCTGGAACTAACGAGGAATAACGGCGAATTCTGGATTCGTTGAATAGTCGGGCTTGACGCTACGGCTCATAAATATTTTCCATGCGTCTGCACCACCTGCCACACCGGAGTCCACGCTGTAAGCAAGCGCTGGTTGCATATTGGAAGGAAAGCCCTCTGTGCCGTAAGCGTAGCCCGTCATTTCACCGACCTTCAAACCAAGATTAGCGGCCATTGCGGGACTATTACACGCCAGCGAAGTCAAGGTCGCAGGGCTGCTGGCGAGGTAAGCCTGACCTATCGTCGTGTAATAACTGCTGGTTGCCGTATCACGGACGTTCATGGAATAGATCGCTCCCAGTATCCAGCAATAAGAAGGATCGTTCATCCGGCTAATTGGGAATTTTGCTTTCCACTTCAACAGAGGCAAGGCTTGGGTATAGCCCAGCTCGGCTGCACGCCCTGCTGCCGAGGTAAAGAAGTCATCCATCCAGGGGGCAATGCCGCGCTTGTCATTGTATTCCGTCGAGTACAGATCAAAGATGGCACCCAGTGTATTGTCTGGTTTGGGATTGTTGGTATAGCTGGTGTTATACCAGTCCAGGTTGGTCGCTAAAAAAGTAGCGAACTGGCTCTTCAGTGCATCTTTATCCGGTGTAATAAATGCAGTCTCTGCCAGCGAACGCAGAATCCAGGCTTGCCCGCGTACCGGTGTACGGTTGAACAAACCCTTGATATTGTCACGATAACCGGGATTGCTTTGGAACAGATTCCACATGGTCCAGAATTGCAATTCTTCTAAGTGGTAATAATCCCCTGTTACCAGATAAGGCAGGTAAGAAAAATCAGGCTCATGGTTGGAGTCTGCCACATTCGGGTTCGTACATACACCGCCGCATGCGGGAAAAGCTTCGAGCTTTTTAGTTGCCGGATTAAAGGTGTCGCCAGAATTGCCGAGTATGGTCATATACGGATAATCGAGCAGGCTGATCGGGCGATCAGTATTTTTATCACGGTAATGCATAGACCAGCTACCCGCCAGATCTGCCGTTCCCAAAGTTGCCTGTTTGGCGTCCTTATCCATGCTCAGCAAATAGCTTGCAGCCCAACCCGGCATAAGGCCGATATCAGGCCTGCCACCGGGGCTAGGCATCGATGGCAAAGCCATACCGTTGCCCATTGGCTCAGTGGCAGCACCGGTGAACTGGGTTTTTATTGAGGCAAAAGATGGCGTGGAAAATACGATGCTCTGATCATAATTGGGCACCGCTTTAGACGCGATCAGATAGGCCGTATTGTGACGAATATGTACTTGTGGCTCTGCGCCCCACCAAAACAGTTTGCGCCAGCGTGCGTGGTGATAATGTGTCAGGGCAGACTTGGTATATACCGACTGTCCCGCGACTTTGATTTGCGCATCGTAGGTGATGTTTTGCGGAGCTGGTTCGTAAGCCCAGTTGTTCTCTATCGTGACATCGACTCTGGCCTTGCTTTGCCCGGTATATGAACGAATCGCAAAACGCGCCGTCAAGTGGGGATGTGTTGCGCCCTGCGCGGTCTTCAGTGGTGCCGACACCAGCCATTCATTCACCATGGAACCTGCCAGCCAATTTGTGTACTGACCGGACTTCAGCAAGTCGTCTGCTGATGCTGAATAGGCTACGCCGCCAATCACTGCAGTCGCCGATGCCGTAAAACCGGCAGTAAGTAAAGCCGACGGCGTCCCAGAAACGGGGGCGGTATTGGGCGCAGTGTTTTTAAGCAGGCTGATTGTCTCGGTCTGATTTGCCATAAGCTTAGGAAGTACGCCAGATACCACAGCATGACGCCAGGATCCGTCGTCATGACTAGCCTTCACGTCAAGCTGCAATGGCAATACGCTGCCGTCACTGAGCTTGGCACTGATACTGCTGGAGGCGACGACATCCCCCTTGGCAAAAACATGCCCGAAGCTGAACGGGACATTGCTTTGATCTATGCCAGTATTCTGCACCTTGACTGAGGTAATCAAACCCACGGTCGTATCAGGCGCATTAACCGGAGGAACCGGTGTTGTCGGCGTGGCAGGCGGCGTACTAATCACCGGCGGAATGGCAACAATAGGTGGCGTAGGATTTTGCGGTGTCGCACCGGAGACAGCGGTACCAGCACCGCCACAGGCAACGAGAAAAGCCGATATCGTTAAACACACCAAGTGCGATGCGCTGACTCGTTTCAGTA
Source organism: Undibacterium sp. Rencai35W (assembly GCF_049340185.1). Lineage (NCBI taxonomy): Bacteria > Pseudomonadati > Pseudomonadota > Betaproteobacteria > Burkholderiales > Oxalobacteraceae > Undibacterium > Undibacterium sp. Rencai35W. The sequence goes on from NZ_JBMPPC010000004.1 coordinate 223,779, forward strand.
CGGTGGGAAATATTGGGGTAATCATAGGAGCTGCTTTACAAGTGGGGGAACATTGACACCTAGTCAGCATAGTTGTCACGGGAATGATGTCAATTGATTTCTTGCTCTGTCGGTGACACGATGATTCTAAAAAACTTCTGTAAAGATTCAATGAGCATTCAATGAACATTCAACGAAAATTCAATAAAGATTTGATAACCAACCGATGAGATCTGAACAAGAAATAAACATTCGCATGTGACAACTGCTAGAGTAACTTTTGTGCGACAAAAATAGTTAACGGCAGGCCAGAAAATTAGTGAAGCAGGGTTACAACTTCGTTGACTCAGACCACTATTTCTTTCGGTCTGGCATGACCTAGGAAATCATTCGGACTTGCGGTTAATCCGTAAGCTCCCGACTGAAAAACTGCCACAAGGTCATCAACGTCGGCACGCGCAAGCTCCATCCGGTCGGCCAACAAATCCAGCGGCGTACACAACGGTCCGGTGATTGAGGTAACTTCTTTTACATCCGGATACATCTTCGTGGCAATAACGACAGGATAATTTTTACGTATGACTTGTCCCAGATTACCGGACGCTGCAAGGTGATGATTCATACCGCCATCCGTGATCAAAAACACTTGTCCGCGCGACATTTTCCGATCAACGATTCTGGTGATATAGACTCCCGCCTCACCGACCAGATAACGCCCCATTTCAGTTGCGATGCGCGTGCCAGGCATACGCGTCGCCAGTTGATTGACCCAATGCTGCAAATGCTGTCCGATAGGCGCAATCTCTAAAGGCAACTCGCCAGGAAAATAAGGAATACCGAACCCGCCACCGATATTAATCAATCGTGGTGCAACCGGTGCATAACTGGATAAAGCCAGCGCCAGTTCAAAAGTTTTCGCCTGAGCTTCAATGATTGCGTCTGATTTTAAATTCTGAGAGCCGCTGTAAATCTGAAACCCATGAAATTCAACATTCGCCGCAGCGAGCTCTTTTAATAAGGCTGGCACCAGCTCAGCATCTACACCGAATTGCTTAGCGCCACCGGCCATTTTCATACCAGAAGACTTCAATTCAAAGTCTGGATTCACTCTGACCATGACACTGGCCTGAACACCGCAGGCATTTGCCAGCCGGTCTATGCGTCGCAATTCTCCGGCGGATTCCAGATTGATCACAATACCTGCGGCGATAGCCTGAGCTAACTCGGCGTCCGTCTTTCCCGGTCCGGTAAAACTGATCTTTGCTGGTATAAGCGGCGTATCGAGCGCAATTTTTAATTCACCGCCCGAGGCGACATCCAGACCATCTACCAGACCCGCCATGTGCTGTACGACCGCTGGCATCGGATTCGCTTTGAGCGAGTAGTGGAGCAAGATTTCTTGTGGCAAATGGCTACGTACCTGCGCCACTCTGTCAGTCATCGCCTGTCTGTCGTAGGCAAAGAACGGCGTGCTGCCAACACGTTGCGCCAAGCGACGGACTGGTATGCCGCCGAGCTGCAACTCACCATCAACGGTTGAAAACTGCGTTTGCATCGCATGCACAGGTTTGACTTGCTTCATTGAGATACCGATACGAAAAGTTCATGAAAGCGTAACTGCAAGAGTTTGCGATCGATCTTACCATTAGGATTGCGCGGTAAATTCTCTGCCGTTACGGCAATATGCGATGGCAACATATAGCCCGGTAAGTGGCGCTGCATCTCCTTGCGTAGCACATGGATATCGATACTATCCAGCTTGTCTGGCTGTATCACCAGCACAATGGCCTGACCTGATTCGGGATGCGGGACGCCAATCGCCGCCACTTCGCTCACGTGTTGAAAGCCGGAGATGAGTTCCTCGATTTCTGTCGGGCTGATACGATAGCCCGATACCTTGATCATGTCATCGGTCCGCCCGATAAAATAAAGATAGCCCTCGGCATCACGCCGCACAGTGTCACCCGACCACACTGCAATTTCGGGAAAAACCAGTCCTGTAGCAGTACCGGGAATCGGTTTGAAACGCTCCTGAGTTTTCGCCTCATCGTTCCAATAGCCTTGTGATACCAGAGCGCCTCTATGTACCAGCTCTCCAGCCTCATCTGGCGCGCATTCACTGCCATCGGGTCTGACAACCAGAATCTCTGCATTCGGAATCGCTTTGCCGATCGAATCTGGTCTGATGTCTACCTGATCAGGCACAAGATAGGTCGAGCGAAACGCTTCGGTTAATCCATACATCAGAAACACTTTCGCCTCAGGTAAAAGCTGTCGCAGTTTGCTCAGTGTTGCTCCCTGCATGGCACCGCCAGAGTTGGTGATATAACGTAAACTCGATTTTTCTGGCCAGCGTTGCTGTGCGAGCTGCAACCACAATGGCGGCACCGCAGCAAGACCCGTAATCCGTTCTTCGGCAACTGCATTGAGAATATCCCGCGGCATCAAATAGTTCATCAGCACGACGCTCGCACCCACTAAAAACGCCGTGGTAAGCTGACTCAGTCCATAATCAAAGCTAAGAGGTAAGACCGATAATATCCGGTCAGATGCGCTGTTCTGTAAATACTCTGCAACACTCTCTGCACCGGCAATCAAATTACGGTGAGACAAGACGACCCCTTTAGGCTTGCCTGTACTGCCAGATGTGTACAGGATCGCAGCCATATCATGATCAATACACCGGTGGTTTTGCGGGATGCGCTCAGATGCCATAGACAAGGCATCTTGCCAGAGCAGGACACGACAATTCAATTCCTTAATTTCAGGGATGCTTTTACCGACGACAATCAAGGTTTGCAGCTCGGGGCAATCCTTCAGAACAGGTAACAAGGCAGAGATGCGCTCGGACGACGTCACCAGAATTTTGACGTTGCAATCCTTGAGAATATAAGCGACCTGCTCCGCTTTCAATAAAGGATTGACAGGGACAAAAACAGCGCTGGCAGCAGATGCTGCAAACAGTGCCACTACATTCTCTATCCGCTTTTCGAGGAACACCGCAATGCGGTCATGCCGGACAAGATCCAAGACCTGAAGAGCCTCAGAAACGAGCTGAATCTGCTGTGCCAGGTCAGCGTAACTGAGCCGCTGCGCTTGATAACACAGAGCTTCCGCCTGCGGCGTGCGTTGCGCGGTACGGACGACCAATTCGTGGACGAGATAACTCATAAGCTCTGCAAGATCAGCGACGATGGATCAGGCATGTTGATGTACGCCAGACTTATTTAATTGCGTGACGATTCATTAAATCGTACAGGGTCGGACGACTGATGCCTAATAGCTCTGCGGCCTTTGCAATGTTTCCATCCATCCTGGCAAGTGCTTTGACCACGGCCTTATGCTCAGCCTCCTCACGTATCTGACGCAAATTGATCGGCGCTTCCTCCACAGGTTCGGACGACAAGCCAAGATCCTCTGCGGTAATCTGTGGGCCATCCGCCATGATCACGGCACGCTTAATACAGTTTTCCATTTCGCGCACATTGCCGGGCCAGGTATGACTCTCGATCATTGCCAGCGCATCCTGGCTAAAATTTAAGCCAGGACGCCCTTCTTTCGCGTTAAATTTATTCTTAAAATGATGTGCCAGTAATGCAGCATCGCCATCACGTGCCGCCAGTGGCGGGATATTAATGACGATTTCACTGAGCCGGTAATATAGATCCTCACGGAATCGCCCGGTGGTAGCCAGCTCTTTAAGGTTCTGATGTGTCGCGCAGACAATACGTACGTCAACCGGAATTTCTTTATGCCCGCCAATACGTTCTACTACACGCTCCTGCAAAAAACGCAGGAGCTTGGCTTGCAAAGGCATAGGTAGATCACCGACTTCGTCAAGGAAAAACGTTCCCTCGTTAGCCAATTCAATTTTGCCTAAATTTTGTTTTACCGCACCGGTAAAAGCACCTTTTTCGTAACCGAATAACTCACTCTCTAATAAATTCTCCGGGATCGCTGCGCAGTTAATCGCCATGAAACGCTTGTCCTGCCTAGGACTCAACTGATGCAGTGCGCGGGCTAATACTTCTTTACCTGTACCGCTATCTCCTAACAGCATGACCGATGCGGACGAAGGCGCTACTTTTTCAATATTCCTACAAACCTTCAGCATGCCAGGGTCGCGACTGATGACGCCGGACATCGGCGATGCCGTCTGCATTTGCAACATGCGCCGGTTGTCTTGTTGCAGTGCATGTAAATAAAAGGCCCGCTCGATAACTAATCCCAGCATCTCCGGCTCGAACGGCTTTTGATGAAAGTCATACGCCCCCAGCCCGATTGCCTTGACCGCGTTTTCTCTGTCCTGATTACCAGAAAGTACGATGACTTTTGTGTCCGGTGCCAATGACAGAATTTGCTGCAAAATCGCCAGTCCCTCTGTCGCACCATCAGGATCGGGGGGCAATCCGAGATCCATCGTGACAACCGCAGGCTCGTGGCGGCGCACCAGTGCTAAGGCACTTTCTCTGTCTCCGGCAACCAGGACTTCATATGCGTCGAAACTCCAACGCAATTGTTTTTGCAGCCCAAGGTCATCCTCAATAATGAGCAACTTTTTCTTTTCTTGGCTCACGATGTTACCTTTTGTGTTTGAGCATCTTGCAACGCATGTGTGTCATCTAAAAAATAGCCAGGCAAAATGATCTTAAAGCTGGTGCCAACAGAGACACGGCTCATGATTTCCAGTTTCCCGCCTAACTCGTCTATATATTCTTTGGTCTCAAAAACGCCAATTCCCATACCAGCGACCTTGGTGGACACAAAAGGGCTGAAGAGTTTGTCCCGGATAAATTCCTCAGACATACCGACACCTGTGTCTTTAATTTCGATCAGTGCATGACGATGTTGCTGGGAAAGCTTGACATGCACTTCGCCATGTTTAGGCGTGGCTTCAATCGCATTCTGAATCAGATGTCCGATAACGCGCTCTAACCGTTCCCTGTTTGCAAACACTTGTACATCTGGACTGTTAATCTCCAATTTCGGCGTTGGCTCGTATGGTGATTTGGAATCAACAGCATGCCTTAACAAGGCATCCAGAGGAATCACCGCCAATTTATCAACCGACGCACCTCTGCTTAATTTTTGCAGTAAAACCTTCATCTTTTGTACTGAGTGGTCTATGGTATCGACCATATCTTTTTGAAACTCAGGATTATCTTTATGTTTCTCCGCGTTTGATAACAGCAGGGATAACTGCGCTACCAGATTTTTTAAATCATGCACCATGAAGGTTGACATACGATTGAATGACTCGAACTGCCTCGCTACCATTAGCGCATTCGCCGACTGCTCTTGCGCAAGATAACTCGCGGCCTGCACACCGGCGATTTTTAACAAATCCAGGACTTCCCAGTTCAGTTTTATTTTGCTGCGAGCTTCTGCCAGCAAGATAAAACCAAAGAGTTTTCCATTAAAGATGAGGGGCAATACCAGCCAGGCTCTCGGATAATGTTGCAACCACTCCGGAATAGCCACTTCAGCATAAGGATTGGTTTGATCATCGGCATGAGATAAGTCGACAACCCACTGCTTTTCTTCAAGCAGCTTGCTGAACGCACTGTTTACTGGTTCGGTTGAATTCCCTAAAGGCATATTCCAGTTGTTCACTGGTTCGCACAATCCCGATTCACGTCTGACGAATAGTACGCCAGCAGGACTCTCGACTAAGCTTGCCAGAGCACGGATCACACGCTCCCCCAAATCATCACCGCCAATCGAAAGTGTTCTGGTAAATCGTATCCACTCTTCTCGATAGTCGTAATTATAGTTGTAAAAATGCTTACTTATAAAAACTTTAAGCCACGATCTTACTGAGCCAGAAAACAAAAGTACCACCAGCAAAATAACGGCGCCAAACAAGAAGGCGACCTGCATGACTGTTCCCCAGTTTCCACCGAAGAATCTTAAGTAATATCCAGCAGCAGCCATCGCGAGCAAATAAAATGCCGCACCAAATAAAGTGGCCGAATGGAATAGCATGCGGCGGGATACCAGAATACCCAGCGACCATTTAGGATTACGCGCAACCGATATCGCGATCAAGGGTACGCTGATCGCATCAACCAGACCGCGTGCCGCCCATATCTCAGGATTAATCGTACGGAACAACATTGCATCGCTATACAAATAAAAATCGTACGCGAACAGTCCGCCAATACCAAGACAGGCAAACTTGATGCCCCAGCGACCCTGGTCCGACATATTGCGAAAAAATTGCTCAACCAGCAGCAGACCCATCACGGCTAAAGCAACCCGGCCAAACGTATCAGTAATTAAGCTGATCTTTGCGCTGAGAGGATCACCGATCGTAGAATGCGCATAGATGGTTGAAAAAAATAACGTTCCCAAAAATATCAGGATGACTTGCTTGTAAGGTTTGCCACTCACCCAAGTGAACATATTGCCGAAAGTTTGAGGATGAAGAAGTATCAGCAAGAAAATGATCCACGACGCACTTCTAGCAATTTCTAACGCATTGGCAAACGTGGACAACGGCAAGCTAAACAGAATATGAAATGCCAGCGTGGCTGCCCAGGATGTGGTGATGATACAGGCGGCAGCAAGTGTTTTCCAATGAAGTCGCCCGCGCCATGTAGTCATCAGAACGACTGACAGAATAAGAAATGCGAAGGCGGCGACAAGATAGCTTAGTGAAACAACGCTAATCAGCATTTACTCTACTTTCTATGAACGAGCATTATCTTGCTCCCTTACCCAATAAAACGACCTGTACTGTTTCCAGCAAAATCAAAACGTCTAAGAACAAGCTATTATTTTTTACGTAATACAAGTCGTATTGCAGTTTCTGTACGGAGTCTTCAACTGAAGCACCATAGGCATAGCGTACTTGCGCCATACCGGTGATGCCAGGCTTGATACTGTGGCGCATATTGTAAAAAGGAACGTCTTTACACAATTGGTCGACAAAGAATGGCCTCTCCGGACGCGGACCTACAAAACTCATTTCTCCGCGTAATACATTCAGGATTTGAGGTAACTCATCAATACGTAATTTACGGATGACTTTACCAACACTGGTTGTACGCGGATCATTATTAGTCGCCCATTGCGGGCTGCCAGATTTTTCTGCATTGATTCCCATACTCCGGAATTTCAGGACCATGTAGGTTTTTCCGTTTTTACCCACTCGTTCTTGTTTATAAAAAATCGGTCCGCGATCTTCTATGTAAATCAATAAGGCAGTCACCAGCATGATCGGCGAAGACAGTAAAAATATGATTGCGCTCACGGTCAAATCAAATATCTGCTTGCCAAATCGTCTTAAAAAACTTTGATTAAACCCGTCACCAAAAACCAACCAACCCGGCTGCAAAGACTCAACACGAATCTGACATGCTTCACGCTCAAAAAATGCCGCGGCGTCAATGACCTTAACACCATTTAATTTACAGTCCAGCAAATCGTCAATGGGGAACTGCGCACCACGACGGTTTTGTACGGCAACCACGATTTCATCAGCATGGTACTTCTCTGCAACTGAACTCAGACTCGCTTCGGAAGACAAGAGATTCGTCACTGGAACCTGGCATATCTCATCGGTGACGGGTACAAATCCCAAAATCTCGTATTCATGGTGAGCAGTGTTGGTCAGCGCCAGTTCATAACATTCTTTTGCCAAGGAACCCGAGCCCAGAAAAATGATCCTTGATCGCAGCAACCCTGATTCTGAGGTTTTAAAAATCAAGACTCTTGCGGTCAAAATGCCAATAGCAGCAATCACCAGCACAATGCCCAGTACACCACGCCCAATGAATAATGTGGGAAGCACATAAAATGTCAACGTAACCAAAATGAGCGCTAACGCTAAAGAAGGCATCAATCTTAAAAAGGTATTTCTAATGCCTTCACGAAAATTGATCTGGTACATCCCCAAAGCACTCATGCTGAACACAACAATCGATGCAAAAACCAAAGCCGTACTAAAGAAATTATCTGATTTTTCAGAAAAAGGAAAAGCACTATCTAATGTGCGGATGATGGCTCCCAAATAAACCGAAGCAAGTGCAATACTAAATTCAATCAATAGAAGAATTGATGTAATACGCGATACATGGTGATTAGCAATTCTAAACATCGACACTCCACAACCCGACAAATAAATTATATTGTAAAAATAACATTCTTTATGTGACAGATTACTATATTTTTGATAATTTTCACAGCGCTTAATGTGACTTGTTTTAAATATCGAAAAATAGATATCTCACAACAACTCTTTAGGCAGATACAAACAAAAAAGCTGCCTGGTTTACACCAGGCAGCTTTTACCAAGGTCGACTTGGATTATTTTCTTCTACGACGAATACTTGCCAGACCAGCCAAGCCCAAGCCCAGCAAGCCCAGTGATGCAGGTTCTGGGATTGCATTACCGCTTACCTGACCAGCTGATTTTACTGTCCAGCCAATGTTAGAAGCTTTGTTACCCAAGTTATCGAACGTAACATTTAACAAAAAGTCATGCGCGTTACCATTCGGATCAATCGCTGTGTTTGTGTCAAACTGCGCTGCCCATGCACCGCCAGTTACATCCAGGAAACCCTGACCAGCACCGGACAAGCCAGTGTTGGCATAAGAAGTAATGTAGCTAGCAGCAGGATCATCACCAATTACGCCGGCACCAAAGTTTGCGGACAGTACATTAGTACCTCCTGTAATGCCCGTATATGCATATTGACTTGTGCGTCCAGCAGTTGCTGTCGCTGGATTCCAGTCAACATTATTCAGATACAAATCCATCCATCCGCCAGTTGCCAGTGCAGTCGTTGTTTTGACCAGACCTGTGCTAACTTCGACATAGTAATCTTTCAGACCGCCGAACAAACCAGTTAAATACTGACCAGTTCCTTTAGTCCAAACGATGGAGCCATCAGAAATTTTAGAAATTGACGCTACGGAAAAAATACCCCAAGTATCATCACCGTAAGAATTTGGCCATGGATTGGAGGCAATACCGTCACAGCCACTTGTTGTTGAGCACTTAACACCTGGAGTAGCGCCGTACCCGATTGTGCCCGCATCGTAATTATCGATCGTGAATTTCAGATCGCCTGCTACCAGACTAATCGCACTTGCTGATCCGACCATACCTGCAGCCAAAACCAAACCTGCAACCAGTTTTGAAATTTGTTTCATATTCATTTGAGCTTCCCCTTAATTTAGGTCAAATCACTATCTCGACGCGTATCTATAAGCACAAGGTATGCCAGAAATCACAAACAATCATAAGTGACTGATTTTATTAGTTAAAATACTTTTTTAAATTAACTAAAAGGCAATCAAAATACATTGCTGTAAAAATAACCGACATAAAATATTTACCCCAGCCAATAAACAAATTTACGCTCATAATCCAAGGATTTTCCGTATGGAAAATCGTGATAGGAATAGCAAATAGTTTCTACGCGCCCATACGTCAAACTGGCGGCAGCTTGTAGCGAGGATGCAATTGATTGCGGGGAAATTTCATTTCCGTGTTGCAACTGGATTTCCCAGCGAAGACCATTCACGGCAGAGGTCAAACGAAAAGCTCCGCTGACTTGAGCCGCAATTGCCGGATCTGCGTAAAGCAGGTGCTTAAAATGATCCAGATGCATACCATCTGGCAGATAGTCCTTAGCTCGCCCATGTAAGGCAATCACAGGTAAAGAGGGGGGAGAAAAATCTTTATTGGTTTTTTTGCATATCGCATTTAATTCAGCATTGCTGAGCAACTTTGCTTTATCCCCGGTTTTATAACGCATCAACGGGATAGGTATATCCGGATCAAGCATGGAAACTAACAAGTCTCCGTTACCGTGCTTGTCCGTATTCACCACTTCGACGAAAGTCCGCATGGGGTTAAAGACCATGAAGGACGGCACTGGTGCGTCAATTGCGCTACTGCCAAATAAATCGATCAGCAAGTCCGGCTGACTCATACATGTTCTGCGTATGGCAATGGTTTCTCTTGTTTCATTAAACAGGTTCAGTCCTAATTCGCCTACGCCCATAGAGCTGCCAATCAGGCCACTGGTTGGATCATCAGGATTGCCGTTCAAAACCAGTGCAAGATAATCTCGGAATGACTCGCTAAACGTTTCTTCACCGACAATGACATTAACTCGGTAACGACGCCAGTCAAGCCTCTTAGTTTGAGAAAAATCACATAATTTTTTAAGAAAAATAGGATCGCCACAAAGAATAATTTGCTCAAAAGCAGCACCCGCTTGCTCGACAATTGCGCAAGCCATATCCTCTCTGACGCTGACGTTAGCCACACATACGGTATCCGATTGAAACGTCACCCCCATCGGTAAGCAATTGATCAGCAAAGTTTTATAGCGGTCAATATCAAAGGCTAACTCAAGCCCCATATCAATCAGAGTCGCGGTTGATTTCAATTGCTTTCTGGTACTGAGTCCGATCGCAAAACCATTACTCCCATGACCTGAGCTGGTGAGTATGGAGGCGAGCTGCGATGTATCCGTATCGCGGGCAATTAATTGATCGATAGGGAAACGGCGGAATGTATTAGATTTTTCCAGGACAGGACAACGTCGCACAAAATCATCAACAGTATTAATGTTGCTTACTGAAGCATCATATTCACGCAGCAAAATTTGATAGGCAGGTGAGCATCTGGCGGCTCTGCGAAATGCACGAATCAGCTTCTTTTTACCCAGTTGAATAAGCTGATCAGACGTGGTTCTCGCTAACTGATAGCGAATTATCCGCCTGCTTAATCTGGCAAAAATTGGATTCATTTTTTTGTTTTCCAGAAATTGAATTTGTTTTGGAGTCCCTGCATTTCTATGCTTATTTTTTCTTTGTTATCTGCTGCCAGAATGTACTGATCATGGTTCTGATAATTACGTTGTACGGTATCTGTTCGTCATTAAACCAGGCGGCCAGAAATTTGTTTTCTTTATGTAGCCGTTTATTAAGTTCGTCCAGATCCACGACAAAAGGCGTAACCGGACCGTAGTAGTCAGTTTGCGGGCCTATCGGCACAAAACGAAATCCCATTTTATCCAGCGATTTTGCCAGCGAGCGCTCCATCGCCGCATACCAATAGCGAATGCCATTTTTTCGGCTGTAGCGATACATCTCCCGATATAAACCTAGTAATAGTAAAGGGCTGTTACCGTCCCGTTTTTTCCCGCCCTGATGCGGCTGAATTGACGCGGCATTCCCTTTTTCCCGGAAATCCTGAGATACACCTTCCATCGAATCGCCTCTACGACGACGATGTGATTTGCGGACGACTAAGCGTGATATTTCACCAGCAGCCTCCCTGGCGGGCATGACATAGTCATCAAAAACGCTACAATGCCCCTCAAAAGGATAATTCAAATCAGGAGATGGCTGCACCAGGCGCACCGTACCAACAATCTGGTTATCCATAGTGAAGGCGGCAAAATGCGTGGAGCACTCATCAAACTCATCACTTTCTAAACCATCTTTAAATTCCTCAGTAGGCAGAAAATGACATTCGAGACAGTACACCTCATATCTCAGTTGAAAAATTTCTTTGAGGAGAGTGGACTCAATATTTCCACTTAATTCCTTACGGAAATTAAAGTAAGGAACCAGAATATCGCGCTTGCTAAGTAATCTCTTAATCAGCATGTGCCTTCCGATTTAAGGTTTACTGCTGCGGGTGGGGCGCATCACGATAGACGATGCGTCAACAATATTACGTTGAAACGGGTGCGTCGATTTTTGGTATAAGCGATTAATTTTTTGCACGTAATCCATAGTCTCCAAATAAGGTGGAACGCCATGGTATTTCTCTACGGCACGCTCGCCAGCGTTGTAAGCAGCTGCTACCAGTGAGACATTACCCCGAAAAAGAGCTAATAGCCAGCGTAAATAAGATAAGCCTCCTTTGATGTTATCTTCCGCATCAAATGCATTTTTTACGCTGAAGCGTTGGGCAGTATCAGGGGTTAGCTGCATCAGGCCCTGAGCATTTTTGGGAGATAAGGCCTGCTCGTTAAAACCAGATTCCACTGAGATAACAGCCAATGCCAAATTAGCGTCGACAGAATATTTTGGTGCCCATTTTTCGACTAGCTGCGAAATCCGGCCTTTTGGGTATTTGGGTAAAAAGACCAGATCTTTTTTTTCGTCCAGATTGATCATCTCAGAACTCAGACAAGCAGGTAATGCCGATATGTCCTCGGTTGACATATTGCCGATCATTCTTCTTGCCAGTTCGTGACCCTGCTCAGCAGCCACTTGAAATAATTGAGCGGCAGTAGCATCGTTGCGCTCGACACCACGCCCGTTAGCGTACATCCAGCCCATCGCATATTGCGCATCAGCATCACCTAATTTCGCTGCCGCACAATATAACGCTAACGCATACGGATAATCTTTTGGTACCCCCTCTGCATGCTCATATCTGGCCGCCATGATCGTCAAGGCGCGGCTATCCCCCGTATCTCCAAGCCCTCCATATAAAGAGCCGGGCGCGCTCTCTTCGGCGAGCGTAATACTGCTCGCCGACACCAATACAGAGAAAAATATAATTAAACGAGCGAACATAAAATAGGCTGTATCGGTTGAGCGTCTCAACGGTGTTGATCTGACAAAGATCACTTGTCGTTCTTGAGTGTCAATATCCCGATATTTTTTGTGATTGTTATTATTTTATATACTACAGGCAAATCGAATTAATGCAGTATTAAAAATACAACTATATTGACTTTATTTCAACCTGATCAGCTTCCTATAATTTGCTCTTGAGAATGCTTTACAAGCAAAATACTCCCAAAAGAAATATCAGTCTTTAAGCATCTCGCGGCGATATAAATGCCTTATGAAATAAATGGCGCATCAGCAAAAATGGCGGCATACGCAGCCAGTTTGCGCGCACGTACAACATACTTCTTGCCGTTTTTGTGAACCAGTCATCGCAACTAAGATGAACAGGTAACAAGGCTCGCATAAATAACTGATCCATAAAAACCTTAAGCAAGGCATGCGGTGCGCTTGCTTGGGCTTGCTCCATTACGTGCTGAGGAATATCGGCCTGCAGTATCAGCTGCATATAGCGCAGCGCATAGAATAAAGGCCGCCCCAGCTCTAACTCCCTTGCCCTTGGAACAAGGGCAGACCAAAAAAATGGATTCTTACCAAAATGCGCAAACAAGCGCTGAATATCGATTAAATCTCGCAATCCGTGATGAAACTCGCCCTCATAGAACAGATGTACCATGCTATGTAACACCATATCCACTGGTGCCAGTATCCGAATCTGTGAGTCGCTTCCTAAGCAAATCGTGGCATCAAGCAATTTTTTTGAGTCCGGATGTACCGCGGCAGTTTCGGGCAAGATTGCATGGTGCAGGTCAACGACCGTCATTCTCTTTACATGCTGCATGGGAGGCAATTCATGCATCCATTGCCGGTAATAGCGCTGGTCATATTCGTCGTGATGCGTAGACTCCCAGCCATGCAACATCAATGCGGCCTCAACGGCATCTAGCACATCCTTGGGGACGATGATATCAATGTCAGAAAACAGACGCCCCTGCGCTGCCGGTAAGTCCGCCATGACATAAGCAGCGCCCTTCAGCAATACAACGGGCACATCTGTGTCCTTCAGTGCATTTGCAATCATATGCACCTCCCACTGAACTGCCTGACGGTGTTTTTGTGCGACCTGTTCCGCCCATAACAGATGCCTGAGGGGCTGGTCGGGGACTGATGGCAATAAATTTGTTTCTTTAAACAGGTAATACAAACTACCCAATATATTTGCGGCACGCGCCTGCCGGATCAGCAAATCCCAATCGGACAATGTGAAAGATTGAATGAGTTCTGGCTCGCGCAAGCTACGCAGCAAAAGTCGTCGCGGATCGATATCACTCTGGATTTTGTCACTCAAATGCGATGTCATCCCTTAGCCTCGACTAAGGAATCAAAAAATTGGATGGCCTGCTCAAGGGAGCTATAGGTAAACTCAAACGAGTCAGCACCGTCTATTACTTTAGCTAAAGCGTGAAAGCCCGCAGCACCAAGCAGACTATAGTTAAAGGCATTGTCTGCAACCCGGATAAAAGCACGGGCCTTAGGAACCGTGTTGATAATCGTTTCAGAATTTACCAGAAACTGAGGAAAAATAATCCATGCAGGGTGTGCTACTTCCTGTCCTCGCACGACACTGTTCAAAGTCGGCTTCATATGTGCAACCGTACCTTTGATGGTATCGCTTACAGGATTACTGAAAACTGCATCAGAAATGAATTTTTTTATGACGTCAATGGACGAATTTTTCAAACTAATCGGCCGCGGCAATGGTGTTACATTACCATTATGCAAATTGATTAGTGTTAATTCGTCGGACAATAAACGCCAGCCATGATGCGTCAGCGCGGCACATAAGGTACTTTTGCCAGATCCTGGCGGCGCAGGCAAGATAACCGCGCGACCACCCCGCTCTAATACCGCAGCATGAATCATCAAATAGCTATGCGCGTGGCTTGACACGCACCAGTTCATGCCCCATTCGAGCATAGGAAAAGCTTGGCTATATGGGAGCGGCTTAAACGGCAGGGTACCATCGCACTCAAACAAAACCTGCCGTCGCACCCAACGTCGCATGCCGCCTGAGGATTTCAACCGGACATGAAAATCCGCAAACTCACGACCGACCAGTGAATAATCTGCGTAAATTTTGGCAAAGCTATGTATTGCCGCTGGAATTTGTGTTTGGATATTGAGGACGAATGTCCCCATCTGCAGAAACAAACCGTGCTGCAGTTCTTTGCACAGCTCGGGATAGGATAAATCAGCTACTTTCAAATTAAACACGCTCAATCAAAACAAGAGCATGCAGACTGATAAGGACGTCACGAACATAACGAACTAAATCTTCGTCGATCTCAACATGCCATAGATCTGCCATCTTGGTTGCGATTGATTTTGCATCGCCAGGTGAAGTAGTCAGTTGATCCAGAATTTGTCCTGCTGCACGATCCAGTAGGTGGGTAGCACCGGACTGACAATTAAACAATACGACTTCATCACCCCAATCATGAGAATTGCTAGCGGTGCTTGCAAGCACTCTCCATTGCATACGAATTATCCACCCGGAACTAAAATTTATTATTGAATGACAGCGAGAAACCTATAGTAAGTCCAACCGCACAAATCAGGTCCAGGTAGCTTTTAAATAGGTAACGATTTGAGCCGCGTTCCAATATACACCAGGAGAAGGGGAGAATTTGCCCTTACTTTGCCACTGCGTGAACATATCACGAATCTTTTGCGTAGTAAGGAATGGCGTCCAGTGGCTCAGGGAATTCAGGTATGCCGCCATCAAATACATTCCGACATAGTAATTACTACTGTCAAATGACAACCCTGCGACCAAGTCTGAACAAGTTACACCATAGTATTTAGAGGATTTTGAGCAGTCAGTAAAAACGTCCTGGAATTTAGTGCCGTTATTTTTTTTATCCGGATTATCGTGCTTCAAGCCACCGGGCCAGCTAGTTGTTCCCGCCCAATAGCATGGGGAGCAAGCGTAACTGGTCTGAGGAACACCACGATGACTTTGATTGCCCGACTGAAAACCAGAAGGCGATTGAGTAGTACAGCCAAGAACGGGGCGACTCGCCATTGTCATCAACACACCGGTTGTAGCCAGGCCAGCCTTTGTAAAGCGACGACGCGCCTCACCCGGAAATTGAGTACCAGACCCATGCTTCAGCTCTGAAGATGATCGCCCGTCGTTTTCTTTATGTTGATCTTGTGTGGTCATGACGCTCTCCGTCCTGCATTTTGATTTACGTTAAGCAGCATTTGATGTGATTTTAATTTCAGCAATGCGTATCTTCCGTTAGATTAAGCAAATTTTATTCCATATTGGAATTAAAATAAATAAGCTTTTATATTCAACGACTTGAAAATAAAAATTAGCATAAATTTATGCGATTTTTATTTTTAAAAAATTTTCGTAAAAATTTTCGACAAGACAATTAAATGGCAAAAAAACACTTCGCGTATTTATTTGCACTCAACGCACAGACTGAATCGCTTTTTAGATTGTTTTTTTGAAAACACTTAGGAGTTTCGCTTATTTTTTAGATAAAATCTAGTCTCAAATAATAAAAAGGCAATTCCAACAGTATCTGCATCCAAACTATCTTCCTGTAAGATTATCTCTGTCTATGCTGATCAAATTTGATCAGATACTCTCATTCATATCATCATCTCTGGATACCACATGCCACTATTAGAGGAAGTTAAAAATTTACTGTCAGATGTTTTGCAGCTCGGCTCAGAAAAAAATAACTTGGTGGCAGAATCAATTTTACTCGGCAGTTTGCCAGAACTAGACTCTATGGCCGTCGTTCATGTGATTACGGCACTTGAAGAACACTTTGGCATCCAAGTTGAAGATGACGAAATTAATGGCACAACCTTTGAGACGCTAGGAAGTTTGACTTCTTACGTCAGCAGTAAGCTGAATTAATGCTAAGCCCAGCTGTATCGCCCGCTGAGAGTTTTTTTCTTGAGACCTCATCAGGATATCGGTTTTGCCTCTACTTCCCGCCGAAAAAAGATCAGCCATGCCTTGGTGGCATTGTCTACATTCATCCATTTGCAGAGGAAATGAACAAATCCAGGAAAATGGCGGCAATGCAAGCCCGGCGCCTGGCGGCAAGTGGCTATGGCGTCTTGCTGATTGATCTTTTTGGTTGCGGAGATAGCAGCGGCGAATTGAAGGATGCCAATTGGTCCCTCTGGAAAGCAGACGTCCAGAACGCGATAGATTGGATGCGCGCCAGACTAAAAACGCCCATCAGCCTTTGGGGCTTAAGATTAGGGGCTTTACTCGCACTGGATCTGGCTCAGAGCACTGAAACCACAGTCGAAAAAGTCGTACTCTGGCAACCAGTATTGCAAGGCACAGGTTTTTTGAGTCAATTTTTTCGACTGCGTCTAGCAGGCGATATGCTGATAGAAAAAATATCTCCCTTAACGGCACCGCCAGTCAGAACACTGTTAGACCAAGGCCAAATTGTGGAAATTGCTGGCTACGAGATAAGCCCTGCACTTGCAGCGAGCATTGACACTCTTGATGCATCTGAGTGGCATTTTGGAGCAAGTGACCTGCACTGGCTTGAATGTCCTTCAGAGAACAATGCCGCCCTGCCATTTGCCCGACAAAAGGTTCTTGCCCGGTGGATGGAGAGAGGAACTCAAGTCAATATCCAGATGGTTACAGGCTCTGCGTTTTGGTTGAGCCAGGAAACTACTACCAATACAGATTTAGTTGATGCCACCGCAGGAATTTTTCATCGCCCATGAAGATACCCCAGGAAAATACCAGCACAGAAAAAACCATATGCTTCAAAGTAGGTACGGACCTGCTATATGGTGTCATGTCCTTGCCAGCCAGTCCTGGCAGTCGAGGTGTTTTATTCATCGTTGGAGGCCCACAATATAGAGCAGGCAGTCACCGTCAGTTCACTTTACTCTCACGTGATTTAGCCTTAAATGGCTTCAGTGCCATGCGTTTTGACTATCGTGGAATGGGAGACAGCGAGGGGGATGCATGCGATTTTTTAAATATTCACGATGATATCAAGTCAGCGATCAACAGTTTTTTCCTCCATAATCCGCACTTATCAGAAATTGTATTGTGGGGCTTATGTGATGGGGCCTCTGCCGCTATGTTGTATGCGTCAGGCGACACGCGCGTTAAAGGCATGGTACTGATTAATCCATGGGTAAGAACTGAGGCCGGTAGCGCAAAAGCCCATTTAAAACATTATTACAAAGACCGGCTGACTGATCCCTTGCTTTGGAAAAAAATTCTTCATGGTCAGTACAGTTATCGTGCGACAGCGAAATCTTTGCTTAGCCAACTAAGCCAAATTCTCAAAACCGACAAAGCATCAGGCGAAACAGCCCAGCAAGTACACTTACCAGACCAGATACTCACGGCAATGCAACAATTTACCGGAAAGACGCTGATCATCCTGAGTGAAAATGATTTGACCGCCAGAGAGTTCGCGGATGTGCTGCAGGGATCCAAAGCGTGGAAAAACTTATCTAAATCACCTCAATTCCGCGTACATGAGCTAAAAAATGCCAATCACACTTTCTCCCAAAGAGTCTGGAGAAATCAAGTTGCTAGCTGGACGGATGAATGGCTTAAATCGTGGTGAGCGCATTACCGGCTTTACTCCGGGGTTACAATGGGCATGTTATTTTTTCTTATTTACCCGTATGAATTCAGACGAATTGTTACGCACCAAGATCAATCAAGAAACCTCCAGATTGCCTTGGTCAGAGTTACTAAAACATTTTGCATCCGGCACCGTCATTGCTGTTGCGTCAGAGCTGGACCTGGTCGAGGTTGCCTTCCAGATTTCTAGCGACAATAAAGCGTTAGTAGAGGAATGGCTGAGCGCGAACAACGTCGCCAAAGTCAGCGACGAGCAGGCAAAAATCTGGCTAGAAACAGAGGCTCAGCTATGGGCTGTCGTAGTGAAACCTTGGATTCTGGTTCAGGTTTGCACTTAAAAACAGTAGCAAGCTGTTACTTTCAAAACGCTACTTTTACAAGAAATACTAAAGGAATCAAGCATACCCAAATTGCTCAGATATAATGTGCGACACGAGTAAAATCCTTGTCAGAGAGCAGCATTGTTTTGACACCGCAAAACTCACATCAGTATCCGGTTGTTTCCTGTCACAACTCTATCTCAAGATAACGTTCATGAAAAAGAATTCATCACTTTTGTTAGCCGCTTTAATGCTGGCTATTGGTTCTACATCATTGCCATTGACTATCTCCAGTGCTCAGGCACAAACCGCAGCGGCTGAGCCAGCAAAGTCCGAGACCGTACGTGCAGAGATGGGTAAGCCACTCGCGGAAATTCAGGATCTGCTAAATAAAAAACAATACGCCGAAGCACTGCAAAAAATCAATGCGCTTGATGCAATGGAAAACAAGACGCCGTACGAACAATTTGCAATGCACCGCTTACGCGCTGTGGTCGCCTCCGGCCTTAACGATACACCACTACTAGCAAACTCATTCGAGGGCATGCTGAACTCACCATTTTTAAAGCTGCCAGAGCAATTACGCCTGATCGAGGCAATGGCAGGTACTTATTTCAACGAAAAAAAATATAGCCTTTCGAAACAATGGGCTCAGCGATATCTTGATAAAGATAGTAATAACGAGTCCATGCACAATCTGATTATTCGTGCGATGTACTTGCAGGATGATTTCACAGGTGCAGCGAAAGAACTGAATCTCGTTTTAAAAGCAGATGACGAAGCCAAACGTGTACCTAGTAACGATAATTTGCGTTTGTTGGGAAGCTGTTACCAGCAGTTAAAAGATAATGCCGGATACACAGCTGTGCTAGAGCGCCTGGTTACTCATTATCCTAAGAAAGAATATTGGGCAGATTTGCTGTACCGCATCGAGCATAAACCCGGTTTCGCAGAACGTCTGCGCTTAGATTTATACCGTTTATTACTGGCGACAGACAATCTGGAAGAAGGTGCGCAATATTATGAGATGGCGCAATTAGCACAGTTAGCTGGCTTACCCGCAGAGGCAAAAAAAGTTGTCGACGCTGGTTTTGCTAACAATATGTTAGGCACTGGAAAAGAAGCAGCCAAACAGAAACAACTGCGCGATCAGGTGAATAAGCAAGCGGCTGAAGACGCTAAATCCTTAGATGCTGGCGAAGCTGCTGCAAAAGCCTCAAAAAATGGTACGGGCATGGTGAGTATGGGCTACAACTATGCAATCCAGGGACAAGCAGATAAGGGAATCGCCTTGATTGAACAAGGGATAGCAAAAGGTGGATTGAAGGCACCGGAAGAAGCGAAGCTGCATCTCGGCATGGCTTATTTGCAAGCAAACAATAAGGTAAAAGCTGCAGAAATTTTTAAGACCATTCAAGGCAATGATGGAACAAGCGATCTTGGTAGATTGTGGTTATTGGTCCGTTAATTCAGTTTCATCTTAACTGACTCGAACGACTTAATTTCAGGGGTTCAAAGGACATGCGCTGCATGTCCTTTTTTTCATTCGTCATATGCATAATTATATAAATATAGCTTCACTTGTACTGACAACATAATCGTCTCCCAAATACTTACGATAGATTCGCCTAAGTTCGCCCCATAAAATTCACAGGCATAAAAAAAGGCACCTGTGAAGGTGCCTATTAAAATCAGTCACATGCGCTCTAAACATGCACTGAAGATACTACCCTGGAAAACTGGAGAGTCGTTGCTGACTCTCTTCAATCGTCAATAATTACGAGTGATAAGCAGACTCACCGTGGCTCGTGATATCCAGACCTTCGCGCTCTTCATCTTCAGGAACACGCAGACCAACCACAAGATCAACCAGTTTGTAAGCAATCACGGATACGACTGCAGACCACAATATAGTTGTGCCAACAGCGGTCGCCTGAGTAGTCACCTGACCAATAATGGAATAAGGATCAGCAGACATTTTGTTTGTCACGTAGTCGAACACACCTTGACCGCCAAGTGACGGTGCTGCAAACACACCAGTCAACAATGCACCCAAGATACCGCCAACGCCATGCACACCAAATACGTCCAGTGAATCATCCGCGCCTAACAGGCGTTTTAATCCATTGACACCCCACAAGCAAATGACACCTGCGAGCAAACCAATGATCAAGGCACCCATTGGCCCGACGAATCCGCAAGCAGGAGTAATCGCTACCAAGCCGGCCACTGCACCGGACGCACCACCAAGCATAGAAGGTTTACCCTTAGACATCCATTCGCCAAATACCCAAGAAACAGTCGCTGCAGCAGTTGCCAGTAAGGTATTGACGAACGCCAGAGCAGCTACGTCACCGGCTTCTAAAGCAGAACCCGCATTAAAACCAAACCAGCCCACCCACAATAATGACGCACCAATCATCGTCATTGTCAGTGAGTGTGGTGCCATGGATTCTTTACCGTAGCCAACACGTTTGCCAATCAGGTAAGCGCCGACCAGTCCGGCAACCGCTGCATTGATATGCACAACCGTACCACCGGCGAAGTCCATCGCACCTTTTTGGAACAGGAAGCCCGCTTTAGCACCTTCAGTAACCGCCGTTGCTGCGTCTTTAATAGCGTCAGGACCTGTCCAGAACCAGACCATATGAGCGACTGGCAAATAGCTGAATGTGAACCATAACACCACGAACAACAAGACTGCTGTGAACTTAGCGCGCTCTGCAAATGCACCGATAATCAAGCCGCAGGTAATTGCCGCAAAAGTCGCCTGGAATGCCACATAAACGAACTCAGGAATAACGACACCTTTACTAAATGTTGCTGCAGTAGAGAAGGTCGCCTTTGCCGGATCCCAGATACCGTTCAGGAACAAACGATCAAACGATCCGATGAAACGTCCACCTTCAGTGAAAGCCAGTGAATAACCATAGACGCACCACAAAACAATGATGACGGCAAAAATCATGAACACTTGCATCAGTATGGACAACATATTCTTAGAGCGGACCAAACCGCCATAGAACAGTGCCAGACCAGGAATAGTCATCAAAATAACCAGCAAAGTTGACACCATCATCCAAGCAGTGTCGCCTTTATTTGGCACAGGTGCAGGTACGGCGGCAGCTGATGCCGCTGCGTCTGCAGTGACTGCTGGAGCAGCAGGTGCTGCCGCAACAGAAGCTACGGCGGGTGCTGCTTCTGCAGGCGATGATGCGGGCGCAACAACGACGGCAGATGCAGCGGATGCGTCTACTTTAGCCGATGCATCATCCGCTGCCATGGCAGACGACGATACAAAACCGACTGACAAAAGCAAGGCACTACTGATTAATGCTTTGCAAAATATTTTCTTCATGTGTGATCTCCCTGTGGATCTTAGAATATCGGTCAGAGTGCTTCGTTGCCGGTTTCGCCGGTACGAATACGCACAACTTGCTGCAAGTCATAAACAAAAATTTTGCCGTCACCAATCTTGCCAGTGCGGGCAGCAGCCTCAATCGCCTCAATAGCGCGATCAACGATTGCATCATCAACCGCTGCTTCAATTTTTGTTTTTGGTAGAAAATCGACCACATATTCCGCACCACGATACAACTCAGTGTGTCCCTTTTGACGACCGAAACCTTTAACTTCAGTCACGGTAATCCCTTGTACACCAATAGCCGACAGTGCTTCACGCACTTCATCGAGCTTAAACGGTTTGATAATGGCAGTAATCAGTTTCATGCTGACCTCGATTAGATAATGCGTTACTTAAAATGATTTAAGGGCTGACAAAACGATACTTGTTTTTCCAGTAAATTTACCTTGAGGTGTTACATATAAAGCGCTGTCTGCCTGAGTTGCAACCGCGGCAGCACTAAACGTCACGCCAGCGTACTCAGTTGTTACACCGACCTTCCAGTCAGTGTATGCATACGCCGTATTGTTTTTCACTGTTTGATGACCCGCATGCAAATTCAGCGTGTAACCAGGAGTAAATTCAACATTGGCGCCAATATCAAGATATCCACTATTTTTACTGTTGACGAAGCCGAACAGATTAGTCACTGAATGGGAATATTTTGCGTAGATTGGTCCATAACCAACCTGACCATAAATCTCCGTGGTATTCGCATTAGCAAATCCAGGAACATTGCTCAAACCGTTGGATGGGTACACATAAGAGAGTACGCCGACATCGTATGAAATATCTTTGACGATCTCGCCGCGCTTACCAGCATAGATATCCCATTCGACGTTGCCACTACCGCCCGCATCTTTGGTCCATTTGATGGTAGACAACCAAGTACCGGCATAAAAACCTGTCGGGTTATGGGTATAGTCTGCACCACCTTGTAAGGCTGGATCCAGACGTGTTTGTGAAATACCACGGTAACGGTAGTCACTCACTGCACCAATATTGAAACTGACTTCATTGTCTGGCTTTGCATCTTCTGCGTATGCCAAACTACCCACGAACGATGCGGCAACTGCAGCGGCGAGTAATAGTTTTTTCATTGCGCGTCCCTCTTTTGGTTAATAAACAGATTAGAAAACGTAAATTCCAAGCTGGTATTAGCAGGAGTCGTGCCAACTAGACAAAGTAACGAAATAAAATTCGCCAAAATCTCAATACTCCCGCAGCAAACACTGACAACACCGGACAAAACGGCGTCATGTGCGCATTTGATTCAAGGGATGCGCTATCATTCCAATGACGATAAAATGCTTTTTACTAGTTAGCAGGCGATTTATTTTAAGTTGCACCAAGGCGTCGCACCAATTTAATGCAAATCCAAAATAAATCAGCCCACATCACCGCACCAGTATCGTGCAATTTTTAGTTATTACAAGGATTCTTATGAGTAAGCCTGATTTTTTCAATGAGATTCAATCTAAAATCAATCAGGTTTTAGAGAACTCCCCCGCCAAAGATATAGAAAAAAATGTCAAAGCAATGATGAGCCAAGGCTTCTCCAAGCTAGACCTGGTGACCAGGGAAGAATTTGATATACAGGCACAGGTTTTGACTAAAACCAGAGCCAAACTAGATACTCTTGAAGCGCGGATTGCGGAATTAGAAACTGCGGCCAAAAACCGATAATATCCTTGCCAATCTATAAACATCATATTCCAGAATACAAACTACTGCTGTGACGCATAGAACTACGGGGCTGTTGCACTCAGCCAGCGGCAAACTCGGGCACGACATACAAAAAAGCCGTTCCCAACGCACCCTAAACCACCGTGCAATCTTATCTGGCGAATCTTGTATGCCTAAGACTTATAAGGCGGACTTGTGTTGGAAGTATGCCTGTATTGAATTCATCAGCACGTACTTACCCGTGCAATGCAGGCTCTCTCAACGCTCTTGAGAGAGCCTGCATTGTCCACATAATCTATTTTCAACCTGCTAAGACAAAGGTTCATCTCTATTTATTGGCTTTCGTCGGATAACGGGCGACGCCCTGAAACATGCTCGCTAACCTTGGCGACAATTGCAATCATCAGGAAATCACCATGTTCACCAGCTTAGTATTTATTCTTCGTAAAACCTTTGGAGGGATGGTCATACTCAGTGTATTCATTGTATTAGTGGTCAATGTGGTGTTTAGATACAATCCACCGGATTGGTTTTTTTTGGTCCCTGTAGTGCTAAGTGCGTTAATTGCTGCCGTGGCATTTTCACACGTACGTCGGGTACGTTTGATTTCTATAGAAGTCACCGCCAGTACTCTGGCCAACCGGCAGCGCCGTCAGATCGAGATCCCTTTAGAAACAAGTCTAGCGTTTGCTTTAGTGGAGGCGGCGATACGCGAATTGCCCGGGGTAGAGCGAGTTGAAAGTGCCCACGACAGCCTGCAAGTGCGCGCCAAAATTAAACGCATCAATCCCTATCAAGATCATTTTTTCAGTCAGATCAAATGTTTAAGCTGGCTGGTGACTAAACGCAATCAGATACTGGCGACTGTCACACCTGGTGACGATGTGGGCAGCATCAGCGTACTTTGCGAACCAGAAAAAGCCGTGTGGACCGATCTGTTTTTGGTCGACAACGGTACCAATTTAGAAAATATGCAGGCGATCGGCCGCGCTATTTCGCGTCGGATAGCAGAACAGCGCCACCAGGAAAAGGTCAGCGCGCAACAAACGGTCATTGAAAAAGAACTCACGGTTGCCAAACTCAATCTCTTGCATGCACAGGTAGAGCCGCATTTTTTGTACAACACCTTAGCCAGCGCGCAAATCTTAACGCGCACCGATCCAGCTGGAGCGGATCAGATGCTGGGTAATCTCATTACTTACCTGCGCTATTCACTTCCACGCACTGAAGATTCTTTATCGACCCTGGGTGAAGAGCTTGAACGTACCAAAGCCTACTTGGATATTATGAAAATACGCATGGGCAGTCGCCTGCAATTACAAATTGAAGTTGGTGATAATTTACGCAAGGTTTTATTTCCCAGCATGATGTTGCAAACCCTGGTCGAGAACGCCATTAAACATGGCTTGGAACCACAATCCGGCGGCGGCACGATTTGGATCCTGGCGCGCTTTAATGAACATCACGAGCAATCCGTCTCGGTCACGGTGGCAGATGACGGCCATGGCTTCAGCGCAGAGGGCGCGGGCACAGGTATAGGTTTGCACAATGTACGTGAGCGCCTGCGTTTGGCCTACGGTGCCACTGCCTCATTTGCGATAGTCGCCAATTTTCCTAGCGGTGTCACCGCTACCATCAATGTCCCTGCTAACTTCTTGCAGGGTGCAAGTCATGCATAAAATGCTTACGTGTGTGGTGGCCGAAGATGAAGTCTTGCTCAGGTTATCATTACTGGACTCATTAGCACAGGTCTGGCCTAATCTGAAAATACTTGCTGCTTGCGATGATGGTGGCAGCGCGCTGGAAGCGATCGCGATGCACCAGCCGGATATAGCCTTTCTGGATATCCGCATGCCAGGCTTAAGTGGTTTAGAAGTAGCAGAGGCAATGACAATGACCAGCCCCAAGACGCAAATCGTGTTTGTGACTGCCTATGACCAATATGCTATCGATGCATTCGAAAAGGGTGCGGTCGATTATCTTTTAAAGCCCATCACAAATGAGAGACTAATAAGTACTGCCAAGCGTCTGCAAACGCGCACCATTAACAGCAACGACAGCAATAACAACGGTGCCAATGATAGCGCTACAATGACTGCCTTGATTAGGCAACTTAGTTCAAGCTTACCTAATCCGGCGAGGCCGGAACCGTTAGTGTGGATTACCGCCAGTGCCGGAATGGAAACACGATTGATCATGATAGATGATATCGCCTATTTTCAGGCGGACAACAAATACACGGTGGTTATGACGGCTCAGGGTGAAGCCTTGTTACGCAAACCCATCAGAGAACTATTAGACTTGCTTGATCCTGCTATTTTCAAACAAATTCATCGCTCTACCATCGTCAATATTAAGGCGATCGCCTCCGTCACACGTGAAGATACCGGCAAGGGTATTATCAAACTCAAAACACGACCAGAAACGCTGAGCGTTAGCCAGCCATTTATGATTATCTTCAGGAATATGTAAACCAATATTGCGTACGCCAGCCGTGCACAACATGGATTACTGCGTTCAATACAGTTGTAGTCAAGAACAGTCAAAATCGGTCAATATCAAATTCAAGTTCAACCAGCACAGACCAACTTCCTGGCAATTTTTATACCTCTCATTTTTGCGGTAGCTTTCGTCGGCAATTTTGCCTTTTAAGTCGTCAACAACCCGGTTTGGTCGGATACCCGATAACAAAATTTTTTTCTTGTTTACATTAGGTGCAATCAATTATTTATTGATTACTTTCGTCAGTAAACAAGGAGAAGAAATGAAATTTATTGGTCACTCTGTCATTCTGTGCATCATTTTCAACAGCAGTCTTGCATCTACAGGGTTGCATGCACAAACTTTACCGTCTCAACCAGCGTCTTCCATCATCGGCCAATGGAACTTTGAAACAGCTACCGGAACCACAAGAACGGGAGACAAGGAAATCGACCTCATGGTTAAAGGTGTTATACAGATTGCATACAAGGAGCAGGGCCTTATTGCCATAATCGGCTGGCTTGATGATCGTGGTGACATACAATCATTACGTAAGATGGAGGGGCGTGTCAGTGAGGGAAATGCCATCTTTACTCACTCTGGTACAAGAACTCATACCAGTCCACGTGGCAAAGAAATCAGTACAGAAGTCAACGTGATATGGACACTACAGGCCAAAGACAATGTCTTAGGGGGCACGCGCCTGGTAGCGTATGGAGACGACGCAGCTAAACCTGTCGTTGGGTCACGCTCTGCATCCCCGATCAAGCCGCTGGTTATCACTTCGAC
Source organism: Undibacterium sp. Rencai35W (assembly GCF_049340185.1). Lineage (NCBI taxonomy): Bacteria > Pseudomonadati > Pseudomonadota > Betaproteobacteria > Burkholderiales > Oxalobacteraceae > Undibacterium > Undibacterium sp. Rencai35W. The sequence continues at coordinate 250,651 of NZ_JBMPPC010000004.1, forward strand.
GGCTCCCGTCGAGCGCGGCCCGTCCACTCCCGAAGAACGGGCGCGAGTCGTAAAGATGGCGGCAGATTCAGAAAAAAATCCGTCACAGATCCATGCAGCGAACGGCGAGTGGCTAAAAAAATGGGTGAACGACGTGCCTGACCTGATCCTAAATCGTGCTGTTGTGGAGGACTGGCTGGCGAGAGCTGTCAAGCAAGAGATACGTGAGATTATCAATTTTCAGTTTGTGGCAAGCGTGATGTCTTTTCAGATTCAAAATCCTGCTATGGCAGAAAAACAAAGTGCCAACGATCTGGCAGGTATGGAGGGTGTTCTGCGGGCTTATGAAACGCTCCTGATTCAAAATCAGCATCATCGCTCAGCCAAAATGGATGTGGCTTTAGCTGCACGCAACAAAGGTGAATTACCTGCATTTCTGAAAATCGTTTCAGGTCGAGACTAATCTCCAAACTCAGGCAAACCTGCATCTGGTTGTTCTCGCAAATGCAGGAATGATGACTATCGGCATCCTAAATTGCGCGTTCGATCAAAAACTCATCGAATACTTTCCATCCTAAGCAATCTCAACTGGAGTCTATATGCGTAGTATTTTTATTCCCGCTATTTTTCTTTTAACGACCAGCCTGGCACAAGCACAAGATACTACTGCCAAACGTATCGTCGATCTTGGCAAAGCCGATCCACAAGTCATGACCTGGCTTGATGTGATGAGCAATCGTTTTGGTGGACGCATGACGGGTAGTGACGCCTATACTCATACGGCGCTGTGGGCCAAAACGCAATTGGGAGCTTGGGGGCTTGCATCTGAATTGGAAGAAGCAGGTACCATGCCTTTGGGATTCAACCGTGGTCCCTCATCGGGCCGTATGCTGCTTCCTTTGGAGAAGCCATTGCGTTTTACTACTCCAGCCTATTCTTCAGGAACAAAAGGAGTCCAAAGTGGCACTGTAGTTATCGGACCGCACACGTTGGCTGAGGCAAAGGCGCGTAAGAATGAATTTAAAAATGCCTGGGTCTTGATAGAAGGAGAAAGTACAGGGGAGGGACGCGACGGCAATGGTGTGGATCAACCAAAACCGATTACGCTGCTGCTCATCGAGGCTGGCGCATTAGGCACAATACAATCCGCCGAAGAACCTTTATTCTCGGCTACCGCAACACCCACACACTGGGAAAATTTGCCGAACCTGCCCGATATAAAATTAGCCGAAGATCAGTATCTGGAAATAAAAAATCACATCAAAGAGAACTTAAGTACAAACAAAGAAGTGCGCTTGGAATTCGATATTCGCAACTGGTTTTACCCTGGGCCGGTGCCTTACCATAATGTACTGGCCAAAATTAAAGGGAGTGAGAGACCGGAAGAAATAGTGATTTTGGGTGCGCATCTGGATAGTTTCGATGGCGGTACCGGTGCAGCTGATAATGGCGCAGGTTTTAGTAGCATGATGGAAGCGATGCGTCTATTAGCAAAGTCAGGTGTCAGACCGCGCCGCACTATTTTGATGATAGGTTTCGCCGGAGAAGAACTGGGCTGCAAAGGTGCATATGCTTTTGCACAGCGTCATGCTGGCGAACTTGATAAGGTCGTCATGATGCTCAACCGTGATACCAAACCAGGTGCAATTACCGGCATCACCGTTCCAACGAAATGGCAGAGCGTGTTTGATCGTGTGACAAACGATTTAGAGAATGCGCACCCAGTGTTTGAATTTCAAGCAACGTTCAATGATATTCCCCGTGATACAGCAAAGGCATTTAGTGGCCGGGCCAGCAGTGATGACGCTGTGTTTACCTTGAACGGCGTACCCACTCCCAAACTGATTAATGCCAGTGATTTTGACTATGCCAAGGTACATCACACGGTGCTAGACACGTATGAACAAGTACGACCATTTAGAACTGCACAACAATACTCTGCAATTACCTTAGCCATCATTGCTTATGAGGTAGCGAATGCGCCCGAAGAGATCAGCCGTCAAGGATATTACTTACCAACAACTGCTGCGCCGGCGCAAATCTCTCGATAGCAGAGATATAACTCATGCGGGATTCCAGGTGGTCGTCTTGCTCAGCCGCATGAGAATTGCTTATCAAGCTATCAAGCAGCTCTAATTTTTATATTCGTACTTCAGCACAAAGAGGGAGCAAATAGGCACTACCACTTTCTACTGCATTTACAGATGCCATGTGTCCGCACGATTTTTACGTGTGTCGCATTAATATGACCGACTCCAAAATTTTTTGTCTTAAGAGCTACGTCTCACAACAAAACTTCCGACAGACTATAAAAAATTTTTGCTAGGTTCAACCTCGTTGCCTCAAATTTTTTGCATAGCAACCGTCTTTGACGTTTCAGCCCTGAGTCTGTTATTGTTGTCGTTAACAATCAATTAACAACAATAAACATGAGCTTAGCCGTCCTGAAAAGTCGCGCCCTGACAGGCATGGAAGCGCCGGAAGTTACCGTCGAAGTGCACTTGGCAAACGGTTTACCTGCCTTCACAATTGTTGGACTTCCAGAAACAGAGGTCAAAGAATCCAAGGACAGAGTAAGAGCGGCACTGCAAAACGCGCGCTTCGATTTTCCCGCGAAAAGAATCACTGTCAACCTGGCTCCCGCAGACTTACCAAAAGTGTCAAGAACATTGATATCTGCGAACAGCTGAGGATATCTGCGAAATAGCAACGTTAAGTGAGAACGAGCTTTGGCTAAAACGCTACGCCGAACTTACTTAGATTTTAAGGGATTGTGCCAATTAACTTGGGTGGGACGGCTAGTCAGCGTCCCTGGTCCCAAGGAAAATATTGTCGTTCGAGCCTACTTTACAGAGATTCTAACTTCGTCTCAAAACAATACGAAGCCCAAAAGATTTGGTGAAGCATTTTGGAAAGATGTTCCCATTGGCGATATCTTAGATATGCCAATAGGAACACTGTTTTTTCAAGGCGTGCCCGTCAAACAATATGAAGACGAGGCATTTTCTTTACGTAAAGGCATGCTTGCGCTTAATTTCACTGACGACAATGTGAAAATTATTGATCGATGGACATGTGTTGATTCTACGGATGATTCATCACCAGCAGAAAAGCTCTTACTTCCTCGTGCGCCTAGTTCCCTACCAAATGATTCAAATTATCGAGGCACGCTCTTGTACATTGGTGCGTATGGAGATCCGTTTGCATACGCAATACCTAGCTACGAGGTATTTCGCTTCTTTTACGCCGTTTCAAGCAGGATGTCTGACGTATTTCTTGATTCAAGATTTCTAGAATGGGGACGTTTTGTTTGGAATCCAGAACGGTCTTCAATAGATTTTGAGCGTAAGGAAGCCCTCCTATGGCTTAGGCAATGGATGCTCGATCAAGATGCATGGTTCATCGCCTCTATTGCTTTCGATCCAATTTCAGTTAAACGCGGAATGGATCTCTATCGATCAATTGCTGTAGATCAGAACCGAATATTACGTGCGGTACCACCAATGCACGATTGGGTAAATATCAAGGCTAAATGGGTGTCAATCAAAAATGGGTTAGGGACTACAACCAAAGTCATCCTTCAAATTCTCAGCACCGATTGGCACCCGCCGTTCAACAAACTTCGTTTTGATCGAGATAACGATGGACGAAAGGGTAGCAATGAAGATGGTAATACGAAGGATCCACTCAATAGGCCAGCCGCTCCTTTTACTAAACCTAATCCACATGAAGATGAGAATGAGTTTATAGATCTCACAGATTTGCCATCAAATCCGGGATTTACGTCAGAGATCATTTCAATGGAAGAGATTAACGACAGATTTGAGTGGTTAATCTCTGCAGAAGTAGACAAGCTCCCTCAACTCGAAACTCAGTTTGAGGGAGAGAAATACCAGGCGCTATTACATGATCGTTGGACTGGCCTGTTATCGACAATGGATGGAACCAGTTCTGCGTCAGCGATTCAATCAGTCATCCTTACAACTGAGGATTTGGAGCTATTGTCCAATACTGAATTTGAAGACGACGAACTACATGAATCAGATGAGCCCATTCATACGCCAAATAACGATCTACTAACAATTGCTCAAGGCCTGGTAAATATCAGAGATAAAACAAATGCCAATGTCGAATTTATGTCATTGTGGGGGCCGCCCATCCTCATAGAAACGTTTGAGCTTTATAGGCTTCCAAGAAAAATCAGGCATGAAACATTCAGTTGGCTATATAAAGCCAAATCTAAAAAAGCTCGTTTAGCACTGGCCGCTAAAATAACTCGCCCTAACGACAGTCCGCAAGGATTCGAAACACGCTTTATACTAGACTTTGAACCAAATCCAAAGAATTCTAATATCGTAGTCGTGTGGACAGAATCATCAAGAGAATTGACTGCTTACGATTTGCGTCGCTTGATCCGTGGATTTGCGCAAGCACGTTCAGTGATGAAGGATCAGAGTTGTATTAGTGATTTGCAAATGGGATACCGAAAACATACTATACCGCCCGGTTCCTTAAGAAACGGTATTGATTTTCTTGATCGCATTTTCTCTACAGAGGTAGACTGAAATCAACGCAATTCGATTGGCCCTGTATTTTCATCAGCCGGAGAAAATTTTCCGCTGTATTTTTTGTTCAATGCCTTGATGCCTTGGGGTGCCGTACAATCCACTTTAATGATTAGTTCTTTAACGATCTGCACTCAAATAAAATCGAGTAAACGTGAAATAAAACTTGAAAAATGAAAATACCAAACAATAATTTGAAAGCCAAGCCAAGCCAAGCCAAGCCAAGCCAAGCCAAGCCAAGCCAAGCCAAGCCAAGCCAAGCCAAGCGAACGAATAACTGAAAATCTTGTTCGTGATAAGTTGCGGAGTCATGAATACTACGGCCAAGATAATGGCATTACGGTAGAAGAACAGAAATCTGAAATTGCAAAAATTAAAAGCTTGCTGTCAAAAGCTAGTAAGAATGGAAAAGGCAACTCAGGCTACCCTGAGTTCATTATCTCAAACAAAAAAGATGTAAATTTTCTTATTGTTTTCGAGTGCAAACCAGATGTGAAAAAGCATGAAAGTCTTGGCCGCAATAAGGCTATGGAATTCGCTGTTGATGGCGTTCTACATTACGCCAAGCATTTAGCTAAGCATTACACGGTTGTGGCCATCGCGGTCAGCGGCGCAACAAAAAGCTCACTAAAAATTTCGAATTTTTTATATCCAGCCGGTGCTGCCGAGCCTAAAGATTTAGTGAATGAGTCCGGCTCCGTAGTAAAGGAGCTGATTCCATTTGAGGATTACTATCGCTTGTCATCGTTTGATCCAGATGTAGCGAAGAAACGTCATGCTGACCTGCTTTCGTTCTCTCGTGAGCTGCACGAATTAATTTGGACAAAAGCAAAGGTATCAGAAGAAGACAAGCCCCTGCTTGTAAGTGGTACTTTGATTGCGCTGATGAATTCGGCTTTTGGAAAAACCTTCACAGCACTGCCCGCGGATGATTTGCAGGAATCATGGCTTGGAGCGATCAAAAAGGAGCTAGACAAGTCCAATATTCCGCAAGGAAAAAAAGATACGATGATTCAGCCGTACTCCACGATTGCAGTACACCCAAACTTAGCCAAGCCAGATACCCGGCTAGCGAAAGAATATCCCGACGGAGTTTTCAAGGAGATAATCTCAAGAATTAACGACAACGTTTGGCCGTACATCAACATCTATCACGACTTTGATGTTGTAGGTCAGTTTTACGGTGAATTTTTAAAATACACCGCTGGCGACAAAAAAGCCTTGGGAATAGTGCTTACACCGCGTCATATCGCTGAGTTGTTTTCGTTGCTAACCAATGTTGGCCCTAAAGACGTAGTTTTGGATATTTGTGCTGGGACTTGCGGCTTTCTCATTTCGGCGATGCAGCACATGCTGAAACAAGCAGTTACCGATGCAGAGCGCATGGATATTAAGCAAAATAGGCTTATAGGTATTGAAAACAATCCAAAGATGTTTGCGCTAGCGGCCAGCAATATGATTTTACGCGGTGATGGCAAAGCCAATTTACATCAAAGTAGCTGCTTTGATGACGACATAATTGCCGCCGTCAAAAAATCAAAACCTACTATCGGTATGCTCAATCCACCTTATGCGCAATCCAAAAGTGACGCCGAATTGCACGAGCTGTATTTTGTAAAACAAATGCTAGATTGCTTGAAGCGTGGCGGCACTGGAATTGCGATCGTGCCGATGTCTTGCGCTATTTCACCCAGTCCTGCGCGTGAAGAACTGATGAAACATCACACCCTTGAGGCTGTTATGTCTATGCCAGGAGAATTATTTTATCCAGTTGGTACAGTCACTTGCATCATGGTTTGGACATCTGCTATTCCACATAAACAGTCAGGAAAAAAAACTTGGTTTGGATATTGGAAAGATGACGGTTTTATCAAGACAAAAAATAAAGGTCGCATTGACCAGTATGAGAAATGGCCTGCAGTTCGTGACCGTTGGGTTGAAATGTTTCGCAATCGTGAAATTCACGCTGGTGAGAGTGTAATGCAGCACGTCACGCACAGTGACGAGTGGTGTGCGGAAGCATATATGGAGACAGATTATTCGATGCTCGCACAATCTGATTTTGAGACGGTTGTACGTAACTACGCCATGTTTAAGCTATTGGGAGCGCCGCCTAATGTCGGCAGTGATGATGTAGAGGACTCGGCAGATGATTAAGCTTTCTGACCTGTTCGATGTGCATTACGGTGTAAATTTGGAACTAAATCGGCTAACGCCAATGGCGAACGGTATTAACTTTGTATCCAGGACTGCAAAAAATAACGGAATTTCAGCTACCGTGGCCCCCATAGATGGATTAAACCCTATCCCTTCTGGCGCACTTACGGTGGCAGGAGGCGGATCAGTATTGGAAACTTTTCTACAGCCGGAACCTTTTTATTCAGGCCGAGATTTATATTATCTGGTTCCCAAGTTTGAAATGAGTACTATCCAAAAATTATATTACTGCGCATGCATACGTGCCAACAAGTACAGGTATAACTACGGGCGTCAAGCTAACCGAACTCTACGGGATATTATGCTGCCAGAGATTCAAGACATTCCAGCTTGGGTTAAAGCGACTGACATAAGTCTCTACGAAGGGGCTGCACGGCCTTGTATAACAACGACTCCAGCGCAATTGACCACTTTGGATTGGAAGCCTTTTGAGTTGCAGCAGCTATTCAAAATCAAGAAGGGAAAGAGACTCACTAAAGCTGATATGTTGCCTGGTACAACGCCTTACATCGGTTCAACGGACTCACAAAATGGTATCACTGCCTTTGTTGGGCAAGCAGCGATTCATCGAGGAAAGACAATATCAGTTGCGTACAATGGGTCTGTTGCAGAGGCTTTTTACCAAACAACGAACTTCTGGGCTACCGACGACGTGAACGTTTTGTACCCATTATTTAAAATATCTCCAGAAATTGGACTATTTCTTTGTGCATTGATTCGGTTTGAAAAGTTCCGATTTAACTATGGTCGTAAATGGCACTTGGAGCGCATGAAAGCTTCTGTGATTCGGCTACCTGTAACGAAGGCAGGCAAACCAGATTGGAAATTTATGGAAGGTTACATAAAAACACTTCCATATAGCTCAAGTATTTAAGTGTAGTGACAGTCGTGCAATTGGCGACCGTTACCTTACTCATTGGCTTTTATGTTTATGTGGTTACTACATAATTCCGCTAATATGCACCAAAAAATGGAGATAAGTCGCGACGCTCCATTGGAAAAATGGGCTGCGATACAACCTTAAATAAAAATCTTGTTAAGATTCAATAGCACCATTCCTTAGCGACTAATTTACTATATAAGCCCTTGTTTTACGCGCTCCCATTCAGCAGTAAGGGTGGGATTTAATTGTTCAAAAAAATCTTTTGACTGCAAAATACTGCATAACGTTTTCCCCGTTTCGTACCTACCGAATGCATCCAACGCATACACCTGAAGTCTGTCGGCTTTTGGTTGAGACTGAATAAGCTGATATGTACTCTGATATATGTTCTCGGCTCTATTCCTGAGCCATTCCAGTCGCAACCATTTTGAAAAAATAACTTCACTGAACAACACTTGAGCGCTCGCTACTAACCAATCACCAGGTGTTTCGCGCCACAGGATAACAACTAAGAATAGAAAAAAATAGACTGCAACTTTGATCCTTTCCCGCGCCACCATTTTTCTCAATATTGATTTACTAAAAAACGAATTTTCAAGCACACAAAGACTTAACCGTTTGTATGGGTCAGTTTCATCGTTGTTATAGTAACCTTGCGTTCGCTCATACGTTAGTTCAACACCAAACACATTTGAAAGAAATTCACTGCGGCGAGCATCCTCTGCCCTCGGAAAAAAATATAATCGCGTTACTATTCCTGTTAAAAAAAATCCCACAACAATAAGCACGAAAGCTATCTGTAACCACTGATATAGAGTGGGATGGGTTACCTTCTCCACCACTAATATTACGATCGATAATATAGCGCCCGCATAAAATGCCCAATCAGAAAAATCATCCGCAATTTCAAGCGGTCGGTAATAATTTTCTCGAATAGGATCTTGACGACCTGTAGGGTTATTTTTGCTCATAAGTCCTGATTGTTGTAGTTATCTATAAGAAGTAAATTTATCGTCAAATCCCAATCGCAATTTTTCGTCTGATATTGCTAGCGTATCTGCGAAAACAAGATTGTCGAGTTTTGTCGATGGCAGTGTCTAATCGTTTTTAAATTCTTGAAATATGAATGTCATCATACTTTGACCTCTTCCATTATGATGGAACGGCCAAGTAGTCGACCATCGCCACCAAAGCGCCTAGATATTGTCTTCTGACAGATTTCTAGATAGTCGATCTGAACTTTTTCGCTTTGGTAGCGGATGCGCACCGCCACCCGCCCAGTTATTTGAGTGAAGCCAATTCTCGAAATACCCGAGCCATTCTGCTGTCCAAGGCAAATATGTCTCAGCTAAACTCATCCAAGGCTTCCATTCTCCCTGGCGCGGCAACCACAAACATAATTTAGTACCGTTACCAGGGTACGGATAAATATGAGGTAAAGGTCGACCACCCGCGAGAAGCACCAAATCTGGCTTCAAGACAATTAATTCTGGCGTTCGCGCATCAGGCTTTACACGCAACATACATTCATATGTACGACCATATGCGCTTGGTGAAATACTGAATCTATAAATTAGTTCTCGGCCAGATCGAACAGTCGCAGATGCACCTGGTATTTGTAGTGCGTTTAATTCCCACGCCCGTTGAGCGAGCGTAGGGTTACGTGAGCCAGAATGGCGCATCATTGCTGACCAAAAAACGTATGCGATTTAGCTTTCACACTTACGGGCATGGCACCCGCAGTAAAGATAGCAACCCGACCAGCCTTTCTTTGCTTATCAAGACGATTCAATTCGTCTTGCTCCACAGCTTTGGCCGCCCGTTCTCCAAAAACGGTCGTTATTTTTTCGAGCAACATATCCATACCAAGACGCTGCTCGATGGTATTTAGTATTTCTCGCAAATCATTTAGAAGTTTTGTATGCCACCACAAAAATGCTTTTTGGCGAATCGCAGTATTCATCCCGCTAGCTAGGTTGTCATTTAATGCAGAAGGGTTAGAAAGTATCCATTCTTCTGAGCCATCAGGGGAAACAACTCGTTTAAAATAATTCGGCATTCCTTCGACAATGTCTAAGAGCAGATCAAGTGGACTATGGTGTGGCAAAGGCGCGTTTTCAGTGTAGCCAATAGCAGCCAATGAAGTGACAAAGATCGAAGTTGGAGAAATATCCTGCCCGGTTTTCTCTCCACTAAACGTTAAATTTCGATGGAGCTTTAATAACTGAACAAGTCTACTTAACAGACGATTAAAAACTTCCTCTTGATTTGATAATGGAATTACTTCTGCTCTTATACTATCAAAAGCTTTCGCAAAAGATTCCATTGCAATATATTGGGGAGATATAGAAGCAGCTCGATCAAAATATTTAGCGTAACCTCGCGGATTAGTTGAATTATAGTTTTGTAATTTGCGGTCGGGTATCCGACCGTGAGTTTCACCGAAAGGCACCGAAAATAGTGGATCATCAATGATTGGCGCTATATCAGCGCACATTCCGCCTGCATACTCCAAAGTGACACAGCGCTCCCAGCGACGGATTCCTAAACCATGTGCATCAGCATAGCGGCTAAGGACATCGCCTAAATTTTTGAGCAATAACGATGCCCCGTTTTCACCACCATATTTCCTCATAGCATCATTGCTTAATCGTGCTACCAGATCAATATCAAAACCCTCTCTTGTATCGTCCATTGGGCGAATTATGGTGCCCAACTGGCGAGATCCATGAGGATGAATATGTTGAATGAGCGTTACAAACTCGGGACATTCCGACAAATAATCACCTGTGCTGCGGTATGATGATTCAAGTGCGTTTAACTGGGTTTGGGTAGGCTCGTTGTGACTTGCAATGGCGTCAATAAGATAGAAAAAGCGTGCGGAAGATTCAAGAGAAACTGGCACTCGGTTCGCTAAGGATGGAAGATCTCGCTTCATTGGAAACTCTCCTTCCAAATTAAGCTAGTTCTCTTGTTAATAATTTTTGAGCGAATACTCTGAACACAACGAGAAATCAGAGCCCAAGCTTTGGGTGATTTCATCGACTCAAGTTGCTTATTCCACGAACGCGGAACGGTAGATAACTTATATTTATGACATGAACATCTATTCAATTTCCATTGATGCTTCGGCATAAGGTTCTCCTTATAAAGCCGTAGCAAAGCTCATCACATGAGTAAAAATAGCAGAAAAAAATTTAACAAATATTATTTGACGTTACAAAAAACATAGTCAATATTAATTAAATTACTTTACTGATGAATTTCCACATCATATAATTTACCTCGCAGTTAATAAAGTAAGTGCTAGCATGCTTCCGCCAAGAATGTTGCTTGCGCTTAAAGATTGTTTGAAATGAGAACCGGCGTGCCATTTGGCATGACCGGTTTTTCTTTTTATCACGACATTATTCTAGCACTGTCGTACGTTGAGTGCTAATAATAACACAAATATTTTTAATCCCCCCTAAAAATACCCTCCAGAATGCGTTAGAACAGCCTTACAGGCGTAAGTAATAAAAAGGCGTAGGGGGTAGACCCCAATATTAGCAGCAGCTCAAACTGGCGAATAATCATTTCCAATCCGAAAGAAATAATTCAATCGTTAGTTTTTTCTAAAAAATAATCTCTTAAATATTAAAGAAGATTAAAAAACACTGCTAATTCAATCAGTTAAATATACTAATTCAAAAATAATACCTTCAGATATCCTCCATTTTTTTATTAGCTAGCCCACCTCGACGCGTTGCCTGACGTTTTATTTCTTTTGCCTTTTCAACATCAGGCGCTATTTTCTTTAACCGTTCGACCAGACCTGACAAATCATATTCATTGCTAATCTTCCCTAGATGCGCTGCTCGCCTTTCAATTCGCTTAACTAATCCTGCTTGCTCTAAATCCGCAATATGACGCTGGATTTGACGAGTACTTAAACCAAGTCGTTCTTTTAGTGCTTCTTTACTTGGATATGGTTTGCGATCGTTGTCCCACCAAAAATCAGCAAGCTGTAAAAGAACCGCTAATTGAGTAGGACTAAGACCCAAACGTTGCTGTGCCTGGAGCAACATCGAAGGTATTATGCAAAATCCCAACTTCATTACTTGCTTTCCCCATTTTCTGTCAGAAATATGTTCCGCTGCCCTAGTGGATCGAATTGGCGCAACCTGTGCTGTACTGGATGTTTTTGCCATACTTATCTCCTAAACGATAAGCGACACTGTATAGCAGTTAAACGAGAGATGATACAGATGGCCACTAGACATATTTATCTATTGCCTGACGTCATTTACGTCTATTAGGTATAGGACGCCGATGTCCTATAAAATAGATACATTGCTAATACGATGAATATAAAGGCATACCAACTATGACAATCTAGTAGAGGGTCTTGATGTCTAGTGGGGGGGCAGCAACGCCTGATCAGGTGCAGAAACGAAAATTAGAATCACCGTGAACGTTAAAGATATTTGGCAATTAGCTCAAATGCGTCGTGTCCAAAAGAAATCATTTTTAGGAAAAAGCGAATTGATAATTAAAAGTTCGACCTGACGTCAGTTCCCTGATCAAACCGACTTTGCCAATGATTTAAATATGTTGTAGCTAAAGTTGGATTATTCCAAATTACCAATACGTTTTCGCTATTTGATTTTGTTGCGGCTTGACTGTAATTAAAACTTCCAGTTTGTACGTGCCGATCGTCAACCACAATATATTTATCGTGGTGAATCGCAAACTTAGAAATTGTTCTTGTTGGGATACCTGCTTCTACTAAAAGATTTAGCGCCGTAGTACTTGTCTTTGAACGATTACCTTTTTCATCGACAATAACTTGAACGTCAACACCTCTTTTTTTTGCGTTCAGCAAGGCTCGAACAATTGCAGGAGACGTGAACGTATACGCCGCCAAACGCAAACTCATATTTGATGTGGAGATTATTTTGATCACTAGCGCTTCGCCATTTGGGCCAGGAGAGAACGCACTTTCAATAAGCGGCTCCGAAGGTGGTGCGTAAAACGTTGGGCTAGACGAAGTCGTGAATCCCTCTGAGGATTTTCGTTGTCCGACTCCCGAAAACGCAACGTTTGAAACCAATAAACTAATAAGAACAAGGTATTTCATTGAGCTCCACTGGTATTGCTATCAATAACGATCTTCAACAACTTAAGTTGGTGTTCTTTATTGCATCTAATATTTGTTGATTGTATCGGTTTCCCGAAGCCAGAATAAAAAGGAAAAAGTAATGTCTGTAATAAGTTACCTCGAGGAGCAGGCGAAAAAAGCTGTTATGAGCCAGTCCGAAGATAATTCCATCCAAACATCAATATTGACTCTAAAAAAACGATTGCATCTGCACTTCGGTGATATACGCGAGTACATTCAGTTTGGCTCTTCAACTCGCGGGACAATACTTCCAAGGTCAATGGATGAACACTCTGATATCGACTTAATGGTTGTGTTCAACGATAGCAATGTATCGTCACAAACCTACCTTGATCGGCTTAGAAAATTCGTCGAGAAGTACTACAAAAAATCCGAAGTACGTCAATCTCATCCAACAATTTTATTAGAGTTAAACCACATAAGATTTGAACTAGTACCCGCAAGATATAGTTTTTGGTGGGGATACGAGATACCTAATATTGACGGCAATTGGCAATCTACTGATCCGGTAAGATTCAACAAAAAGTTAACGGAAAAAAATAAAAATAACGACAATTTGATCAAACCAACAATCCGGTTAATAAAATATTGGAATGCACGTAATGGGTATGTTTTCAATTCATACTCTTTGGAAAAAAACATTGTCGAAATGAATTACCTTTGGATCCAAAAAAACCAACGGGACTACCTTTATAGAGTATTTGATAAATTAGATACAGACTTTGACACCAAATGGCGTAAAAATAAAATGGATCGCGCTAAGAAAATTATCGAGCAAGTGAAATTTTTTGAACGAACTAGCTCTATGATCCAGGCAGAAAAAGAAATAAGAAAGCTAATTCCAGATCAACCAGCCTAAACTTTAATGTGTTCTTTAACAATCACAGCCGTCATATAAATCATTTAGTTGTGAACTGACTTGCATATCGATTTAACGTCTTTTTATTCAGCCAAGACACCCCAAGAATTTTCGCTAACTCACCCTTTTTTAGCTCCCCCTTCGTACGCAAAAGATAATCAGCAGCAGAGTCAATTTCGCCGTTAGAAGGCGCGTAATAACGCCGATGCAAATACAAATACGTTGGCTCCCAAAGCCAGAATGGCACATCAGCGATGTTATATTTAGCTTGATCAAATAGATATGAACTACTGAATTTTTGTTGTTTGCAAAGGCCGATGAATCGATGAGGCCAGTCTTCGAATAACCATCCAAGCGTTTGCATTATTTCGGAGCGCAAAGAAATCGGTAAGGACTCCATTCGACGTTTTTTTGTTGGTTCATTTATGAGATTCGTCAGTTTTCCTAACTCCAAAAATCCAATACGCAAACGATCTGTTTTACGTCTATCTAGTAATATATTTACAATCATTAGTAGGCCTCGAAAGAAAAGCAATGCATCTATCGGCTTCCCGGATATATTTACCCATCCATAAGCAAGAGTCCTTTCTAATAACCATTGGAAATTAAGAAGAATATTGTCTTGAACCGAAATTCCTACTGATCGAATAGTTCGATCTTTCCTACATCTTTGGCAATGCGTAATTGGATGTCCGGACTCCATATAGTTTTTAGATTTATCCCATCGATCAATTGAAACAGGCGCATCACAATGAGGGCAGCAACAAATTAACTGTTTCTTATGGACTAGACATGTTGTAACGAATGCCAAACGCCATGTCCTGCGAAAATATGGTGTGATATCTTGTCTGAGGCAATCTGGGCAAAAAGAAAGTCCGCGATCACGGTTAACTCGGTTACGATTCCCCAAAAAAGTAATCCAGGAAGTAAAGCTCTGTTTTGGGAGATCATAAAAAAGTGTACCAATTAGTGGCTGAAAAGTAGTATTCACTACTTGCTCATAAGATGCTCCAGTGCATATCTGAAGAGTTTTTAGAATCTCATGGCGTGCGAATAAATCTACGTCACCTGACATCACTTGGGCCCCACGTCCCCATGACCGAAAACAAAAACTTTCTAGTTTTAATCCTTGAGCCCAAGCTAATCGCACAATCCACGAGGAAAGAATTTCATCCTCTAGCGGTTTTGGTCTGACAAACCATAAGCTGTCCTGTTCCATTTAACCCGGATATCTAGTTCTTGTTGATGGTTTGCGCCATCCTATTTTTTTCAAATTACTGTCCCTAATTGCGTCAAAAGTGATCCTTTCAATTCCCGAACGGATCGCTTGCTCAGCTAGTAAGCGAATCAGCCGCATAACCTCACCAATCGTTCCCTCTGACTCATCTAGTATTTTTGCAGCCATGTTATCCGAAGCTAATCCCGATGGATAAGCGAGTCCCAATACTTTTTCAATACTTGCTAATAGACGCAGAAACTCCTCACCTTTGCGCCACTTCGGTAAAAATACCGGCTCGAACCTATTTGCAATTTGCTGATCGGTTTGAAGCGCATTTAATCCATCTGGTGTTCCAGAAACGACAATAGGTATTTCTAGCTCGTTTCCCAGATATTTAAGGCCATTCAGAAATTTTCTTTGCCTAATCGGAGTACCAGCTAATGCATGCTGAAATTCATCCAACATGATCATTTTAGTTTGTAAGTCCTGGAGAATTTTTTGCAAGCGACGTAATTTAGCGTCAGCTGGTTCTCGAGGTGAGCCATACGCTTGCAGTCGTTCTAGTAATGCGCCGTAAAGACGCGTTTCATCGGGATCAGGTGGAGTCTGAATCATCAAAACTGGTAAGCTAACTATATCAATTGTCGGATCTGGATTTGGTGCATGTCGCCTCAAAAAATTTTTTAACAGCATCGTCTTGCCGTTATTTGTTTCGCCAATAATCGCTAAATTTGGCATCCGGTGTTTGGCAGGGTGTACCAACAATTGTTCAAGTGTATTCCGAATTTCAATAGCTCTTCCATACCCTATCCATGTTGACTCATGAAGGCTGCGAATACGTAACTCAAGAGGCAAATTCTGCTTCATCGATAACCTTAATAACGTTCGATTTCATCATATGGCTCGATGTTGGCAGGTGCCTCTTGAACCGGAGACGATTCCACCAATACAGACTCGTCATATTTCGATTCCTCACGAAATTTTTCGTGATGTTTTCTTCGAGTTTGTGCAAGGCGTGTCTTACGGGTTGTAGTCTTTGATAGTTCCTCAATACGGCGCATTTCGTCATACGCTCGAAAGATTTGAACTTCATCCACATTTCTTTTGCCCTGCTCCGCCAAGTAACGTAAGGTAGCTCGCAACTCCCAAAGGCTCATAGGAGGGCGATTAGTGTCCCGATACGGAATTCTGAAATGTTTTTCGGCATCAGGATCGTAGAATAATAAAAAACTAATATCTCTTGGGTCACGACGAAAGAGAAACTTACGCTTAACTTTTTTACTGCTTTGATCGGCGGCACCTACCCACCGGCGAAGCACATCGGCGTAATAATGAATACCATCAATAGACACTCCATAGTGCTGAATTGTCCGTTCAATGATAGGGAGAAAACTAATACGCAGTGATTCTTCGTCTGTCACCAGAGCGATTTGCCCGCTACCAATCTCGGTATCCGAACCAAGTAACCCTTCGGTATATCGCTGCAATGGAGATTTCTTGAGGGCACCATGTTCTTTATAGTGATACGCGCCTGCGATCAAGGTTGCTAACCATTTCTCGAATTCATTTAATGTCATGGCAGCGTTCTTTTGAGAGTCATAAATCATGCGCTGATCGTGATCGGCAAACGTTGCTCCTGGTAGCGCGTGTATCTCGGTCGCTAAAGTACCCATTAGCCGTTCAATGTGGCCACCATAATTAGGTGTTTTCAGTTTCCTAAAAATCAAATTGATCCCGAGGTTGTTACAGGCCTTGCTTAAAGTTTCACCTCTAAATTCTTTCGCATTGTCCACGTGTATAACCCTCGGCTTTCCCATACATGGATAGCTAACATCTAATCCCAGTCTCGTCAAAAAACTGGCCTTCGGCAAAATGGCATTCGCTATACAAATACCAGTGCCGAGAGTTCCGGGCGGATCAAATGAAACGTAATAACCGGCGATCATTCGACTAAATACATCAATCGCAACAGTAATCCAAGGACGACCAATTGCAACTCTATGTTCTTCGTCAACCAACATAACGTCTAGAAATGTATGATCTATTTGTATAACGGAATATGGGCAATCAACATTTGGCACAGTACCCTCGCTCAACCGAAATCGCTGTGCAGCTTTCGCGCCACTCCGTTTGGTCGCGGCGAATCCTTGGTCAAGCTTATCAATGCGGGCACGAAAGGTGTTATACGAAGGAACAACAATATTATCTGCACGACAGAGCCTACTGAGTTCGCGATATGCGTTACGTATAGATCTCCGCTGAGTATTTAACCAAAAATCGGTAAGAACCTGACCGATAAGTTTTTCTGCATCGACTGAAATTTTTGCAGCGCCAATATCAGATCTACGTTTTCGCAACAGATTAGAGACGAGTTCACCCTGTTTAAAGTCAGCCATCCATCTATAAACCGTAGAGCGATTGACCTGTGCCTGGGCCGCTACGAGATCAATATCTCTTACTGAATGTGTATCAAGTTCAACGAGCCGGCTTATAGCTAAATATTTTTCATACGCGATATTAAATTCATCTTCGTCAATTGAATCCAAATTTCTCGGGGGATTTAATCGTGTTTTGTTTATTGGCTGAAGAGAGGACAATTCAACGATCTCATCTTCGTTAGTAACGAGATTTCGAATTACCACTTTGGTGGGTGTTTCGAGACGCTTTACTATGCACCGGGTTCCTTTCAGAGTTTCGACCAGAACGCCTGGAGATATTTGAACAATTTGCGTCATACCAAGTCACCGTATAGGAATAGATTTTTCAGTATCGATAGTCCAAATTGAGCTAGCCATTGTCAAACGTTTGGTTAAGTCTGCACGAATTAATCCGGCATTCATGAGCCACCATATCCAAGGTATGTAAAGAATTTTTTTCTCGTCACTATCGGATAATTCGTCTAACAGGTTTTTGGGGGTCGTCGTTTTCATTCGCAATAATGCTTGTCTTATCTCTATTTGCATTTCATGCTCGCGCGGGGACGCGTTGATATATCGCATGGTTTTATATGCCAGTAAGAAACGTGCGTTTTCTAATAATGTGGTCTGTATGTGCCGTTCAGTAACGATTTTAAAGCGAATTCCGATTGGTCGAAGCGCCGCAATTGCAGCTTGATATTTGGGTTTCAGAATAATCCAATCCCGTCTCAAATTAGCTAATGGCTTAACTTCAAAAACAGTAGGCATTAAATTTTTATCATGGCCGCGGGCTAGAGAGTGATATGCAACCAGAACATCTGGCGTATATGTACGAAACACACCAGCTGCGTCCATCCAATTGACCGTAAATGGTTGTGTAACGTATTTTTCAACACGGGAATCCCACTCCAATAGCGTGAGTAAGTCATGCTCAAGCATTGACTCAGCTTGCGAAGGTGTGGGATTTTTCTCTGACGCAAAGGACGACTTAATCCCAAAATTGGAAGCCGTTATTTCACGAACGGGCATTAGCATTTTGCCCCCCTCCAAAAAACTCTGGAGAGAGACATCATTTTTTGTATGGATGCTGATAATTTTTGGGCGCATTTCTTTTCAGATGACGATTTGTATTTTGAACACTTACATTCAAAAAATGAAAGAAATACTTCAAATCTTTTGAATGTGTATGATACGATTAATTTATTGCCAAAAACCAACTTATTGGAGTATGTATGGCGCTTTATAAATGTATTGACTGTGGCAAAGGACTTAGCGAAACTGCCATTAGTTGTGGCGGTTGCAATTCTATTGATCCTTTCGGGCGGCAACGTGCGAAAAATAAGTTGAGTTTCTATTTTGGAATTTTCGTCCTTATACTTGGTGCATGTCTCTTCTTTGCATTCAAATCCGACTTTTTGACTATCCCAATGTTTAGAGATTTCATTTCTAAACAATAATTCGATCTTTGTTAAATCTTGGTCTACTCCACGCCTCGTGGCATAGAACCATTTTCGGGAAGTTATGCCTGGTACCTGAAATACATAGGTCAAATCAAAATTTGGGTCAAAATGTGCCGTCATTTCCCAAAAGTAATTTAATACGGGGCAGTCGGAATAAAAGTCATTTACAAGAATTCTCGATAGTGCCGCCGCAATATTCACTCGGCACTTAAACGCAACGTACGGTGATGATTTTATAAATCCCCATCCGTGACCTTCGCAACTTCCAGTAGTCCAAATTGTTGCGGGACAATTCATCGCATCAACCAATCCCGCAATACGTCTATCAATTACTAATAGCGATTTGGCTTCGAGATAGGATCTCGGCTTTCCTTTAAAATATTTTTCCTGATTAATACCCAGCGGCGACTTCTTAACAAAGGACCGATAGTGCTTGGACAGAAGGAGAGATAACCATCTTGATATGTTCATTTACGATTCTTTCTATGAGACGTTATCGAAACCATTTGAATCTGCGTAAAAGCATTACTTTTGCAAATACAGTTGGTTGTTTTCTCGAATAACAATATTTTTCACAAAAAGAATCAGGACGATTTGACCTCCCTATCGCACTCGGTATTTTGGCGGCATCGGGACAAATCCCCGGAGACGCCTTAGATCAATATGAGTTTGCCGGTGAGTTGTCGCTATCAGGAGAGTTGCGCCCTATAAGAGGCGCTCTCGCCATGACATTTGCGATCTGCAAAAATACCCAGAGTCCGCGAGCTTTTATCCTGCCCCGGGCCAATGCAGATGAGGCAGCATTAGTCAGTGAGGCTACTATTTATCCGGCGGATACCCTGCTACAAGTCTGCGCGCATTTTGCAGGATTTGACGCCGATGCAAAGCTGCAGGCACACCGTGTCAGAGCACCGGCACTTCGCCCAGTTTACCCTGACTTTAGAGAAGTCAAAGGTCAGACACAAGCCAAACGAGCGCTGGAAGTTGCCGCAGCAGGCGGTCATAGTGTCATCATGGTGGGGCCTCCGGGCACGGGCAAATCCATGCTGGCTAGCCGCTTTCCGGGAATTTTGCCCGGTATGACGGATCAGGAGGCGCTAGAGTCGGCAGCGGTTCAATCGCTGACTAGCGGGTTTACGGTGAATAAATGGAAATTACGTCCTTTTCGCTCGCCGCACCACACTGCGTCCGGAGTGGCACTGGTTGGCGGCGGCGGAACGCCACGCCCTGGTGAAATTTCATTGGCACATCGAGGTGTCTTGTTCCTTGACGAATTGCCGGAGTTTGATCGCAAAGTTCTTGAAGTATTACGTGAACCTCTTGAATCCGGGCACATCACGATCTCCAGGGCAGCACGGCAAGCTGATTTTCCGGCTAAATTTCAACTCATTGCGGCAATGAATCCCTGTCCGTGCGGTTTTTTTGGACATTTGAATGGAAAGTGCCGCTGTACTCCGGACAATATCGCGCGCTATCAAGACAAAATCTCCGGCCCGCTGCTGGACCGGATTGATATGCAAATTCAAGTTGGTGCATTACCGCACCAAGACTTACTGAAACAGGCAGATGGCGAGACGACCGAAATCATTTATGCCCGTGTTGAAGCGGCATTTGAGCGCCAGCTTCAGCGTCAAGGTAAGAGTAATAATTACTTGTCCACCACCGAGATAGACCAATATTGCCAGCCAGATCAGGCGGCGGAGCAATTGCTGCGAAATGCCATGATCAAACTAAACTGGTCTGCACGCGCCTACCATCGCGTCCTCAAAGTAGCACGCACGATTGCGGATCTCGCTCTTGCCGAACAAATAGCGCAAGCGCATGTTGCAGAGGCGATCCAATACCGACGTGCTTTACGGGAACAATGAGATTTGGGCCGATTGCCGTCAAGTCATACTTATCACACTTGAATTGAGCACAAACGCAGCCAGATAGTGTGCATGATCGTCCATTCAAGGAGAACATCATGTCACCAAACGAAATTCAATTGCTGCAAACTTTTTTGGCACAATTAGTAGCGACGCAGGCTCAGGGCAAAGATACCCAGGCGCAGGCAATGATTACCGATGCAGTCAGCAAGCAGGCTGATGCCGCCTATCTGCTTGTGCAGCGTAGTCTGTTATTAGAACAGGCCGTGGCTAATGCGCAAAATCAAATCCGTCAATTACAAGCAGAAAACGCCAAATTAAAAAATGGCCGCACCAGTGGCTCCGGCAGTTTTTTACAGCCCGCTGCGAACGCATGGGGAAATAGCGTCAACAGTCCACCGCTGACTACCTCGGCAATACCAACATCGGTCACGGGTGCGCCACTCAATACTGCGGCGACCGCAGCCAATATGGCATCCCCGACTGTACAGAATATCGCACCTGCCAGCAGCTTTTTCGGTTCAAGTACCGGGAACATGCTGGGTACAGTTGCAGCGACGGCTGCCGGGGTCGCTGCGGGCGCGTTCTTGTTCCAGGGAATAGGAAATTTGCTCGGCAGTGGTCATCACTCGCCGGTCACCGATGGCGCAGCCAGCCTGAATCCGGCAGACAGCGGCCTGCTCCCGAGCTATTTTGACAGCGACCAGACGAGTGCACCGGCAAAGGCGGAAACCAGTGATATTGCCAGCGCTGCCGATACAGATAGTCTGGACGATTACGCAGATTCCAGCGACTTTGATGACGCTTAACTATCCAACAAACGCATCACTCAACAATTACTGGGCAGCCAGCAAGGCTGCTCGTAAGACGCCTGCCGCTGGCCCCTTGTTTGCCCAGGTCTGACTCAAATCCAGATCACCGTTTGTGCTGACCATCACCAGGTAGACTTCATTCTTGATATCGATCAGATTCAGCGTGCGCACCCCGCCGATCCAGCCCTGACGCTCAACGATCATAACGGGAGCCTGATCAGGTTTCGCGGCAAATGGATACGACCAGACACCGAGTGCAGCGCCATAATTATTTGGCCTCACCATCTCACTGCGGCTGGTAAGAGACATGAGTTTGCCTTGCGTAAAAGCCTGATCGAATGCCAGCAAGTCGCGCATGCTACCGAATGCCGCCCCGGCAGCACCATAGCTGGCAAAATTAATAGTAATCTCCGGCGCACCGCTCATCATGCCACGTACATGGCGCGGATTGTCATGATAAGTCGCTGTATACATTCCAGCGCTTGTCATCTGCGCTGGTGCAAAGATTTTTTCCTTCAATAAGCTTGCAAAACTAGCGCCACTCATTCTCTCCAGCAGAGCGCCTAAAACAATGTAGTCGCAATTGTTATAGTCAAACCCCGAACCTGGTGTACGCTGCAATGCTGCGGCGCAAATACCCTGTGCAGTTACCTGCATATCGCCGGAGGATTTACTACGTCGGGTGTAGAACTGAGGCACCTTATCCGGATTAGGTAAACCCGACATATGCATCATCAATTGCCGGATAGTGACCGCACGCGTCGCGATATTGGGAAAGTCCGGCCAGTATTTACCCAATGCCTGATCCAGATCGATTTTGCCCGCGTCAACCTGCTGCATCACCAGAACCGCCGTCAACTGTTTGGTGATGGAGGCAAAGCGAAAAATATCCTCTTTCGTCAGCCGTTGCTTGTTACCCGCATTCATCACGCTGTCACCAACCACAGCCTCTGCCAAAATCTTGTCTTTATGGGCAGCCAAAACTAAACCACGAAAGCCGTCGGCCTCGAGCTGGCTTACCGCTGCGGCAATACCTGGCTGTACTGCATCGGTCGCGATGTCCTTCGCAGCCACCGCATGTGACAAGCACATACCGATTAAACCCAGCATCCACCGGTGGAACATTCCTCGACTAAAAAACATGCATCACTCCTGACATAGTCATTGCTACAAATAGTCCTTACTACAAACACGCGTTACAGGCTGTTACCAAACTTTCAGATTTCTGCACAAGCGGTGATAACTTTTTTGGCAGTATTGCGTTGTATGCTAACACTAGCCATATTCTCTTGCGCATACCGCTATCGACCACACTCAAGGCTCACCATGATTTCCAAGCTCCCACAGACATTACGCTGGACTCTGCCGCTCAGTGCGGTACTGGTATTAGCAAGCTGTAGCAATCCACCGCGTCAGACTTCACAGGTTGTCACCCCGGCGGCACCTGTAAGTCATGCGCTGGAAGCAGCCCATGTTGACCCCGAAAAATTATTGAATCGCATCACCTGGGGCGCCAACTCCACCTCGTCGCAACAACTTCAGATATTGGGAATGGACCGTTATCTGGATCAGCAGCTACGCGGACAAACAACGCCCCTGCCCGCAGCAATCCAGGCACAAATTGACAGCATGACCATCGCTCAGCGCCCTCTGGATAAATTGATGATCGACATGGAAACACGTCGCATCACCGCCGAACAGCAAAAAGGAGTCGATGACACCTTACGCAAGGAATATCAGCAAGAGCTTACCCGACTGGCGCGCGAAGCTGCAACCCGCTCACTGCTTCGCGCGGTGTACTCGCCGAACCAACTGCAAGAACAAATGACCTGGTTCTGGATGAATCACTTCAATATCCATAATGCCAAGCACAATGTACGTGCCATGCTCGGTGATTTTGAAGAGCGAGCCATACGACCAAATGCGCTAGGAAATTTCCGGGATCTCTTGCGGGCAACGGTATTTCATCCGGCTATGCTGCGCTATCTCGATAATGAACATAACGCTGCCAACCGTATCAACGAAAACTACGCACGTGAGCTCATGGAGCTGCATACCATGGGCGTAGGCAGTGGCTATACGCAAGGCGATGTGCAGGAATTAGCAAGGGTACTAACCGGAGTAGGCGTCAACCAGAGCACGGATTCACCCCGCGTCAAGGCAGAGCTACAACGGCTCTACGTGCGTCAGGGAATCTTTGAATTCAACCCGAACCGCCACGACTTCGGCGACAAAACCATTCTAGGTAAAAACATACGCGGACGTGGTCTGGCAGAGGTCGATGAAATCATCAATACGTTGAGTCGCCAGCCTGCAACAGCACAATTCATCAGCCGCAAACTCGCTATTTATTTTGTCTCGGATATGCCATCAGACGGGCTGGTGAATCATATGGCACAGCGTTTTTTACAGAGCGATGGCAATATCCCGGCGGTGTTACGCAGCATGTTTGACTCTCCCGAATTTATCGCTTCGCTTGGCGGCAAATTTAAAGACCCTATGCACTACGTCATCTCGTCCGTGCGCCTGGCCTACGACGGCACAACGATTGTCAACGCAGCGCCGATGCTGAATTGGGTCAATATGTTGGGCGAGCAGCCCAACGGCCGCCAGACGCCTGACGGCTACTCGATGACTGAGAGCGCCTGGGCCAGTCCGGGTCAGATGACGGTACGTTTTGACGTCGCCAAGGCAATCGGTAATGGTAGCCCAGGACTATTTAAAATTGAAAATCAAACACCGCAAGAGCGACCGCCACAGCCGGCATTGGCAAACTCTGCTTACGTCAAAAACTGGGCAAAGAATTTTAGTCAGGGTACCCAACAGGCATTAACGCAGGCAAGTTCAGCGCAGGAATGGAATGCCTTCTTCCTCGCGGCACCGGAGATGATGCGGCGCTAAATGTAATCCAATGACATGCAGCCGCTCACGCAGATCCCATACCGATTCTCTTCGATACAGACCGACTAAAAGAAAGACCCATCATGAACCGCCGTGACCTACTTAAAACTTTGACTGCCCTCACCGGCGCCAGCATCAGCGGTATCAGCAGCAGCGTATTCGCCGCACCAGCAACCCAGAATCGATTGTTGCTCGTGTTCTTGCGTGGCGGCTACGATGCCAGTAATTTACTGATACCGACCTCCAGCAATTTTTATTACGAATCCCGCCCGAATATCGCGATCGCCCGCCCCAGTGCCGATGCCAACAGCGCGCTGGAACTCAATGCCGACTGGGGTCTGCATCCGGCTTTGCGTGATAGCATTTACCCGCTGTATAAAAAGGGCGAAGCTGCCTTCATCCCTTTCGCTGGTACCGACGATGTCTCACGTAGTCACTTTGAAACGCAGGACAGTATCGAACTTGGGCAAGCTTTAAATACCACACGGAATTTTCATTCGGGCTTTTTAAACCGCCTGGCCGAAATCTTGAACAACAATTCTGCGATGTCCTTCACCGACCAGTTGCCACTCATGATGCAAGGGAACGCACAGATCGCCAATACCAGCCTGCGCTCTTTAGGAAAAGGTAATGTAGATAGTCGCCAGAGCAAAATCATCTCCCAGATGTATAGCAAAACCGGGCTGGGACAGCAAGTCAGCGAAGGCTTTGCGGTACGCGAAGAAGTCGTGCGTGAGATGCAGGATGAAATGAATGTGGCTAACCGCAATGCGATTTCGACTAAAGGCTTTGAACAGGAAGCCCGTCGCATCGCCAAACTCATGCGGGATAAATATGCACTTGGCTTTGTTGATGTCGGCGGCTGGGACACTCATGTTAATCAAGGCGGTGCCAGCGGTGCCCTGGCGACCAAATTCGATGAACTGGGTCGCGGCCTGGTCGCTTATCAGCAGGAAATGGGCGCTGCCTGGCGTAACACGACTGTGGTTGTGATCAGTGAATTTGGCCGTACTTTCCGCGAAAATGGCAAGCGCGGCACCGATCATGGACATGGCAGCGTGTACTGGGTGTTAGGCGGTGGTATTAAAGGGGGGCAGGTTGCAGGTGAACAGGTCAGGCTCGATGCGTCCAAGCTGTTTCAAAATCGTGACTACCCTGTTCTCAACGAATATCGTGCGGTGCTCGGCGGGCTGTTCGCTGGTATTTACGGCTTGAATGCGAAACAGCTCGATCAGGTGTTTAGCGGCGTAACATCACGCGACCTCGGGCTGATCTGATCCGCCTTGTGCGATAGGCAGCTCGATATAAAAACAGGTACCGTCCCCCACACCACCAGGTTGATAACCAATCTCTCCCAGCATCTGCTGCATGATAGATTTTGAAATTGCCAAGCCCAGACCCGTGCCGCCTTTGGCACGGCTATCGGAAGAATCCGCCTGCGAAAATTTCTGAAAAATCTGTTGCTCAAAATCGCTAGGGATGCCGCTACCGTGATCAATCACTTCGACCCGCACCCGCTCCGTTGATAGGACCCTTGCGACTACCTGGACATTTTCTCCTTGCGGTGAGTACTTGCAGGCATTCGATAAAAGATTGGCCATCACTTGCTGGAATCGCCCCGGATCAACTCTGACAGGCACCAGTACCGGTGCGCCAGACAAACGGATACCGACGTTCAGATTCGCGGCAAAAGCCTGATTAGCCTGAACAGCCGTCTTCAGCAAATCATCCAGCGGCCAGATTTCGTAATTAAAATCCATTTTGCCAGCTTCGATTTTCTGACTGTCCAGCAAATCATTAATCAGGCGTGTCAGGCTCTCGCTATTTTTATGTGCAATCGCAATCAGCTCCTGCGCCTTAGCCGGAAAATCACCTGCGATACCGCCCAGCACCAGCCCCAGCGCACCGCGAATTGCAGTCAAGGGTGTTCTTAACTCATGACTGACGGTAGAAATAAACTCACTCTTCATACGCTCCATGCGGCGTCTCTCGCTGATGTCGCGCACGATCACCAGATACCGCTGCTCCCCTGAAAAAGTATATTCACTAATCGACAACTCGGCGGGAAATAAGCTACCGTCCTTACGCATCCGCTCGTCTTCCATATGCACGCTACCCTGCTGGATGAATTCAGCATGACTGCTGGCCAATCCCAACAAATCCCGACCATTTGGCGGAGAAAAATGACGACCATTTTTGCCTATTACTTCTTCTTCGTCATAGCCATAGATACGCCGCCATGCCGGATTAGTCGCCTCGATCCGCCCCTCCTGATCGATCATAACAATGCCATCTGCAGCACTTTGAAACACCGCCTGAAAGCGATCCGCAGCTTCTTTCAATTCTCGCTGTTGTTTGGTCAGATCCTGTAATAACTGCGCCTGTTTACGGTTAATCACTTCGGCTTGCAGTTTCAACTCACGGGTGACCTGGAGATCCGTTTCCCGACGTTTTAGCAAACTCAATAACAAGATAAAAGCCACCGTGACAGCAACCACGCTACCGGTAGCAACTGCAACGATGACGCGGCTGATCTTGCGCCAGTCGGCCAGGTAAATTGCTTCCTCTATCGTGAAATTGATGATGAGCGGATATTTATCCAATACCTGAATAGCCGCCATCCGTGTCGGTGAGGCATCGTTATCTGCCATGCGCCTGGCATCAGTAATAATGACCCCGGACTTTTTCTTCTGATCGTGTACTAGGGTATAAGTGCTGCCGCTCAAGTTCTGTTTGCCCATCAGATCGTCGCGTTCCGGCCAGCGTGCCAGGAACGTGAAGTCATCGCGAAGCAAGCTGATAGTGGCCCGTCCGTTCATGCTGATCTTTTCATAAAAACGGGAATAAAAAGATGGCGACACACCAATGCCGACGATGCCGATAAATTCGCCGTCACTGCCCGTCAGGCGGCGACTGATGAAAAACGTCCATTTACCCGTCGACTTACTGATCAGCGAGCTGCTGACATAGGTTTTATTACTCGGATCATCACGTTGAGCACGGAAATAATCGCGCTCCTCCAGATTCATCGCCGGACTAGGGAAACTGCGGGAATTGACAATCACCGTCCCCTTAGCATCCAGCACAAAAATGACATCAATCTGTGAAGACAGGCTCTTTTTTTCCGCCAGCATCTGGTGAAAATCAGCGTTCTTGGACAAACCGCGCAAGTAGTCCTCGTCAATCGTCCAGCGATCCTGAATCCGTTCAACCACGTTATCCAGAGCGAGATAAGCCGTGCCCATTTGTTGCGATGTATTTTCGGCCAGCATCAGGCTAAAAGCGTCGCTTTGCTCTTCCCATTTCTCGATTTCTTGCTGATGCAAGGCCCATACTGATACGGCAGCAGACACAATAATCGTCAGCACCAGAAAGACACCGAGTGCGGTAGCCAAACGAGCTGTCTGTTGTCCCTTACTTTTCATGCATTCTCGTCCGGTTCTGTTTCCAGGGCTGGTGTCATTGTACTTCCAGACTAACCTGCCTGAATTGTCAGGTCGAGGTAGTGCTGTCATGCAGTTTGCTGGCAGTAATGATGGTAAGCACACCATAACCGCACGATTGATTTAGAAATCCAATAAGTAAAGTCTATGCTTATACTATCGTACACCTGCCAACAATAATGAGACCAGACTTCATGATAAAACGCTTCTTTCTTTTTATGCTTGTCGCATTGATCTGCCTGATAGCGGCAGTCCTCATTAAAACCGTCAGCACCGGTTCACGTCAACTACCCGTTCAACCAGCCGCTCCTTTGGCGATCGACGAGAGTGCTGCAGCACAACGGCTGGCGACTGCCTTGCGCTATCAAACCATCTCACGCCAAGGAAAAGCAGGCTTACCGGAACAAAGCGCGGACGAATTTAAAAAACTGCATCAACATATTGATCAGGCCTACCCGCTGATTCATGCCAGGCTAACACGCGAAACTGTCGGCGCAGCAAGCCTGCTCTACGCGTGGCAAGGCAGTGACCCAAAAGCCTTGCCCATCATGCTCATGGCACATCAGGATGTGGTTCCCGTCGCACCAAATACCGAACAAAACTGGCAACAAGCGCCTTTTGACGGCGTCATCAAAGACGGTTTTATCTGGGGGCGGGGTTCATGGGATGACAAAGGTAATTTGTTTGCCATACTCGAAGCAGTAGAAAAACTCCTCGCCAGCGGCTTTCAACCGCGTCAGACCATCTACCTCGCCTTCGGCCACGATGAAGAAGTTAACGGTCTGCAAGGCGCCAAAGTAATGGCCAACCTCTTGCAAAGCCGCGCTGTCAAACTCGACTACATTCTCGACGAAGGAATGTTGATCACCGAAGGCATCCTCAAAGGACTCGACCAATCCGCAGCCCTGATCGGCGTCGCAGAGAAAGGCTACGCCACCTTCAATCTCAGCGCCACAGCGACGCCGGGGCACTCCTCCATGCCAACCGAAAAAACCGCCATCGGCATGATGAGTGTCGCACTCGCACGACTGGAAGACCAGCAATTTCCGGCGCAGATACGTGGTGTCGCACTCGATATGTTCGACACCATCGCACCAGAAATGCACGGTCTCAACCGTGTTCTCTTATCGAATCTCTGGCTGTTCCGTCCGCTGGTGCAGCAACAACTCGCGAAGAGTGCGAGCACCAACGCCATGCTGCGTACCACCACCGCCCTCACCGTCATCCATGGAGGCGACAAGGACAATGTCTTACCGGGTCAGGTCGACGCCTCGGTCAACTTCCGCACCCTACCGGGAGACACCCAGACTACGGTAGCGCAACACATTCATACGATTATCGCCAATGACGCGATTAAAGTCAGCGCCATGCCCAGCAATTCGGAACCCTCGCCTGTATCACCGATTGATTCTGCCGCCTACCAGCATCTGCACAGAACCGTGCGCGAGGTATTTCCCAATACGATAGTGGCACCGGGCCTGATGCTGGGCGCCACTGACTCACGTCATTTTTCAGCTCTGAGCCAGCATATTTTTAAATTCTCGCCAGTCAGGGCAACATCGGAGGACCTGCCGCGCTTCCACGGTACCAATGAACGGATTTCAGTCAAGAACTATGTAGAAATGATACGTTTTTACCATCAACTATTACTGAATTCGAGCAAGTGATTGCCGAGTAGGGATTTATATGCGATGTTTGCATAGCAAGAAAAAACTGTTCACGAATACCCATCAAAACCGAGGAGCATGTTCAATGAAACCATTTATTCTGGCAAGCAGCTTGATTTTGATCTCCACCAGCAGCATGGCAGCCATCACGCCTTGTGTGGATATAAAAGAAAAAGTCGAGAAAAAACTCGAAGGCAAAGGCGTCAAGAACTACAGCCTGCAAGTCGTCAGCAAAGACGTAGAAACAAAAAACCGCGTCGTCGGTGTTTGTGATGGCGGCAAAAAGAAAATTATCTACACTAAAACAAAATCTGCAAAAGCCGATAAAGAAGAGTGAGATCAGAATTTTTTGACTTGATTAATGCTACCAAGATAAATACTTCTCAACGATTTTGACTTTATTGGCAGCCACCTTCGAGAGTGCATTCAAGACTCTCACAAAGCTATCTGTACCACTCTATATAGATAGTGATGGCATACCTGCGCTTATAGGCACGGGTTTCTTTGTACAATTGAAAACCTCATTGCTGCTTATGTCTGCAGCGCATGTCTTTGAACAAACAAATCCTGCTGAGATTTATTACTACAGTGAGTCAAATGTTAAAAGATTCCTGACTGGTTCTTTGGCAACGAACCGTCACTTCGGTTCGCGAGAGACTGATCGAATTGACTTGGCAGCAGTGCAACTTAGTGGCACTAACCTCCCCCCATATCTTGACGTAGAAAAGTACGCGATTCCACTATCTTGGCTAAAGCCAAAAAAAGCTGTTTCTCTTACCGCCAGATATGGACTAGTCGGGTTCCCAGCTTCGCGATCTCGTACACGCAATTATCCTGCAGAGATTCGAGTATCGCCCTACGGGTTCATTGGCATGTCTGTGCCAGCATCGACATACGCGGAAAATGGGGTCAATCAAGACTCCCATATCTGCCTTCATTTCGATCGCAAGCGAAGCTTTGGGTTAGACGGGGCAGGTCGCTCGTTTCCAAAACCACACGGGATCAGCGGCTCACCAATCTTTCTTCTCTTTGACCAAAATGAAGCAAACCCAGTGTCCCATTTCTTATTGGTTGGCGTCGCGACAACCTGGATCAGGGAGCGGAATCTGTTAATCGGTACTGGGAAAGCTGCCATTGAAGAATTAGTTAGTATTGCCATTTAAGGCCAATTATTTCGGTCAGTCCTGACTCACTTGAAGCTCAATTTAATCATTAAAATAGCAATGTCGACTTTCGGTTTTCGACAAACCCGAAACAAACTATTTCTTACTACGAAATATCGCCAACCCCTTCGCCGCCTGCGCCTGAATCGCATTTCTGACAACCGGCGTCCACCCCAGCAGCAGACCTTTTAATCCCAGTGCCTGGCGTGACCATGTCCAGAGATCAAAATGATCGTGGTGGTTGACGATCTTGCCGTCGCGAAAAGCGAAATTTGCCTGGATGTCGTTGACCACGGTGCGGCCGGTTTGTGAAAAAGTGTAGGTCGCGACCCAATGCGCCTGACCGCGCTGATCATCAGCGCTGATACCGTCGAAGACGATAGAAAAATTCTGTGCCTTCGAAGTCAGCATGCGCCACATGTCACCTGCTTCGCTACCTTGCAGACTCGGAAAAACCGGATCAGAGAATTCAACATCAGCGGCATAACAAGCCGCCATCGTTTCAGCATCCAGACGTTGAAATGCGGAATAAAATTGTTCTAACAACTTGGCATTCGGGTGCATACATAATCCTTTTTGAACGGTAACAGCAGTGCTCGCTGCTGTTGATGGTGCGGTCAGAAGTTTGACCCAATACGAAGCGAGTCCGGTGTAAGTCTCCAGACAAGCCTGCTGCTCTTGGTCCAGTTCTATCTGTTCGGTGTAGCCTTGCCGTTGCCAGAACTGACGGGTGCTTTGTACTGATACCAGGCAAGAATACCGCAAACCCATGGCATTCTGCAAAGCAGTTTGTACCAAGCCAGCTCCTGCGCCTTGTCCTGCCGCGCGCGGGTCGACCGCGAGATCATGCAGATATAGGCAATCGGGAGAAGCAGCAATGGCAAAATCAGCGCCTAAACATGTGATCTTGCCTCGTACCGAGAGATAGGCAAACAGGTAGGCGCAAACACCTTGCTCATCCTCAGCGACCCAACTGGTATCGGGCGTCGAATGCCAGCGTGACTGGAGTAAAGCAAGTGGTTCGACCATCGCGGGGAGGTAGCATAGCTTTTGTATGGCATAGACTGCGGTGAGATCCGCAGCCTGCATGAGTCGATAGTTCATTACATAGCGGGGACATATACTCCCCTTCTTTTTAAGAAAATAGGGCCTAATCCACTCTAATTACCTAGTGATTTTAAAAATACCCTATAGGAGTATGTTAAACATCAGGTGGTAACGATGCATCCTGCGCAGATTTGCGGATTGCATGAATGAGGCTGTTTGTACCATGCCGCTCAGCCAGCCCGCGGACTACTAGTGAGAAGATTTAGAGGATTTTGAACTTGCGCTGGCGGAAGCAGATGCGGAGGCACTGGCAGAGGCACTCGCGCTTTCATCTGCTTTGGCCGGAGCTTCCAGTTCTTTTTCTGGCTTGACGGTCTCGATCTTGTTTTCACGCATGTAGTCGTTCATTTCTTTCCAGCCAGCGTAGACTGCAGCGCGTGATGCATCAGGATTGAGGGCATAACAGTCCTCAATCGCCCGGCCAGAATGACGGCAGGCACTGCCGGTCGCACGGGCATCGGCTTCTTTAGTGGCGGCTTCTTTGGCGGGGTCGGGCAGACCAAGACGATCACAAGCCGAGAGCAAAGTCATTGCGCAGATGCATAAGCACAGGGAGTAACGGAGTGACATCGCGAGACCGATCAAATATGGTGATATGTCATGGTAACAAATCCTGCAGAGCATTTCATCTTTCTGGTGCGAATTGTGTCATCGCTGGTAAAAAGCAGGAAACCCCTGGCAGATAGTGCAGGCGCTTACACCGCTGAAGTATGCATCATCCAAAAATGCCAGCGATAAATCCATTTGCGGCGGTAAAGCGGTGTGATGAAAAATCTGGGATGATGTCGGACAGACGATTGATACGGCAAGCCTGGTTGACACATGCTCATGTGCTCATGTGCTCATACATGCAGAGCTCAAGGGATCAGAGAATTATCTGTAAAGTGACTCATTCCAGCAGCACCAAGAAAATCAGAATCCGCTGACCATTGACGTCGGTCAGCCAATGAAAGCCGCTAGACTCCTGCCTTCGCAGGATCGACTACGTAAAAACTCCATTACCAACGACGACCATGACCATGTTATTTCACACTATGCCGCTCTTTTTATTCAATGGCATCCCATGCTGAGCGGCGTACTTGCCGCACTCGGCGCAGGCTTGTTATGGGGACTGGTATTCATCACGCCGCTGATTTTGCCGGATTATCCGGGTGTTATTTTGTCGTTTGGCCGCTATGCAGCGTTTGGCCTGATCGCCTTGGTTCCTGCGTGGTTTGACCGTCAGCGTATTTTGCAATTACGTCGTCAGGACTGGCTAGCTGCGCTGAAACTCGCGCTGGTCGGTAATATCATTTATTACTCCGCGCTTGCCACGGCAATTCAGCTTGCGGATGCGCCGCTGCCGACCATGCTCATCGGCATGCTGCCCGTAGTAATCGCGATCTGTTCCAACTGGTCACCGCACCATCCCGGCGACAGTATCGCGTGGAAAAAACTGGCCTTGCCTTTGCTGATTATTCTGGCGGGATTACTCTTTGTAAATGCGGCTGAAATGGCGCATTTCACCGAAGTGAGTCTCAACAGCCAGCGCAGTCTTGCTGACTATGTCAAAGGTGGTCTGATTGCGCTGATTGCGGTCGCGGCCTGGACCTGGTACCCGATCATGAATGGTCGCTATATGAAGGTGCATTCGCATATCAGCTCCAGCACCTGGGCAACGGCGCAAGGTCTGGCAACGCTGCCGCTGGCACTGATCGGCTATCTTGGATATGGCGCCTTTGCTTGGCTACAGCGAGATTCTGGCGCTGCCGTTAGCGGAGCAGTTTTTGCATTTCCTTTGGGAAGCACGCCGTTGAAGTTTGTTCTTGTCATGGCAGCCTTAGGTTTGCTGGCATCCTGGCTGGGAACGCTGTTATGGAACCTCGCCAGTCAAAAACTCCCTACCAGTCTCGCCGGACAATTGATCGTGTTTGAAACACTGTCCGCCTTGTTGTACGCGTTTATCCTGCGTGGTAGTTTGCCAGCACCGCAAATCCTGATTGGTGTGGTCTTGCTGTGCGCGGGTGTGACGCTAGCAGTGCGGGCGTTTCAGCCGGCACCGCATTGACGACACTTACATCTGCTGAAATAAGTGTGAGTGATTACGGCTGACTTCGAGTTTTTCAGGATGATTTTTGAGCTGCACTAATTGTCGTCCGCGAAAATCACGGACGACTTCGGTGATCGCATCCACCCGCACCAAGGTAGAGCGGTGGATGCGCCAGAATTCATCGGGATCAAGTTCATCTTCAAGTTCTTTCAGCGTTTTACGGATCAGCACTTCGGTGGTATCGGTTTGCACGCGGGTATATTTTTCATCCGATTGAAAAAATAAAATCTCGCGGGTGCTGATCATGCGCAAACTACTGCCGACGCTGGCCTGTATCCAGCGTAGATAGTCGCGCTTGGGCTGTTGATGCTGTCTGAGCTGATTCAGCAACTGCATGATCTGTTCGCTCGGCGATGCTGCCTGCGGCTTGTTAGCAGCGCTACCGCTGCTGCCCGTATTCATACTGGTGCTCGGCTGAGGCGATACCGCAGATGAGACTGCAATTCTCTGACGTATCCGTTCGCAGGTTGTGCGCAGGCGTTCGATATCTACTGGCTTTAACAAATAATCGACCGCACCTTGTTCAAAAGCCTGTACCGCGTATTCGTCATAGGCCGTCACAAAGACAACATGCGCCTGACCGAGCAGTTGGCGCGCCGCTTCGATACCGCTTTGACCTGGCATACGGATATCGAGAAAAATAATCTGCGGATGATGGAGTGCAGTGAGCTCGACTGCAGCGACGCCGTTTCCCGCCTCGGCAACGATCTGCAATTCTGGCCAGACCTCGTGCAAACGGGCGCGCAACTGCTCGCGCATCGGCGGTTCGTCATCAACAATCATGGCGGTAGTCAAAGGGTTTATCCTCCTATTTTAAAATACGCTGCGATTGAATCTAGCCCGGTGAATACGGTACAGAAATACTGACTTGCGCACCACCATCCAGCGGTGCCTCAATCAGGAGTTGTGCTTCTTGTCCGTACAGCACCTTCAATCGTTCACGGATATTACTTAAGCCTATACCGTCATCGGCATGTACGTCAAAACCAACGCCGTTATCCTTGACGGTCACCTGCAAATGCCTACCGGCCAGACCTGCACGGATATCGATATGGCCACCTTCAGTCTTTGGCTCCAGTCCGTGCTTGATCGAATTCTCAACCAGAGTCTGTAGCATCATCGACGGAAACGCCGCATCCGCCAAATACACGGGGACATCAAAATTCACCGTCAAGCGGTCACGCATACGTGCTTGCATGATGTTCAAATATGCACGAGAGAGCGCGACTTGCTGCCCTAGCCTGCCGGTATTTTTTTCCCGCATCTGCGGCATGGCAGAACGCAGATATTGAATCAGATGCGTATGAATTTGTGATGCCTGCAAAGGATCGGTCTCAATCAGTTGTCCGATCAGAGCCAGAGTATTAAATAAAAAATGGGGTTCGATCTGCGCCTGCAACGCGGCCATTTGCGCTTCCATCAGACGTCGTTCCAGAGCTTCGACATTGGCCTTACTGGTAGCTTCTGCAGCCTTTAAATCTGCACTGCGCTTCCCGCCTGCGAGCACTTTGATGGCGACCGAGATCACCACAAAAAACAAACCCAGCTCAGGCAATTTCAACACAGGTGCAGCGATGATGAAGGCGGTCAGTACGACTACGCCCAGCGTCTTCCACGACATCACGGCGACCCAGTCGAAGAAGCGCCACCACAAGACAGTCGCCGTCTCAAAAATATCCAGGACGACCGTCAGGATGTGGTTATCTCCGTTGCGGGAACTCATTGAACGCCTTCATCCTTGCCTGCGGTGCCGGACTCAGCGGGCCGCGAGAACTCTAAACGGGGTCCGCGTTGACGCGCCTTGCGGGTCGCCAGTACGCTGCATAACAGCAGCACTTTGATGATTAAAAACACCATGAACAGGGTTAAGGCCAGAGGTAAGATCGTCAGCAATAAGGCGACACCGATTGCCAGCGATAACAACTGAGGCATAGGCAGCCGATTTGCCCAGCGCAAACCACGACGTGCCAGAGCGACGAATTCAGACAGCAAGTCACGCAACAAGGCGGTGATGGCCTGTAGCGTAGTGTGCTCCTTGTTTTGTTCCTTATTTTGCTGGCTGCTTTGCTCGTTAGCTTGATGATCTTGTTGCTGATTCATGATTCAATTCCTTCGCTTAGTGACATTGTTGAGATGGCATTCAACTGCCAATGAGCACACTGTATTTCAAACAAAAACCTCTATCCATCGCCATGCGACCAATGGCAGAGTAGGGGGATTGAGCTGTGATTGCAACAGATAAGCGGTAAAGCATTTGAGGCTGTATCCATGCGCAACTACATCCGCGGTATGCGAAAAATCCGCTGGCAGATGCCGATATGCCTCGTGTGGCATACAATACGTTTCTCTTCTCCAGCAAACCGCCTGATAACAGGTGATGAGTTTATCGTCTCTATGTCCTTCTCATTATTCTCACTGCCATCCTTGTCCGCGTCACTCTCCACACCACGTTGCACTGCTCGCCATTACTCCGCCAGCTTCGCCGCACTATGTTGCGCAGTGCTGCTGTGCGCCTGCTCTCCCAAGTTCGATTGGCGTGAAGTGCGCGGTGGCGATGCGCCTTACAGCATACTATTGCCTGCCAAGCCATCGACGTATTCACGTGCCATGCAATTGGAAGGTGTAACGCTGACCATGCAGATGACTGGCGCAGATGCGGATGGTGTCAGCTTTGCGATAGGCAGTGCAAAAATTGACGACGCGACTAAAATCCCCGCCGTGCTGGCTGCAATGAAGAGCGGTATGCTCAGCAATATTCACGGTACCATCACCAGCGAAAAAACCAGCACAACACTGCAAGGAAGCGATATCGAGGCACGCGGCAATCTGCAAAATGGTCAGCCCGTCATACTTGCTGCGAAGTTCGTCACACGCGGCCCCTGGGTTTATCAGGTGATTGTGATGGGACGTGAAAAAGCGGTGACACGTGATGCCATCGACACCTATATGACCTCGTTCAAAATTAATTAGGCCGCCCGCATTTGAAAACCTTCCCCCTGCAAGGCCGCGCTGCGATCCGTGTTTTTCTGTGTTTTGCATCCGGCTATCTGCTGTCGTACGCCTTGCGTGCGGTCAATGCGGTTATCGCACCGTCCCTGATCGCAGAACTTCATCTCGGCAATGCGGATCTGGGTTTGTTGTCTTCCGCTTACTTCGTGAGTTTTGGCTGCATGCAACTGCCGCTTGGTATCTGGCTCGATCAATATGGCGCCCGTCGTACCGAATCCACGCTGCTCTTATTCGCGGCACTCGGCGCAGCGATTTTTGCCATGAGCCATAGCTTGCTCGGTCTATGGATAGGTCGCGCCTTGATTGGCGTAGGTGTCTCGGCGTGTCTGATGGCCTCATTTAAAGCCTATCGCCAGTGGTTCGCGCCACAACAACAGAGCCAGCTCGCCAGCTGGATGCTGGTTGCGGGTACCTCCGGTGCACTGATCGCTACGGTACCAGTGAATGCGGCGCTGCCTGCCATCGGCTGGCGTGGCGTGTTCTGGATTACCAGCGGCTTGTTATTACTGGTCGCGACCGCCTTGTTTTTTTTGCTGAAAGACGCAGAGCAGTCGTTCAGCACACCGGTGAATTCAACTAGCGCAGGCAAAACGCCTGCCGCTGGCGGTTACCGTGAAATCTTTAGCGATCCTTATTTTCGCCGTATGGGCATGCTGGGTTTTGTCGTACAAGGTATTTTCGTTGCGTTTCAGACCTTATGGGCTGGTCCGTGGATGATCACGGTGCTGGGCATGGATAAAAATGCATCGGCGCAGGCCTTGTTTATGCTGAACCTGGTGTTGTTGCTTGGCTATCTGGCATT
Organism: Undibacterium sp. Rencai35W; assembly: GCF_049340185.1. Lineage (NCBI taxonomy): Bacteria > Pseudomonadati > Pseudomonadota > Betaproteobacteria > Burkholderiales > Oxalobacteraceae > Undibacterium > Undibacterium sp. Rencai35W. Next base: position 288,272 of record NZ_JBMPPC010000004.1, read on the forward strand.
GGGCTGGTGGGCACCGCGCAAGATTGCAGCGCCCGGCAGAGCTGGCTGGCCAGTACCGACGGTCGTGAGTATCGGCCTGGCCGGGTCGATTCTGACGCAAAGTCTGATCTTGCTGATCCAGGCAGACTGGGCATGGATGCTGTGGCTATTGATGGCATTGTTCTACACCGTATTAACGCTGGTGCAGACACATGTCTGTCTGACGTTTCCGGTAAGTTTGTCGGGACGCGTCAGCACTGCCTATAACTTATTGATGTTTGTCGGTGCTTTTTCGACGCAATGGGGTGTTGGCATCGCCATTGATTTGTTTCAAAGCGCGGGCTGGCCGGTCGTCAGTGCCATGCGTGCCAGCTTTGGTGTTTGCGTGCTAATTCAGGCGGTGATCTGGCTGCTGTTTGTGACCAGCAAGGCTAAAGCCAGGGATTTTCACTAAAAACCATAAAGAAATTTGCTTCAAAATAAATAACACGATCTGGAAAGTGTTCTGTCCGTTTTTTACAATTTGCTGCATTGCTAAACTTCCTAGTTCGGTTTTTAGGATTATTATTGAAACTAAGGCTGTGGAACTGAGATCCGCTTATCTGTACGGCTTAAGCATTGAATGATCAAATCCCGTTTTAGTGACCCATTGAAACAACCCAAAGAGGAGTAGTTCATGTTAATCACTTTCAAATCTAAAGCATCAACCGAAGTCACCATGTATAAGGAACATGCACGCCGTGTTCTGGAAATACTCAACAAGAATGTCGATCAGGGCATCATCACACCTGCTGAAACAGCCAACGCAATTGCACTGATTGAAGCGGCCGTTGCCGAGAGCAAGGCGCATCCGGTCTCTGAGGAAGTAAAGCGCGATATCGACGCTCATCACAATGACGACCGTGATGATAACGATCATGAAAAAGTAGAAACTGTGAGCTTCTCGACCCGCGTTTATCCTTTGCTGGAAATGCTGCATGCCGCACACAAAATGCAACGTGAAGTGATGTGGGGCGTCTGAATTCATGACCTCGCATATCGATAAAACAGTCGAGTTCGACCTGATCGCCACGGACGATACGCCTTTATTCGTTCGCGACTGGCCGCTGCCCTTGCAAAACGATAGTACGCCTGTGCATGACGGTATCGTGATCATGCACGGTCTGGGCGAACACTGCGGACGATATGCGCACGTTGCACGATTCTTTAATGCACTCGGTTTTACCGTGCGCACCTATGACCATCGCGGCCATGGCAAATCCGGCGGCGCTCGCGGCGATTGTCCTGATGAGGAAACTTTGTTGCGTGATGCACGCCTGGTTATCAACGACTTCAGCAAGCACCTGAGTGCCCCGCCGCTACTATTTGGTCACAGCATGGGCGGTTTGTTTGCCGCACGTTTTGCGACTGAAGGTCTGGCGCCGATCCGTGCACTGCTCCTGTCATCGCCTGCGCTGGCAGTCCCGATGTCAGGTTTTCAGCATGTCCTGCTAAAAGTCGCGAGCGTCCTGATCCCCGGCGTCGGCATCCCGAATGGCTTAAAAACCAAATACCTCTCACATGATGCCGAAGTCATCAAAGCCTATGAAGACGATCCGCTGGTCCATGCCAAAATCAGCGCCCGCCTGCTTAATAGCATGCTGTCTGCCATGGAGTATGCGCATGATCACGCGACGCACTTAAAAATCCCGGTTCTGATGCAGGTGGCCGCCGACGATCATCTGGTGGATCCGGAAGGCAGTCAGCGCTTTTTTGCACGACTGCCACAGGACACTGCTCAGGCTTTTTTCTACGAAGGTTTTTATCATGAAATCTTTAATGAACTGGAAGCGACCAGAGTCTTTGATGACTTACGTACCTGGCTTGAGCAACAGCATTTCACCCCGACACAGCAAGACCTGACGAGCTGACAACCTGATCTTGCCGGGCTTGATGTCTGCGCTGGCTGGCGACGCTCACTCGAATTTTTTACCTTTTTCCGGAGTCTCATGATGTCTAGTTTCGGCATTGTCAATTTTGGTTTATTTTGTCTGGCAGTCATGCTGCTGAATGCAACACCCGGCCCCGACACCGCATACATCATTGGCCGCAGCGTCGCACAAGGCCGTGCTGCCGGTCTGGTGTCCGCGCTGGGCATCTCGGTCGGCTGTTTATTCCATTCGATTGCGTCGGCATTTGGTCTGACTGCCTTGCTCGCTACGTCAGCGACCGCTTTTGGCATCATCAAACTCGCAGGCGGCGCTTATCTGGTCTATCTCGGTATTCGGATGATGCTGGCTAAACCCGCTCACCCGACCGATGCGCCGGTGCCACAAGATATTCGCCCTTTGCAAAAAATCTTCTGGCAGGCGGTGGTGACGAACATCCTGAATCCCAAAGTCGTCCTGTTTTTTCTATCGTTCTTCCCGCAATTTGTCCAGGTCGATTCGGATCACAAAACTACGGCATTTTTGATCCTGGGCACAACCTTTGTCTTGATGAGCACTGCCTGGAATAGTGGAACAGCCTTTTTGGCTGGTACACTAGCGCGCCGCGCGGGTCGCAATCCGCAGATCAAGGTCTGGCTGGAGCGCACCGTAGGCGCTGCCTTTGTGGCATTAGGACTCAAACTGGCTTTAACTAAGAATTAATATGCTTCCTCCCCCAAGAAAAACGATTACCCGCCCTGCTGGCAAAACGGTAAAGACAACGACAACAAGGACAGCTAGCGGCAAAACCGCAGCTGCAAAAGCCGTTGTCAACCGCCCGCCCCCGATTCAGGAGACCTTACAGAGGGTGGTGGCATCAGAGCCGGGCGTGACTTATCTTGAGATCAAATCAGACTCTCTGGCATTTAGTCTGGTCGGTGCAGCGCAGGCAGTCGCCTACGTGCTGGAGGGAACCGCTTTGCCGCAAGCACTGGCAAAAGTTTTTGCCCAGACCAAAGCCATACCTCAAATACGCGGTGCGATTCAGGATATTTCGTATCGCACCATGCGTCAGGTCGGTCGGGTAGACGCTTTGCTAACCGCCATGACCACCAAAGCGCCTGAACCTGCACTGCTATATGGCTTGCTATGCTGCGCGCTGACCTTGCTGGTCAAGAGCGATGCTAGCGACGATGTGGAATTATCGGAATTACCTTACGAAGCGTTCGTCGTCGTCGATCAGGCGGTCAATGCCGCTGCATCAAATCCACATATGGCGCATGCCAAAGGCATGGTTAATGCGATTTTGCGGCGCTTTTTACGTGAGCAAGATAGCCTGCTACCGAGCGTCATGAAGCAGCCAGCCGCACTCTGGAATTATCCGCAATGGTGGGTCGATCAGTGCAAAGCAGCGTATCCGGCACAATGGCAAGACATCCTGCGAACGGGCAACCAGGCGCCACCACTGACCTTGCGCGTCAATCAGCGCTTGAGTACAACCGACGCCTATCTGGCGACGCTACAAAGCCAGCAAATCGATGCCACGCAAGTAGGCGCTCACGCTGTACGTCTGACCAAGCCTGTACCGGTTACACAGATTCCCGGTTTTGAACAAGGCGTAGTGTCAGTTCAGGACGCTGCAGCGCAACTGGCTGCCGGTTTATTAGATTTGCAAGATGGCATGCGGGTACTCGATGCATGCGCCGCGCCGGGAGGCAAGACCTGCCATATTCTTGAGACCGCGAATGTGCATGTGCTGGCGCTGGATTCTGATCCGCAACGGCTGACGCGTATCCGTGAAAACTTATTCCGGCTGAAACTGTCTGCCGATATTAAAACCGGTGACGCTAGCCGCAGTGGCTGGTGGGATGGCCAGGCGTTTGACCGGATTCTGGCCGACGTACCTTGTACTGCATCCGGTATCGTACGTCGTCACCCGGATATTCGCTGGCTGCGCCGCAAGGCCGATGCGGTTCAGCTCTCGGTATTGTCGGCACGGATTCTCGATAATCTCTGGACGATGCTCAAACCCGGGGGCAAGCTGCTGTTAGTCACCTGCTCCATCTGGCCCATGGAATCAGAATTGCAAGCTGCTGCGTTTGCGCAACGTCATAACGCGATCCGTCTGGATGCACCGGGTCAATTGTTACCGACAGCATTGCCAGCAGCGTCGGATGGCAACAACGATCATGACGGTTTGTTCTATGCTTTATTCCAAAAACCGGCGGTCTGATTCAAGTTCATGCGATTTCAAGGGACTTTCAAGCTATGATGCAGCAAATAGCATCTTTCGCCCCTAGACAACCATGATCCTCGCTCCGCCTTTTCATACTCTTATGATCAGACGCTTTTGCTATCCGCTACGTCATGCGTTGCTGATGGTCTGGTTCATCTTGCTGAGTTTGCTTATTCTTCCGGTTGCGAATGCCGCCGAGGCCGAAGTGACGTCCGCCAGACTCGAAAGCAGCGAAGAAGGCTACCGGATCGCCACCAGCTTTGCTTTTGAACTGGGGCATGGGCTAGAAGATGCTATTACGCGCGGTATTCCTATGGTCTTCACGACCGAGGTCGAACTCAGCCGGCCACGCTGGTACTGGTTTGACGAAAAAACCATACGCTCATCACAAACTGTCAAAATCGCCTACAACCTCTGGACTCGCCAATATACGGCGGCGATCAACGGTAGTCTGCAACAAAATTTTAATTCTCTCGATGAGGCGCTGGCTCTGGTCTTACGCCCGCGGCGCTGGCTAGTTGCCGAGCGCGGGGTCCTGACCAACGGTGCGGTATATAACGTGGCGGTGCGTCTACGGCTCGACCTGAATCAGCTCCCCAAGCCTTTTTTAATTAACGCTCTGAATAACAGTGACTGGCGCCTGTCGTCTGACTGGAAAAGATTTACCTTCAAGGCAGAGGATAAGTGACTCGTTTTCTCCGGTACGCCCTGATTATTGGCGGTGCTCTGATGAGCATCTTGCTATTCTTCCTAACCACTGCATCAGAAAATTCTGCCAGCTTTGAGCATTTTTACGGCTGGCTGCTGGGTGCCAATGCCGTCGTCGCAGGTGCGCTGCTGTTATTGGTATTGACGCTGTTATGGCGCTTGTTCAGCCGCTACCGTACCAGGGAGTTCGGCTCGCGCCTGATGACCCGGCTGGTTCTGTTATTTGCCATGGTCGGCATCTTGCCTGGCGCCGTCATCTACGTAGTCTCGGTGCAGTTCGTGTCACGCTCGATTGAATCCTGGTTCGATGTCAAAGTCGAATCCGCACTGGAATCCGGCCTGACTCTGGGTCACAGCGCGCTCGAATTTTCGCTGTCAGACCTGCAATCCAAAGCGCAGAATATGGCGAGCCAGCTAGCTGAGCCCTCAGAAACCTCACTATCAATCAAACTCGGACGCCTGCGCGAACAGATGGAGGTGCAAGAAGCAACCATCGTCAACGGCAAAGGACGCCTGGTTGCAACCGCGACTGGCAATATGGGTAGCCTGGTGCCAGAACTTCCCACACCAGCCATGATACGGCAGGCGCGCGTGTCGCGAGCTTATGCAGCAACCGAAGGAAATACCGAACCTAGCCTGCAAACCGATGATGCCGCCGCCAAAGCAGGTGCCAGCCGGCCCGTGCTGGCTGCGGAGCCGCGTAATATCCTGCGCTCACGAGTAGTGGTTGCGCTGCAAACCTCCGGCGGTGGCCTATCGTTACAGAATGAGCCTGTTTATCTGCAATTGATCCATCCTGTGCCAGCCTCACTGGCGACCCACGCCGAAGCCTTGCGCAGCGCCTGGGGTGAGTATCAGGTGCGATCATTAGGTCGCGGCAGCTTGAAGACCATGTATATCTTCACGCTGACACTGACTTTATTGCTGGCAATTTTCGCCGCGATCACCAGTGCGTTCCTGATCTCGGGTGAACTCGCCCGCCCCTTACTGCTGCTGGCAGAGGGTACCAAAGCCGTTGCCGAGGGCAATCTCTCACCGCGCCCTATCATTACCACTTCGGATGAATTGGGTAGCCTGACGCAATCCTTCAACACGATGACGCGCCAGTTGTTCGATGCCCGCGCTGCTGTCGAAAAAAATCGCAATGAACTTGAAAACGCCAAAGCGTATCTGGAATCAGTTCTTGCGAACATGTCAGCAGGCGTGATGGTACTGGATCAACATTCGCATCTGGTGACCTGCAATGAATCTGTCGAGCGTATCCTGCAACGCAGTCTGGAACAAGAAATAGGCAAACCTATCGCAGAGATCGAAGGCATGAGCGCTTTCGCGGCCGCAGTTGATAAAGCCTTTTCGGAACAACATGCACAATCTGCAGCAGGCGGCGAGGACCAAAACGCGCAGCACTGGCAACAGCAAATCGAAATTCCGCGTCTGCAAACCAATATGACCGAGAACACCGCGCCCAACAATACCGAAGAGCAGGGCATCACACTGCTGGCACGCGGCTCACATTTGCCGGTCGCCTCAGGTAATGGCTACGTTGTAGTCTTCGATGACATCAGCAGCATCATTTCCGCGCAGCGTTCGATTGCGTGGGGAGAAGTCGCACGTCGCCTCGCTCACGAAATTAAAAATCCGCTGACGCCGATCCAGTTGTCTGCCGAACGTCTGCAAATGAAGTTGCGCGACAAACTCGGTGAAACCGATGTCGCTATCCTGAATAAAAGCACCAGCACTATCGTCAATCAGGTCACCTCCATGAAGCGCATGGTGGACGATTTCCGCGACTATGCCAAAACCCCGCCAGCGGTATTGACGCCGCTGAATCTGTCCGGTCTGATCGATGAAGTCTTGCATCTGTATATCGCCGGTGACGGTCGTGATGCGATCAAACTCAGACTCGCAAGCGACCTACCCGCCGTTATGGGTGATGCAACACAGTTACGTCAGGTCATTCATAATTTACTGCAAAATGCGCAAGATGCCGTCGCTGATAATGCCAAACCTGATGTGCCGCCGCAAATCGATGTCGTCACAGAAGTTGTCCGTTATACCAGTGCCGACAAGGGCGAGCGGGCGGCGGTCCGGCTGTCGATTGTCGATAACGGACCAGGATTTTCCAGCAAAATTCTGGCGCGGGCGTTTGAGCCCTATGCAACGTCCAAACCGCGCGGCACAGGTTTAGGACTGGCAATGGTCAAAAAAATCATTGATGAACACGGCGGTAGAATTGATATTCAAAATCGTAGCGATACAAACGGTGCAAAAATATCGATTTTGCTGTTAAAGTTAGCACCGGATTCAAATGTCACTTAATTTGAGTCTAACTATTGCCATGTTTGATGGAACCCGGCAGAGGAACACAACATGGTAATGGCAAGAATTTAATAGGGTAGATTTATGGCAAACATATTGGTCGTTGATGACGAAATGGGTATCCGGGAATTGCTCTCGGAGATTTTGGGCGATGAGGGACACGTCGTACAACTGGCAGAAAATGCACAACAGGCGCGCGAAGCCAGAGCGGCAGCGCGCCCGGATCTGGTCTTGCTCGATATCTGGATGCCGGACACGGATGGCGTGACCTTGCTTAAAGAATGGCAGCGTGATGGCATGCTGACCATGCCGGTCATCATGATGTCAGGTCATGCCACGATCGATACGGCAGTTGAAGCAACCCGCATCGGTGCGCTGAACTTCCTGGAAAAACCGATCGCCCTGCAAAAACTGCTGAAAGCGGTTCAGCAAGGTCTGACCAGAACGCCCGAAGTCACGCGTCCCGCTCCGCCGGCACTGCGTGTGATTACTGGTGAGTCCCTCGGAAACGCACAGGGCAATATCAGCAGCAACTTCCCTTCCAGCGTCAGCAATTTTGAATCGCGTAATTTCGTCGCGCCACAAAACCCTGCACCGGTAGTCAATAATCAATTCGCGAATCTGTCATTTGATCTGCCCTTGAGAGAAGCACGCGATGCGTTTGAGCGTATTTACTTTGAATACCATCTAAACCGTGAAGGTGGCAGCATGACACGCGTGGCAGAAAAAACTGGCCTGGAACGCACTCACCTGTATCGCAAGCTCAAACAGCTCGGTGTCGAGTCCGTGAAATACGCCAAGCGCGGCGAATAAATCCTGCCTCTACCCTTGCCGTCACCTACTTCAGTCAACTCAGTAACATCAGTTACCTCGGTTACCTCAGTTACTCTAGTCAGTGGCGGCAATTATCAGCAAAGAGAAGCCTTAATTGTGGATCTGATCGCGGATCTGACCGTACCTTCGGTCAAGAACCTCATCGAAACTTCAGTAACAGGCACAGAACTCCACACCCCTGGACATCGCATTGCCATCATCCTTGAAGGCTTACCAAGCGGTGACTCCGTACTCAGCAATTCCCCCACGCTACTGCTTCAGCGTATTGCACCAGGCTGCATGTGCTGCATCGGCAATCTCGCCATGCGTGTCACCTTGAATCGCCTGCTGCGCCAGCGACCAGCCCAGCTATTCATTGGCATTGCCAGTACTGAGCATATCGACAAGATCCGTACATTTTTATCACAGGCGCCGTATCTCGATTTGCTTCGCCTCAATCCGGATCAGCAGATTCTGTAAAATACGATTAAAGCTCTGGCCACATGACGCCGTAACCAACGATAAGAGAGCCTTACTACACCTGTCTGACTGTACGATAACAGGACGATGATCGTCGTCAGCGCCGATACACTACACAATACGCGGACTTGAAATACCGCCAGTCCAGCACCATGTCCTTAACAAGAGAAATCAACGATTTCGTTTTTTGAAAGGATGCACAATGAACCTCATCTATAACAGCGAACAATATAGCGTCGTGGAATATGGCGCGGATACCGACCATGAGGCTCTGCGCTTTGGTGGCTATGAGATCACCGATAAATCCGTGCATAAAGAATTATTCATCGGCGGTCCGCAAGTTATTAATTTCCGCAAAGACGTGCACGAGCTGATCGCCACAGAACCCAGTATCGAAGAAATTGATGAATTTCTTGCCCAGTTCGACGATTACATGGGGCAGCGCGTCTGGTCACACTAAGCACGATTGGCTGAGACGGCATCGTATTCTCAGGTTCGCTAACATCAGCTCAGGCAATACGCGACATCACTTCCTATTAATGACGATCTGAGTGAACGGTGTTATCTTGATAAAACACCATTCGGCTCTATCGTCATGCCCACTATTTCTCCTCAAGACTGGCTTACCGGACTACAAGCTTTGCCTGCCTCACGGCAAGCGGTGCTGGTCACGATTATCAGGTCGCACGGCTCTACACCGCGAGGCGAGGGCACCCGCATGCTGGTCAATGCAACTAGCCAATACGGCACTATCGGCGGCGGTCATCTTGAATGGAAAGCCCTGGCCATTGCACGCTTATGGATGAAAGAAGCGCCGGGACAAACGACGTCGCCACGTTATGAGCGACTGGCACTCGGCCCTAGTCTGGGTCAGTGCTGCGGTGGCGCGCTGGAATTACAATTTGACCGGCTAGATCAATGGAGTGATGCCGAATTTGACCGCCATCTTCAAGACTACCGGCAGCAGCAAGCGGCGGTACCGCAACTCTATCTGTTCGGTGCCGGTCATGTCGGTGCCGCACTGGTCAAGGTTTTATCCGCTACGCCATGTCAGATTCACTGGATCGATGAACGCGATCATTTATTTCCTACGGATACCTCGGTCAATGTGATCTGCGAAGCAACTGACACACCCGAAGCGGTGATCGCCCAAGCGCCTCCCGGAAGTTATTTTTTGGTCATGACACACCATCATGGTCTGGATCTGCGCCTCAGTGAACAAATCTTGCGCCGTCAGGACATCGCCTGGTTCGGCCTGATCGGCTCGAAAACCAAACGTGCGAGTTTTGAGCATCGGCTGCGTGAGCGGGGATTCAGCGCCACGACCTTAGAAAATATGGTGTGCCCTGTCGGCATACCCGGCATCACCGGCAAAGAACCCGGCGTGATTGCCGTCGCAGTGGCGGCGCAATTATTGCAACGATGGTCCGATGTTGCCGCCGACAATACCCGTACCAGGGTAATGAATTGCAGACTCAGCGGCAACAATAGCATTCCAACCTACACAATATGATCAGCGAAGAGCGACACAATGACTAGCAACTTACATGATTTCATTCGCGGCTTGCCAAAAGCCGAACTCCATCTGCACATTGAAGGCTCACTCGAACCCGAATTAATGTTCGCACTGGCGCAACGTAATGCGGTCCAATTAGCGTATTCCTCGGTGGAAGAAGTACGCGCTGCTTATAACTTCAGCGATCTGCAATCGTTTTTAGATTTGTATTATGCCGGGGCGGCTGTATTACAAACCGAGCAGGATTTTTACGACCTGACCATGGCGTATATTGAGCGTGCCCGGGCAGACAATGTGCGTCATGTTGAATTATTCTTCGACCCGCAAACCCATACGGCGCGTGGTATCAGCACAGCAATCGTATTTGCAGGAATCGCCCGTGCTTTGCGCGAAGCGAAAGCCGCCCATGATTTTTCTGGCAGCATGATCCTGTGCTTCCTGCGTCATTTGAGTGAGGAAGACGCTTTCGAGACACTGGCTGCTGCATTGCCTTTACGCAGTCAGTACGCGGATCTGTGGAATGGCATAGGACTCGATTCCGCCGAAGTCGGCAATCCGCCTGAGAAGTTCGCCGCCGTCTTTGCCCAATGTCGCGAACTCGGCTTCCGGCTAGTTGCACATGCCGGTGAAGAAGGTCCGCCGGCGTATATTCACAGTGCGCTGGATGTACTGCAAGTCGAGCGCATCGATCATGGCGTCCGCGCTGAAGAAGATGCGGCACTGATGCACAAACTTGTGCAAACCCAGATGCCGCTGACGGTTTGCCCGCTATCGAATCTGAAGCTGTGCGTCGTCAGCGATTTACAGCAACACAATCTGGCGCGCATGCTGCGTGCGGGTTTATGCGTGACGATTAATTCTGATGATCCGGCATATTTCGGCGGCTATATGACGACAAATTTCATCGCGACCGCCGATGCACTGGCCTTGACGCGTGAAGAATTAATCCAACTTGCCAAGAACAGTTTTTGCGCCTCGTTTGCCGCGCCGGAGCAGAAACAGCAATGGCTCAATGAACTGGATCGCTACGTCCAGAATCATTAAGCGATGCAGATGGCTTTTTGTCACAGCGGTGCTGAGCTTCAAATCGCTGGCGATTTCCCTGATTCTCAGCGCTTCAACATCACGCCACAGAATGATCTCGTGATAAACCTGTGGCAAAAACCTGAGAGACAGCAACGGCATGAATCGATTCGCAGCGATCTGATTATTTTTTAAAAACCCAGAAAATAGATGCTGCAACACCTATACTCCCCATTATTTCATCACCAATATGCCTTTATCCGCATGCTGTATAAGGTAATTGAAAATATACTTAGGTGAGTATATTCATTTCCAGACACGCACTAATCCGGTCTGGACGACACGACAATGCCTGCGGCGATCAGCACAAACGCCAGCGCGTGAAACCATTGCGGCCAGACACCCAGCATCAGCGCCGATAAGATCGCGGCAAATACCGGTGTCAGATTGCCAAAAAAAGCAGCCAGCGTCGGGCCGACTTCGGCCACACCCAGACCCCAGCAACGGTAGGCAATCACTGACGGACCTATCGCGACATACAACAAGGCCAGGATCAACCAGGGCGTCCAGTGCACAGGCGCGGCCGTCATGTGCTCCAGACCTGCTGCACTGCCCGCAAAGATCAGACCGCAACTCGTCTGCACCAGTAAAAATTCAGCCCAGCCCCAAACGGGACGCATCGCACCTTGCATCGACCGCGGCGGACGCGCCAGTAACCAGCTATAGCCAGCCCAGGCCATCACCGCGAGCAGCATATACAAATCACCCGGCACAAACTGAACCTGCGCCAATGCAGACAACTGGCCACGCGAGAGCACCAGTGCCACGCCGAGTAAAGAAAATACCGCACCCAGAATTTGATTACGGCGCGGCTTTTCGCGATACACGGTCGCGCCTAACAGCAACATCCACACCGGCAAGCTCGCCGCAATCAGCGTCACATTTAACGGAGTCGAAGTGCGTAATGCCAGATACTGCAGCGCGTTATAGCACCCCACACCCAGGCCGCCAAGCAGCAACAGATAACGCCAGCGCACCAGCAGGTCGCGCGGATGCCGCAAGGCCCGCCAACCCAGCGGCAGCAACACCAGCAGCGCTAGACTCCAGCGACAGGCGTTGAGTAATAGTGGTGGCATGCTGCCCACCGCCAGCCGTCCTACCACAGCATTACCCGCCCAGAGCAGCGGCGGCAAAGTTAAGAGCAAAGCGGTACGGGATGTGATTTTCATGAACAGGCATCATAGGCGGAGAACCGCCAATATGCCATAGAACCTCAGGACATGAGGCTGACGGTGTCAGGTCGCCATCTCAAAACGATAACCGACACCATACACCGATTGCAGGCAGTCGAGTTCAGGCAGGCGCTCAGTGATTTTTTTGCGGATATTTTTAATATGGGAATCAACCGTTCGATCACTGCTGTCACGCAATTCGTCGCTAGAAATCGTCAGCAACTGCTGGCGCGAATAGACTCGCCCAGGATGTCGTATCAACTCCGCCAGAATACGAAACTCGGCAGGCGTCAGAGTTAAGGCGAGGCCGCGAACCAGAATCAGCATCTTGTCGGCATCGACAACAAATACAGAACGACTCTCCGGCAGCGCAACGGCATGCATACCGCTACGTCTAAGCTGCGCGTTCACTCTCGCAACGACCTCACGCGGACTGAATGGCTTGCAGACATAGTCGTCAGCACCAGCGTCGAGACCAATCAGCTTATCAATTTCTTCCACTCTCGCGGTTAACATGATGATGGGAATGCTACTGAACTGACGTACCGCCTGACAGACCTGTACACCATCGAGTCCCGGTAACATCAGGTCGAGAAGTAGCAAAGAAAAACCACCCTGTCGCATCGCCGATACAGCATCCAAGCCATTCGCCACATGTTCTGTCAGATACGCACTGGCATGCAAATAATCCTGCAACACGCTGGCAATTTTATAATCGTCCTCGACAATCAGGATTTTGCTTGCTGGCATACGATGGTAGGAATAGTTAGTTTCTGGTTGCTAATGCAATCACTATTTTGACACCACCTAGCGGTGATGGCATCGCCTTTATTTCACCACGGTGTGCCTGAATCATCGCACGACAAATCGATAATCCCAATCCACTGCCGCTGCCGTCTCGCGTCCTCGCCAGATCATCTCGATATAAGCGGTCAAATAATTTCTCATGACTGCCCAGAGCTACGCCAGGTGCGCTATCTTCAATACCGATCAGCGCGAGGCCTTTGTTTGTTATTAACGCCAAAGAGACCTGACCACCGGCGTCGGTATATCGCAGACTGTTTTCCAGAAGATTGACGATAACCTGTGTAATTCGGCTAGCGTCTGCATCAATCATCACGGCCTCAGCCGGTAAACGCAACTCGAACTGCAATTGCGCCTTGTGCATACGCAAGCGGAAGCGCTCACTTACCTCGGCTATCAATGCCGTCAAATTCAATGGCGAAAAATGAAAAACCAGATTGCCCGCATCTGCCAGAGTGAGCTGGCGCAGATCATCGACCAGTTTATTTAATTGCAGCACCTCAGCATGCAGCGAGACCATCGCCGCACGGTCAAGTACCCGGATACCATCGAGCAGCGCCTCTATTTCGCCCCGCATGACGGTCAACGGGGTACGCAATTCGTGTGAAACATCTGCCAGCATCTTTCCTCGATGTTGCTCGTTAAGCTCAAGCGCCTGCGCCATAGAATTGACATGCTGAGCAAGATCGCCGAGTTCATCCTGGTTACCCACATCAGCTCGTGCCTGTAATTTGCCTGATGCAATCTCCCGGGTGACCCGGCGTAATTCTGCAATCGGCCGCACTAAATGGGCACCGAGCCAGATACTGAATAGCATCGCAACCAGAATCAGACACACCGCAATCCAGAATATATTTTTTAACTGCGTATCCACAAAACCGGCGTTAGTCTTATCCAACACAAACTGCGGTATCGGAGCAATCACCGTACCGACTTGCTGACCATCTACGACAACCCGACTTTGTATTTGATTCGCCCCCATCCGTAAGGCGCCGAAGACTGGCGTGCCGTCCGCAGCAATCAGCGAGACCCGAGGTGCCACACTAAAAAAATCATTGACCGGTGGTGGCGGTAGCTGAGGGCTTGGTAGTGTTCGTGGTGGCTGGCTCAGATTCTGATTACCTGCTTGGACTGGCAATTCTGCAGATACAGAATCAGCGGCAGGAACCGGGCGGTTTAATGGTGGACGATGCTGCGGCGGAAATGGCCGATCCGAATTGTTGTAGGCTAGCCTGTGCTCTGGCCCAGGCATCGCTCTTGGAGAACCGTCCGCGGCTGGACTCACGTTACCAAGGCCAGTAGCTTCCGGATCTCGTGCTTCTCGGGTTGCCTGATTGGCAGAATCACGACGTGGCGGATGATTTTGCTGACGATACGGTTCATGCTCTGCCCCTATCTCCAAGCGTCGTCCGTGCTCCCGTCCTAGCCCGCGATCAATGACCCGCCGTACGCCGACCGGATTATGTTTAAGTCCCTCAAAACTCGCATTCTCCCGGTAATAATTTGCCATCGCCGTGCTCACGATTTGCAACTCTTGCTCTTGCTTTTGCTGCAAATACGTATTGAATCCCTTTTGCAAGTTGTTACTCGTTAAGCCAGCCATGACCACCACACTGATCACCAGTATCAGAATGACAGAGGAGGAAATTTTCTTTGCTATGGTGAGTCGCATAAAACCGGTTCGTAAGCGGATGGGAGCGTTGAATGAAGAGAATATTCTCACGATATTCAATTGCCAAGAGTACTCCTCAATTGTGGATAAATCATGAAGTAATCCAATACAAAGTAAATTCATCGATGCGGTTGATCAGGTCTTAGCAACAACATTCTGAGCTTATTAAAAATAGGGGATGCCGATTCTTTCTCTCCATGATTTCTACACATTTGCACATTAAGGTGAAAGCAGCAGTAACAAAAATCATCCTGCTGCCCATCTGAATGCAAATTTTCCTGTTTTGGAGACGAATCATGACTATCTCTACCACTGCCTCTGACCAACGTATTCCACGTCCGGTTGTGTGGATTGTGCTGTTAGTCGGCTTGCTGCATATCTGCACGAATACATTCGCGCAAGCGCCTGCTGTACCCAGCGTACCGAATCCACCGGCGGCGGCACTGACTCGCCTGGAGACAATCGGACAACGACTCTTCACCGATAAAAATTTATCAGAACCGGCAGGCACCGCTTGTGTGAGCTGCCACAATGTGAATACTGGCTTTGCGAGTAATAACGGCTCAAGGATAGGTGTACCACTCGGTAGCCGACCCGGTGTAGTCGGACAACGGAATGCTATGAGCAACGCCTACAATACGTTTGTGCCGGTCTTCTCATTTAAAATCGAGAACGGCGTCGTCGAAGTACAGGGTGGGCATTTCTGGGATGGCCGCGCTGATACTCTGGCATTGCAAGCACTTGCACCGTTTCTTGCCGCAGCCGAAATGAACAATCCGAGCGCGGCAAGTGTCGTCAATAAAGTGGCTGGATCAGCCTATGCGAATCTCATACGGGCTGAGTTTGGTGCCGCTATTTTTAGTAATCCGACGATTGCTTTTGAAAAAATCGGCGTCGCAATTGCCGCATTTGAAGCAAGCTCTTCGCACCAGCAATTCAGTTCGAAATATGACTTCTTTGTACAAGGTCAGGTTGCATTGAACGCAGCAGAAAATCGCGGCATGAAATTGTTTGTCGATACGAATCGAGGCAATTGTGCATCCTGCCATCTGATGAACCCGGCATCGAAGAATCCCAGGGATTCGTTGTTTTCAGAATTTACGTATTACGCAACGGGTATCCCACGGAATAAAAATATTCCACTTAACAGCAATCCGGGATTTTATGATCTGGGTTTATGCGGTCCGGTGCGTAGCAAACCTGCACTGACCAACGTGCCTGCCAATGTCACGATAGAACAATTTTGCGGAAAATTCAGAATGGTCAGTCTGCGCAATGTTGCAGAGCGGCAGGCATTTATGCACAACGGAGTCTTCAATAATCTACGCGAGGTCATCAGTTTTTATTCAACCCGCAATAGCGACCCGCAACGCTGGTATGGTCCGACTGGCATACCGAACGATTTACCACTGGCCTATCAAGCCAATATCATCAATGACAGACCACCGTTTAATCGTCCTAAGTCTACCGGACCGGTATTTAGCGAAGCGGAGATTGATGACCTTCTGGCCTTTTTGAAAACCTTGAGTGATGGCTACGTTGCCCCGGCTAATTCTGCCCCAACTACGCCGCCCGACAGGCAAATTGTGACGACCACTAATCCGTTCGGCAAATAAAAATGGCGCCGCCAATACAGAAACGCCATTGATCTAGTTGCTTAGTTTAGCTTAGTTATTCGGCTTAAAAATGGTACTCAACCCTGACCATCGGCGTGCTGGCTTTATAACCTTTGCCAAAGGTCGTGGCAGAGGTATTACCGAATTTATTATTCCAGTACTGGTATTCCAATCCGACACGCAAGGTATTTTTTGCCAGACTCATTTGCGACCCCAGATCGTACATGATCTGGGCATCAACATTAGTCTCTGTGCCAGTCTCTGCACCGACTTCGTCCTTACCTTTACTGGCGATCAGATTCGCGTAGCCCTCAAAAGCCAGGCTGTCTGCCAGCGGAATACCCCAGTTCGCGGTCAGCATCGCATGAGTTTTATAGGTATAGCGACTTGATACGATGGACGGGGCATTGCTTTCACTCAGAAGCAGCAAGCTGGTATTCAAAAAACCAGGGACATCCCACATTAACGTAGGACCCGCTACCAGCATGCGTTTGCGTGAATTGTAGCCCGCATCATTTTTGGTATTCCAGTCAAAACCGATCGTGGCACCGACGCCACGGACAGGGCCGAATTTGATATCGCGCCCCTGTAGCTTGCCAAAATCAATGGTATTTCTGTAGACCACATAGGCTTCCTGAGCACCCGACTTTTGAGTCGCAGAAGCGGGGTCCTTGCTGTCTGATTGCAAAAAATCGACATTGAAAAAATTCGTGCCGTATTTGTAGCCGCTGACGTGTGTCAGGGCAAAAATATCTTTACTGATATCCGCCGGATTAAACGGTTCGGCGAACTGACTGCCATGACGCCAGCTGACCGCTGTATCACTCCAGTCGGCGGCCAGCGCCTGTACCGTGCTGAGTGCCAGCAAGGTACAGGCAAGAGATTTGATGCGGTATGGTTTAAACAAATTTTTCATTGGATGTCCTTTATGGTTAAGTGAAATACTGCAATGGCTTGTGACGTATTGCTGCGGATTGTTGCGGATCTCGACTACAAAACGATTACCAGAAAGGACTTTTTCGGGCTCAATTAGCGGTGAGCGGTGAGCTGCAATACATCACACTCAAAAATAGCTTAGTCATGCACTACATCCGCCAAACGAAATCCGCCTATTTTAATAATCTGCTCCAGGCATTCTTGTGTTTCGACCTCTTGCGTGGACTCCAGGCGACGTGAAAAATGCGCAATGATGCTATGACGGTCATGGCCACGTACTGCAATCACAAACGGAAAACCAAATTTGGCGTTGTAGCTAGCGTTCAGTTTTTGCAAAGTTGCAAATTCGTCCGCACTGCATTCGCTCAAACCTGCACCACTTTGCTCACGCATCGACTCTGCAGTCAGCTCGCCACGCACTGCCGCCTTACCTGCCAGCTCGGGATGCGCGCGGATTAAGGCAAGTTGCATCGGGAGCGGTGCCGACATGACAGCGTCTGCCATGGCTTGATGCAAGTCCCGTACCAGAGCAAAGGGGCGCTGTACACAGGCGCGCTCGGCAACCCAGGGAGAGTGCTCGAAAATGCCGCCAAGAAGCTCGACAAATTGCGCGGGACTAAGTTGATTGATGTCTTGTATAGATCGTTGAACGCTCATGGTGGCTTATTAAAAAATTGTGAGAATTGTGAGAATTGTGAGAATTGTGAGAATTGTGAAATTTTAAAAAAATTGCAGAACTCAGACTGACTCAAACAGATGGCGCAGGATGTGTGGCAATCCAGTGTTGTGCGATGTCGATGCGGCGACAAATCCAGACCTGATCATGCGACTGCACATAATCCAGAAAGCGTTGCAGCGCGCGGAATCTGCCCGGACGACCAAGCAGGCGGCAATGCATGCCGATGGACAGCATCTTCGGCGAATTTTGCCCAGCCGGATCTCCTTCGGCGTACAACACATCAAAACTATCTTTGAGATATTGATAGAACTGTTCGCCGGTATTAAAGCCCTGCGGCGTGGCGAAGCGCATATCGTTGCTGTCAAGGGTATAGGGAACGACCAGGTGAGAATGCCTGCTGCCGTCAGGCAGATCAACTGCCGTCCAGAATGGCAGGTCGTCGCCATAATAATCAGCGTCATACACGAAGCCGCCATGTTCGACCACGAGTTTGCGGGTGTTCGGCGAGTCACGCCCGGTGTACCAGCCCAGGGGTGCATGTCCGGTCAGTTCACGTAGGATTTGTACCGCTTCTTGCATGTGCGCGCGCTCGCTAGCTTCATCCATATGCTGATAATGAATCCAGCGTAAGCCATGGCAAGCGATCTCATGCCCCAACTCCCCAAATGCCTGCGTTAGTTCCGGATGCCGCTGCAAGGCCATCGCCACGCCGAATACCGTCAATGGCAATTGTCGCTGCTCAAACTCACGCAGAATGCGCCAGACACCAGCGCGAGAACCATATTCATAGATTGATTCCATCGACATGTGACGCGCTTCATAAGCTGCAGCGCCGACAATTTCAGATAAAAATTGTTCTGATGCCAGGTCACCATGCAGGATACAATTTTCGCCGCCCTCTTCATAATTGAGGACGAACTGCAGCGCGATTCTTGCCTGCTGCGGCCATTGTGCGTGAGGAATATGACGACCATAACCAATCAGGTCGCGAGGGTAATGAGGGCTGGCGGATGGCTTCATGGAGTTCGTAGTCATGATGGTTTGAGTTGAGGTTGAGCGAGCGCAGCTCGCAAGTCGAAGCCTTTTTCTGTTGCCTTGGGTGTGCGGCAGGCGCAGCGATTCAGGTGTAGTGTCATCTCTTGCAAGGCAAGTTTTTTATCTTTACGTTCCAGCGCACTGACCACATTGAGATGTTCATCAAACGAGCAGGGCTGACTGCCCGCACTTGGTGTTGCGGACTGATGAGAAATAAGTAGTGTGGTGCGCGATACCAGCCGACGCAACATCTCAACCAGCAATTGATTGCCGCTGAGCTGCGCCAGTTGAATATGAAAATCAGCGGATAAGCGTATCCACTGCGGCCGGTCACCACGCTGATACGCATCGCGCTCGCGCTCCACCAGATGACGAAGTGAGGCCATATCGGCGGCACTGGCTGTCGTCAGCACTTTTTCAATCGCCATTTGTTCGAGCGTCTGACGCAGCTCAAACATATCATTTGCCTCCTGTGCGCCAGGGCTGGCAATGAAGGCGCCACGGTTCGCTTCCAGATCAACCAGCCCATCGGCAGATAAGCGGCCCAAGACTTTACGCACACCATGTCTGGCCAAACCATAGATCTGGCTCAAAGATTGCTCGGTCAATTTGGTACGTGCAGGTAAGCGATGTTCCATGATGGCGTCATAGATCTCGCGGTACATACGCTCTTCAGTATCGAGTAGTGCCGTGTCGGTTAGAGTGATCATAAATAAGTGTGTGCTGCGCATTATGTAAAGTCGTGATGAGTAACATTTAAATCCAGATTGTCGACAATTGCAAATAATGTTGTAGCATCTCCTTTGTCAACGTCGATTGAAAAATCTTTTTATATCAAGTATTTATTTGACATAAACAAAATTTCATCATTAAGATTGTCAACAATATTGTTCTACCGCCTAATGAGGACGCATAACGCCAAGACGATTTGGCAGCAGTCCTGTCCATGCAAAAATGAACTAAAAGTGAGTGCAAAATAGTTATGGGACGAATTACAACGCATGTGCTGGATACCGCGAATGGCAAACCGGGCCAGGGTATCAGCGTGCAATTGCACCGGATCGAACAGGGTCAGCGCACTCTTTTACACAGCACCAGCACCAATGCCGACGGTCGTTGCGACCATCCTTTGCTCGATGCGGATGCGCTTGTCGTAGGTATCTATGAACTGGATTTCGATGTGGGTCAGTATTTTGCAAGGGCTGGTAACGGCTTGCCTGATCTGGCGTTTCTCGGTGTAGTGACCTTGCGCTTCGGCGTCGTCTATCCGGAGCAGCATTATCATGTGCCGCTACTGGTCACTCCGTGGAGCTACTCTACCTACCGCGGCAGCTGAAAGATACGTCTTACCAATGTGAATTAGCATCATGAGTTATCGCCGTTCACATCGTTTTTTCAAAATTTAGGACAATTGATGGAAGCTTATTTTTTAGACTGGGCCAATCTGCTATTACGCTGGCTGCATGTGATCGTCGCGATTGCCTGGATAGGCTCATCGTTCTATTTTGTATGGCTGGATAATCACCTGACACCGCCGGTCGATACACAACTCAAAGACAAAGGCGTCGCAGGTGAATTATGGGCAGTCCATGGTGGTGGTTTTTATAATCCGCAAAAATACATGGGCGCACCGCCGACTTTACCGCAAGACCTGCACTGGTTTTACTGGGAATCGTATAGCACCTGGCTATCTGGGTTTGGCTTGTTCACCGTATTGTATTTACTGAATGCCAAAACCTACCTGGTTGATCCAAATATAATGCCGCTCTCTTCCAGCCAAGCGATTTTGCTTGCTCTGGGATTTCTGGTATCGGGCTGGATCATATATGACCTGCTATGTCGTTTTTTCAGCAAGAACGACAAAATACTACCCTTGCTGATCGTCGGCACCGTCATTGCAACGGCATGGGCAGCGTGTCATGTTTTTTCCGGTCGTGCGGCATTTTTGATTACCGGTGCGATGATTGCCACGATCATGAGTGCGAATGTGTTTTTCTGGATTATTCCCGGGCAGCGCAAAATTATCGCCTCAATGAAAGCAGGTGAACCGGTCGATCCCGTTCACGGCCAGCGCGGCAAACAACGTAGTGTGCACAATACCTACTTCACTCTGCCAGTATTGTTCGCGATGATGTCCAATCATTACAGCATGACTTATACGCATGAAGCCAACTGGCTCGTGCTGGTCATGATCATGCTGTCAGGCGTGTTGATACGGCAGTTTTTTATTCTGCGGCATAAGGGAAAAACACAGCTCGCCTATCCGCTGCTCGCCATTTTGATACTAGCAGGCGTAGCTGCCTGGATCATGCCGCAACCCACAGCACCGCAGGCTAATAACGTTGTGGGAGACAGATTTGCGCAGGTACAAACCATCGTCAATGTGCGCTGCATACAATGTCATGCGGCACATCCAACATTGATGGACGCACCGGCTAAAGGACTGATTCTTGATCAACCCGCATTGATCAAATCCAAAGCCCAGCTTATTTATCAACAAGTCGTGCAGACAAGGATTATGCCTTTAGGGAATCTGACTCATATCACCGAAGAAGAACGTGCCGTCATTGGGAAATGGTTTGAGCAGAGCGTCAGCAAAGATCTGGAAACCGGCCAACAGACCAAAAAATAGACCAGCAAATAATTCATCAAAAAGTCAGTAAATAAGCAAACAACCGCGAACGAGAACAATATGGCCATCATCACGACCGACCCCAGCGCACCGGAATTTACCCGCCGCTATCCGAATCTGGCAGATCCTCGACTGGGAGCCAGGACACTCGCTTGTAGTGACGATTTTTTTGCCGAAATGGCGCGCATGCTACATCCTGAACCAGCGGTTTTTATCCCTGGCAAATACGATACCAACGGTAAATGGATGGATGGCTGGGAATCACGCCGCAAACGCGTGAATGGTTATGACTGGTGTGTTCTGAAACTGGCGCGTGCAGGCATTATTCAAGGAGTGGACATTGATACCAGTCATTTCACTGGCAACTACCCGCCAGCAGCCTCAATTGAAGCCGCGATGCTGCCACATAGCGAGCCTGACGCCCATACCTTGTGGGAAGAAATTCTGCCGTCAGTGAATTTGCAAGGGAATAACCATCACTATCACGCAGTTCAAAGCGACAAAGCGTACACACATCTGCGTCTCAACATTTATCCCGATGGCGGTATCGCACGCCTGCGCGTGTATGCACAGCCGCAAACCGATTGGGTAGCAGCCGATCGTCAGCAATTATTCGATCTGATTGCGATGGAAAACGGTGGGCATATTGTCGGTACAAATAATCAGCATTTCGGTCTGGCATCAAGCCTGCTCATGCCTGGCCGCGGTGTCAATATGGGGGATGGCTGGGAAACCCGTCGTCGTCGCGAGCCTGGCAATGACTGGTGCATCATCGCACTGGCTCACCCGGGCATTGTGGAAAAAATTGAAGTGGACACTTGCCATTTCAAAGGGAATTATCCGGATCGCTGCATGATACAGGCAGCGTCTATGGTGGGCGGTACTGAAACATCTCTGATCACGCAATCGATGTTCTGGCCAGTGTTACTGCCCGAGCAAAAACTGCAAATGGATCATCAGCATTATTATGCAGATGAGATCAATTCAATGGGGCCGATCACCCATATCCGCTTTAACATTTTCCCTGATGGCGGTGTTTCCCGGCTGCGTCTATGGAGCCGCCTGGAGTGACTGTAAATTATGCCTTCCATCCAAATTGAAACTCTCAGCCGTGCCGCCTTTGCGCCGTTCGGCGACGTCATCATGCTCGACGGTGCGCGTCACTACCCCATCAACGAGGGGACGACAGAACGCTATCACGCACTGACCTCTGCCGACACAGCAGAGCAGAATGGACAAACGATCCTCAGTTTGTTTCGTGCGCAAGCAAGAGCACTCCCTCTGGAAATCCGCGTGATGGAGCGCCACCCATTAGGGAGTCAGGCGTTTGCACCCATGACGCATGATATGGCAGCCGAATACCTGGTTGTAGTCGCACCGGCAGGAGAGTTCCGGCTTGATAGTTTACGCGCCTTCCTGTGTCAGGGATTTCAGGGTGTGAACTATGCCAAAGGCGTCTGGCATCACCCGCTGATTGCTCTGCACAAGATCAGCGATTTCATCGTTATGGACAGAGTGGGACAAGGGCATAACTGTGATGAGCTGAGTCTGGCCAC
This sequence comes from Undibacterium sp. Rencai35W, assembly GCF_049340185.1. Classification (NCBI taxonomy): domain Bacteria; kingdom Pseudomonadati; phylum Pseudomonadota; class Betaproteobacteria; order Burkholderiales; family Oxalobacteraceae; genus Undibacterium; species Undibacterium sp. Rencai35W. Next base: position 311,415 of record NZ_JBMPPC010000004.1, read on the forward strand.
AGACTTGTGGCTAACAGAAGCCGCGCTAGATCAAGCCAGAAACATCTAAAGTCAATGAACCAGAGGCTGCCAACCATTAGGTTGCAATTTGGGTTTAATGATTAGCCTCCTGAGTTTCTCAGTGAATGTCTCAGTAAAGTCGCCCATTGAAGACATCTTAAGCAAAATTTTAAGCAAAAAAAAGCCCGCTATTTGCGGGCTGAAATCCAAACCTTTGCGGTATTGGAGGAGACAGATGTACTTTATCGCGATGCAGCAAATTCGTCTGCTTTATTATTCACATATCGGTTATTACTTTGGTGAATAATAGTTTTTCCAGAGAAACTCTTCATTTACCTGAATGCCAGAAAATTTTTGATCAGACAAAAAAAAGCCCGCAGAGTGTGCGGGCTGAAATCCAAACCTTAGGAGGTGTTGGAGGAGACAAGAGTAACTATATCGCAGCGCAACAAATAAACCAAACACTATTTTTGCATATCACCCATTCATAAATCGAATATCAAATACGTGTTTTTAATTCCACACGGAAATTAATTTACCTCCGTTTCCGGCCTTTAGCTCTGCAATATTAAAAATCCAAAAAAAAAGCCCGCTACCTTAACGGAGCGGGCTGAAATCCAAACCTTTTACGGTGTTGGAGGAGACAACTTCAATATATCGCAGTGCAGCAAATAATGCTTCTTTCTTTTTTGTATACCTGACATCACCAAAACAAATAACTTAGGGGTTTGTATTTTCCTGCCTACAGCCCATCCACGTCGCCTTAAAAATGGACGATAAATTACTTGGCCGACACACCAGGACGGGATAACAGATAGCGATTACGAAACGTCGCCACACCCGCTGCATCAATCTCATCTTTGCTCAACACGAAAACATTTGCTCCGATCTCCAGCGTGTAGCGGTTAATACCTTTATCTGAACGTTTCTCGAATACGAGCTTGCGACCTTTGTCGGTGACGTCGTCAGCCAGGATCTGATATATCGACAATGATTTTTCGCTGACGCCACTGCTCCAGGTTAACTCTTTTTTCAGGGGATAAATTCCGATTTTTTCATACGAATACACCGTCTTCGCCGGACCATCTGCAAAAATAAAATGCAGACTGATCTCATCAGGCCCGCTCAGACTGATAAACATCCGGGTAGGCAGCGTGACCATTTTGTCGGGACTGCTGTAGTCACGGTAAGTTAAGCTACCGGACCATTCACCTTGTGCAGCAGATAAGCTGGCATCCGGTTTCGGATCATATAAAGCACTAGCTGGTGACGCTAGCATCAGACACAACATGCCTGCAGCTAGCAGGCGACATAGACTAAAAAAACGAGAAGGCAAATAAGACACGCGAGATCTCCTTACTATGATGCACCTAGAATGACATGATCTTACTATATGGCAGAATCAGATTTGGCAGAGTCAGCATTTCCGGGTCCAACTGTCTTACATCGTATTCAAATGACAGGCCGAAAAACGCTGTGGAGCGATCTCTTTCAGTACGGGCTGCTCTTGTGCGCAGCGCGGCATCGCATGCGGGCAGCGCGGATGAAAATGACAGCCAGCAGGCGGATTCAAAGGTGAGGGAATCTCCCCTTTAATAGCGATAAAAGTCGTTTTTCTGACTTCAAGTTTCGGGGCGGAAGCCAGCAATGCCTGAGTGTAAGGGTGATTCGCCTGACTAAAAATCTCTGCTGTCGGCGCGGACTCCACCACGCGACCGAGATACATGATGACCACGCGATCGGATAAATGACGAACCACGCCAAGATCGTGACTGATAAACAGATATGTAAGCTTGAGCTCGTCCCGTAAGCGGATAAAGAGATTGAGCACTTGCGCCTGTATCGAGACATCAAGCGCGGCCACCGCCTCGTCGCAGACTAAAAATTCTGGCTTGACGGCCAGCGCGCGTGCGATCCCGATACGGGCACGCTGACCACCCGAAAACTGATGTGGAAAGCGTGTCGCAACAGCCGGATCCAGGCCAACTTTTTGCAATAATTGCTCGACATAATCTTGTTGCTCAGATGCCTTGATGAACCCGTGTACCAGCGGTGCTTCACCGATGATATTTTTAACCCGCATTCTTGGATTCAGCGAAGCATAGGGATCCTGAAAAATCATCTGGATCGCCAGTTGACTATCGCGTTGCGCCTTCTTATCAAGACCCGTCACTTCTTGCCCACGCCACCAGCGCGAACCTTCCGTCAGGCTATGCAAACCCACGGCCATCCTGCCCAAGGTCGATTTACCGCAACCGGATTCACCCACCAGACCCACAACTTCGCCAGCTTGTATGCTGAGATTCGCATGATCCACGGCATGCACAACTTGGGGTTGTATCTCGGCGCCGACGAATTTGGCTAATTTCGCCGCGACATCCAATGGTTTGACAAAGCGCTTGCTGACCTGACGCAATTCCAAAATAGGCATTAAAGTGTTTACTGAAGTAGGTGCTGTCATCGCATCGGAAAGTGGTTGAATTATATGGGTCGATGTTTGATCGGAGGAGCCATGTGAATCACGCGAGTCATGCAACTCATGAACTGCATCCGAGCCAGACGATACGACGTGGCTCATGCGACCTGCTCGCTTTGCATTTCGTCAGACACGGGATGCCAGCATCGAAGCAGACGAGCATCAAATTCACGAATCGACGGATTCTCATAACAAGCTGTATCGGCGCGATCACAACGTTCTCGAAAAGCACAGCCGCCAGGTAAATGCAGCAAGGACGGTGTCATTCCGGGGATTTGATGCAGTGGCTGACCAACTGGATTACGTGACGGAGCTGAGGCGATCAGACCGTGTGTGTAAGGGTGACGCGGTTGATTCAACACCTGCTCCACGGTACCGCTCTCAACAATGCGTCCGGCATACATCACACTAATGGTATCTGCCAGTCCAGCAATCACCGATAAATCATGGGTAATCCAGATCAATGAAGTCCCGGATTCACGACACAGCTTCTGCATCTCAAATAAAATTTGCCCTTGTATCGTGACATCCAGCGCCGTAGTTGGCTCATCGCAAATAATCAGATCGGGTTTATTCAGCAAGGCAATCGCAATCGCGACTCTTTGTCGCATTCCACCGGAGAACTGATGCGGATACGATAGCAAACGTTCATCAGGTGAAGGAATACCCACCCGCACCAGCGCATCACGCGCCATCTCACGTGCGGTCGCATGACTGACCTGATGATGCGCATCAATCGCCTCCGTCATCTGCGTATCAATCCGCAAAACCGGATTCAGGGTCATCATCGGATCCTGAAAAATCATGGCAATGCGGTCACCGCGCACCTGACGCATCTGCTCCGCAGACATGGCGCGTAAGTCGCGCCCCTTCAGTAAAATCTTGCCTCCGGCGACTTTGCCCGGCGCATCAATTAATCCCATGATGGAATAACCGGTCATCGATTTACCAGAACCGGATTCACCGACCAGTCCCATAATCTGACCCGGCATGACCGAGAAAGAAACGTCATTGACTGCCGTCGCGATACCCGCACGGGTGTGAAATTCGGTAGTCAGATTCTGGACGACCAAAGTTGCTTCTTGCGTATGAGCGTCCTGCTGAAAAGCTGTTGTCATAGCGTCGTCCTTATTGTGTCTGCAAACGCGGATTCAGTACATCATGTAACTGATCCGCTACCAGATTAATCGCCACGACCGTCACCAGCAACGCAATACCGGGAAAAAAACTGATCCAGTATTTTCCCGACAGCAGATACTGAAATCCGTTTGCAATCAGCAAACCCAGTGATGGTTCGGTCACAGGCAAACCAAGTCCGAGAAAGGACAGTGTCGCCTCCAGCGAAATCGCCGAAGCGACTTGCAAGGCCGCGATTACAATCAAAGGCGGCAGACAATTTGGCAAAAGATGACGCAGGATAATCCGCGCTGGTGACAAACCTAAACCTACAGCGGCCTCGATGTACTCTTTCTTGCGCTCGACTAGCGCGGCACTTCTGGCAGTGCGCGCGTAATAAGCCCATTGGACCGCGACTAGGGCGATGATGATTTTACCGACGCCTTGTCCTGTCAGCGCCAGCAAAATCAGCGCGATCAAAATCGGTGGGAACGATAACTGGATATCGGCTATCCGCATGATCAGTGCTTCGGTTTTACCGCCTGCATAACCAGCGAACAGGCCAAGCGACAGACCGATGAATAAGGCAATAACCGTACTGATCACACCAACTGCAACAGAAATACGCAAGCCATAAATAATCGCCGACAGCATATCGCGACCCTGCTCGTCGGTACCCATCAAGAAACGCAGCTTGCCATCTGCCGATAACTGGCCCGGCTCCAGCCGTGAATCCATGACATCAAGATTGCCGAGATCATAGGGATTTTGTGGTGAGATCAAAGGCGCTAGTAAGGCTGCGAACAAAATTAGCAACAGAATAACCAAACCAAGAGTAGCGATTTTGCTTTCAAAAAATTGCCGGACAAAGCGACGGAACGGGGTGTCCTCCGGCAGTGTCTTCCTTGTTGTTTGGTCTGGTGTAGTCATTGTCATATCAAGCCTTCGCTTCAGAAAGTCGGACCCGGGGATCGAGCAGCGAGTACAAGACATCGACGATCAAATTAATCAGGATAAACAGGGTCACGATGAGTAACAGGTAGGCCACGATCACCGGACGGTCAAGCACGCGGATAGAATCGATGATCAGCTTGCCCATACCCGGCCAGGCAAATACGGACTCGGTCACAATCGCAAACGCGATGATGGAGCCGAACTGCAAAGCGATCACGGTGACGATGGGGATCAAAATATTTTTCAGTACATGGACACCGATGATGCGACTGTTACGCAAGCCTTTAGCGCGGGCGAATTTGACATAGTCCTGCAATAAGGCTTCCTGCGCTCCGGCACGCGTCAGACGAATCACTAAGGCGACATTGAACAGGGCAAGATTCAATGCGGGCATCAGGATATGTCGTAAGCCATCCCAGCTTAAAAAACTGACCGGTACACCGAATAACAAACTGGTCTCACCACGACCGCTGGAAGGCAGCCAGCCTAGCTGTACCGCAAACACCATGATCAGCATCAGGCCGACCCAAAACGTGGGCAAAGAGAAGCCCAGTATTGAGACCGCCATAATCGTTTTTCCAGCAAAGCCGTTGGGACGTAAACCTGCCCACAAACCCAGCGGTACGCCGAGCAGGATAGCCATCACGATAGCGCAGACTGCCAGCTCAAGCGTCGCCGGCATACGCTCAAAAATCAGTGCCAGCGCTGGGGTCGAGAAGGCAAACGAACGACCCATATCACCGCTCAAGGCATTTTTTAAAAAGATCCAATACTGCTCTGGCAGAGATTTATCGAGTCCGAACGCGGCGATGGTACGCGCTCTTTCGATCTGATCGGCATCGGGGCTAAGCAATACGTCAATCGGATTCCCAATCGCGTAGACACCAGCGAATACCAGCAAGGACATCACCAGCAGCACCATGACACTCTGTATCAGACGTCGAATAATAAAAACCAGCATGCAATATCCCTGTCACCACGTAAATAGTCGCTCCGTATCACTATGAAATAGTTGAGAGAGCGAATTTGCTTTTTTCTCAGGACCTGAGTTCATTGAAAGCCTGGCCGGGGCGACTCTTTAAACGACATGCCCCGGACGCGATCGATTACAAGATTACTTCGCACTAAATTCATAGGCGTGAGTGCGCTCGTCAGTGCGCGGAATATAACTGATATTCTTTTTCATCGCCCAGGTGGTGACCTGCTGATGAATCGGAATAATACCGGCGTCGTTAATGACAATAGCTGTCGCATCCTGCAATAACTTCAGGCGCGACTTGTCGTCGACAGTATTCAAGGCTTTACTCAGGAGTTCATTGACTTTGGGATTACAGTACTTGAGATAATTATTCCCGCCATAACCTTTTTCCGGTTCATCACACGCGGCGATTGCACGCAATGGCGATGAGGCTTCGCCAGTCTGAGCACCCCATCCCAGCAAGCCTAATGAGTATTCACGCTTGACGCCACGTGCAGCGTAGACCGACATCGGTGCGCCCTCTACTTTGGCAACGATACCGATTTTGGACAACATCTGCGCAATGGTCTGGGTAATTTTTTCGTCATTGATGTAGCGATTGTTCGGTGTATGGATTGTGATACCAAAACCATTTGCGTAGCCAGCTTCTGCCATGAGTTTCTTCGCTGCTTCGGGATCGTATTTAACGACTTTCAGATCGGGGTTATGACCGAACAAGGTCAGTGGCACCAGATTATTGGTGGGTTGCGACAAACCTTCCATCACGCGGTCTTTAATTGCCTCACGGTTGATCGCCATCGAGATCGCTTTACGGACGCGGAGGTCTTTGAGCGGATTTTTATCCAGCGGCTTGCCGTCTTTGTCTGTCACAAAAGGGGATTTGTCGCGGGAAGTGTCTGGATATAAATAGATCAGGCGATGCGAAACCTTGGAAGTCATCGCCAGATTCGTGTCACTGCGCACACGGGCGATATCCGGTGTCGGCACATTTTCTAGCGCCTGCACGTCGCCTGCCAGCAAGGCTGCGATGCGGGTTGCGCCGTTCGGGATGAAACGTAAGGTCACTTTGCTCCAGTTTGCCGGCTTCTTGCCCCAGTAGCCATCGAAACGATCCATCTCAATGCGGTCATCACGTAAAAATTTGGCAAACTTATACGGCCCGGTACCGACCATTCCCTTACCTGAGGCAAAGTCATCGCTGCTTAATCCTTGCGTGGCTTTTTTAGAGACAATGTAGATCGCGGTCAGATCGGATAGCAGGAGCGGATATGGCTCTTTGGTCGTCAGGCGTATCGTGTAAGGGTCGATGACTTTTTTATTAATGATGGCGCGGGTATAGACATCGAATTTGCCCGGACTATTGACGATGGTCGCCGGACGCTCCAGTGACCAGATCACATCCTCCGCCGTGAGGTCGGAACCGTCATGAAACTTCACGCCTTTGCGCAGCTTGACTTCCCAGGTCAGGTTGTTGATCAGTGTCCAGGATTCTGCCAGACTGGGAACAATGCGACTATCGGCATCCATGGCGACCAGCGTCTCAAACATATGATCAGAGACGTTCAGATTAGGAAATAAATTATAAAAATGGGGATCGAGTGATGTCGGCGGCGAGCTCATCGCCAATTTGAATTCTTGTGCGAAACTGGCAGGCGCCAAGGCAAATAAAGCACTCAGGCTGGCAACCAGCACAGCGGCACGAGGTGTGATTCGAATTGCGCGGAACATCGACATAGACAACTCCCTAAGGTTCAAAAAAATACGGAGCGCGCAATGGCGTCCGTCATCTCGACAAAAAATGCTTTACACTAAAATATTACCGAGGCTGAAACTTGGCACGACAATCAGCCAGACCAAAAATTTACGCAATTACAACATACACTGCGCCCTATTTTGGCGCAAGACTTGAACGTTGTTGCACGGAGACCGACATGCAAATACTCGATCCTATCGACCCGATCCTCGCATTCCATAGCGAAATACAGCAAATACGACGTGATATCCACGCCCATCCAGAACTCTGTTTTGAAGAACACCGCACCTCAGACGTCGTCGCCGGCAAGCTGCAAGAATGGGGAATACCAGTTATTCGCGGTCTCGGCACCACCGGCGTCGTCGGCATCATCAAACATGGCAGCAGTTCGCGCGCGATTGGCTTGCGGGCGGACATCGATGCACTGCCCATGCAAGAAATCAACAGCTTCGCCCATACCTCTAAACACGAAGGCAAAATGCATGCCTGCGGCCATGACGGACATACGGCAATGCTGCTCGGTGCAGCACATTATTTATCACGCCACCCGGTCTTTGATGGCACGGTATATGTGATTTTTCAGCCAGCGGAAGAAGGCGGTGGTGGGGCAAAACGTATGATGGACGACGGCTTGTTTGAGCAATGTCCGATGGATGCAGTATTTGGCATGCATAACTGGCCAGGCGCAGCCGTCGGTAGTTTCGGCGTCACCGCCGGGCCGATGATGGCGTCCTCGAATGAATTTGAGGTCATCGTGAAAGGCAAAGGCGCCCATGCAGCGCAACCGCATAAAGGCATTGATCCCATTATCGTCGCCATCCAGATCGCCCAAAGCTGGCAGACCATCGTCAGCCGCAACGCCAGTCCGCTGGAGTCGGCGGTGCTGTCAGTGACCCAGATTCACTCAGGTAGTGCGACCAATGTGATTCCTGACGACGCAACGCTGATCGGTACCGTACGCGGTTTTAGTACAGAGATGATTGATCTGATTGAAAGCCGGATGCAAAAAATCGCCGAGCACACCGCGGCGGCCTTTGACGCGCAGGTCGATTTCAAATTCAAACGCAATTATCCACCGCTGATTAACCACACCAAAGAGACGGCCTTTGCCACGGAAGTCATGCGCTCGGTGGTTGGCGATACACAAGTCAATGACAAGGTTGAACCGACGATGGGCGCAGAAGATTTTGCGTTCATGCTGCAAGCCAAACCCGGCTGCTACGTGTTTCTGGGCAACGGTGATGGCGAACATCGTGAGATGGGCCATGGCCTCGGCCCCTGCAACCTGCACAATCCTAGTTATGACTTCAATGATGACTTGCTGCCGATCGGTGCGACTTATTGGGTCAGGCTGGCGGAAGCCTACTTGAAAAAAACAACTTGATAGCCATCTATTTGGACAAATTACTTAGGCTAACTTACCTACGCTAAATTTCAGGTTCTTTCCCGGAATTTCGCATTAACTTCACAACTAAAGCACAAGGGCATACTCATGGCAGACGATAAAGACAACAACGACGCAGCACGCAGCCCTTTTCTCGAAGAAAAAGCGTTTAAATCACGTACCGTACTGGTATTTGGAACGATCAACGACAAACTCGCCTCCGAAGTCAGCAAACGCCTGATCGCGCTAGCTGCCGAATCCAAGGATCCGATCACCATGCTGGTCTCATCACCGGGCGGTCATGTGGAATCTGGCGATGTGATCCACGACATGGTGCGCTTCATCGACGCGCCGGTGAATATGGTCGGTACAGGCTGGGTCGGCAGCGCTGCGGTCAATGTCTTTTTATCAGTACCAAAAGAACGCCGCTATTGCCTGACCAATACCCGCTTCCTGATTCATCAGCCTAGCGGCGGCGCGGGCGGACAAGCAAGTGATATCGCCATTCAGGCACGTGAGATCGTCAAAGTCCGTGAGCGCATCGCCGGCTTAATCGCCCGCGAATCTGGTCAGACACTGGAAAAAGTAACCGCCGATATCGACCGCGATTACTGGATGACCGCCAGCGAAGCGCAAGACTATGGTCTGGTCTCGAAGATCATTGTCAAGCAAACTGAACTGGCAGGATAGAACATCGGTCAATACTGCGATTATTGACATACTGGGTAGCAGTATTATTTAATGCACTAGATAAGATATGCGGATTGAGGCATATTTTGATATATAGCAGGGGGAGTATATTTTACCCTGCTATTTTTTTGCCTGTGCTGGGCATCTCTATATCCAGCTGGGATAGAGCGCTTCAAGCGCTTGAAGTGCGAATGTAGCCAATCCTTGAAGACCCGAACCATCTGGATAAGCGGCCAAGGTGCTATTCAACACCACTTGGTCGCCTGCCAGATTTGCCAACTCAGAACTCTTCCCAATCATCTGTTGCCGCCGCGGCGACTTTGGGTTTAGCCGCACCGGTGCTGCTGTGTCGCTGAGTAGCGACGGCTGGTTTCGGTAAGGCGCGGGCAGCGGGTTTGGGCTTGCCTGCGACAGGAGCAGCGCGTTCTGCGGTGACTGTGGACTTACGAGAAGCAGCAGAATTGACGCTGGCCTGATCGAGTTTAAATACACTGACGACCTCACTGAGGTTCGCAGCCTGATCCTGCAAGGCTTTTGCCGCTGCCGCGGCCTCTTCAACCAGAGCGGCATTCTGTTGTGTCACCTGATCCATCTGGGCAATGGCAGTATTGATCTGATCAATCCCTGAGCTTTGCTCGGCACCGGCCGCCGTGATTTCGCTAATGATGTCGCTTACCCGTTTAACACTTTCGACGACCTCGTGCATCGTACTACCGGCCTGATCCACCAGCCGCGATCCCTGATCCACTTTGTCGACCGAATCATTGATCAGCTCTTTGATCTCTTTTGCCGCACTCGCAGAACGTTGAGCGAGATTGCGCACTTCGGACGCCACCACTGCGAATCCCCGTCCCTGCTCACCGGCACGAGCGGCCTCAACAGCGGCATTCAATGCCAGAATATTCGTCTGAAACGCAATGCCATCGATGACGCCGATGATGTCGACGATTTTTTTCGATGAGGCATTGATCGAGCCCATGGTATCGACCACTTGCGAGACCACGTCACCACCTTTCATGGCGACCTGTGTCGCAGAGAGCGACAACTGATTCGCTTGCCGCGCATTATCGCTATTGTGTCGGACGGTCGAGGTGATTTCTTCCATGGAGGATGCCGTTTCTTCCAATGAACTGGCCTGGGTTTCGGTGCGGTTGGACAGGTCCATATTCCCCTCCGCAATCTGCATCGATGCCGAGGCGATCTGATCGGTACCGCTGCGGACTTCGCTGACGACTTTCAGCAAACTGGCGTTCATTTCTTTGAGCGCCTGTAGCAACATGCCGGTCTCGTCTTTGCTGGTCACGTCGATGTGACTGGTCAGATCTCCGGACGCTACCGTTTGCGCGACCTTGACCGCATGCTGCAATGGGCTGGACACAACGTCAGCAATCCAGTATGCAAGTGTGAGACCCAGCACAATACTTGCCGTCAATACGCCGATAATCCACAAGCGCGAACTCTTATACACTTCCGTACCGTGCTGATATGACGCCGCTCCGCCTTCGCTATTAATTTTTACCAGCTTATCGACCATCGTACGGATTTGCGTATTCAGCTTGGACGACTCATTACGTAAGATAGCGGTCGCATCCTTGGTGTTACCGTCATGCGCCAGAGTCGCCATTTTGTCGGAGAGTACGAGATAACTGCTCATCAATTTCAGGTACTCATCAAACTCGGCTTTTTCTTGCGACGAGCTGATTAATGCTTGATATTTTTTTTCGTTTTCTTTGAGTCCGATGACCGCCTCTTTGACTCGTCCGGCATATTTGTCTGCCTCTTCGGGACTCTCGGCAGAAGCGACTTGCGCTTCTTGCGAACGGATACGCGATACACGCTCTTTAATGCCCATTGCGGCATCGACGCTAGGCATCCAGTTGGTGCCAAGATCGGTCGTGGTCTGATTGACCTGCGCTAATTGATAGATGGAGAATATACCGAGAAAGCTGGTGAGCAACAGCAAGATGATAAAGCCCACAAACAGTTTTGCAGAAATCCTCAAGTCATAAAACAATTTCATGGTAAGCCCTTCCAATGAGGTACGAACGATGGGGAATTGCCAAACAAGATGCCAAAAACAAAAGTGCTGGTTAACGAATATACGCGTGATTACGGGAAAAATATACGTTTTGCACTGCGGAATAAGATTATTTTTACACAAGGCATAGGCGTAAAAAAACCCGCCTTAGCGCTATCTGGCGGGTTTTGAGAGAGCGTGACTATGTGGCTATTTTGCCATTTATTTTACTAGTCACTTTACTATGCAGCTCTTCATTGAATTCAATTCAATTCAATTTATTTAATCCATTCCTATCGCTCGTGGCTGATACCCCTGAGCTCTGGCGGCAGGGCTGGCTGGATGAGTGGTCGCAGCACGCGTCGGCGATGCTGACGACAGCTTGAACACATCGAGTGCGCTGGTCAGATGATCGGCCTGCTCCTCCAGGGATTCGGCTGCAGCAGCAGCTTCTTCTACCAGTGCGGAATTCTGTTGCGTCATCTCATCCATCTGACCAATAGCAATGCTAACCTCCTGGATGCCTGCACTTTGCTCCTGGCTCGCAGAGGTAATTTCAGCCATGATGTCACTGACACGCTTGACCGATGCGACTATCTCATCCATGGTGTGGCCCGCCTGATCAACCAGATTTGATCCGACAGTGACCTTATCCACAGAATCGCCGATCAGAGTTTTAATCTCTTTGGCCGCCGCTGCACTGCGTTGCGCCAGATTCCGCACCTCAGCAGCCACAACCGCAAAACCACGACCCTGTTCACCAGCACGAGCCGCTTCCACCGCGGCGTTCAACGCAAGAATATTGGTCTGAAAAGCGATGCCGTCAATCACACCGATAATGTCGACGATTTTTTTCGATGAATGATTAATCTCTGCCATCGTCGTGACAACCTGACTCACGACCTGACCGCCTTTTACCGCGACATCTGATGCGCTCTCAACCAGCTGATTCGCCTGACGCGCATTGTCAGCGTTTTGCTTAACGGTATCGGTCAGTGTTTCCATCGAGCTTGAGGTCTCTTCCAGGCTGCTCGCTTGTGATTCTGTGCGGCTGGACAAGTCGGCGTTGCCGGATGCGATTTCTGCGCTGGCGACTTTGATGGTTTCTGCCGAGGTTTTGATATCCGCAACCATGTGTTGCAAACGTTCCTGCATTTCTTTGAGCGCCGCCAGCAAACTGCTTGTATCGCCCGCATCCATCTCAATATTCATGCTCAGATCACCCGCAGCAACTGCTGCTGCAATCTCACGCGCATATTCTGGTTCGCCACCCAATTGCTGCCAGATCGTACGCACGACGAAGAACGAAACAATACCGAGAGATACCGTCACGATCAGGGCAACTAAGATGCTGGTATAAAGCACGTTGCGCACGTTGTCACCGCTTTTTTCAACCCCTGATGCAAATTGTTTTTGTGCGCTCTCTACTGTTTTTGCCAGATCGGCTTCCAATACTTTTAAAGCGCTTTGCATTTTGCCGATTTCAGACTGAGGATCGCCTTGCTCAATCTCCATCATGATCTTGGCAACTTTGATAGCAGGTACGTAGTAGGCATCGAATTCAGCAGTCAACTTATCTGCCAATGCCTTTTGTCCCGGAACTTCGCCGAGCTTTTGCAGTTTTTCTTTGACTTTTTTGGCGCTCTCGGCAACCACGTCGATACGTTTTTTATCGCCTTCGGATACAGCATCTTTGAGTGCATCGGTCAGGCCGCGCACATCTGCAGAAAGAATCTTCGCCCTATCTAGTACCGGATAGTCCACATTTTCAGTTGTCTTAATTGAAGAAATCGCTGTCGTAGAAAAATATACGCTGACTGCAAGTCCTACGCCAAAGATAACCGTTGCGATGATTGGCAATGCCCAAATTCTGCGTTTGATACTCATATCGTGCGCCTTTAATTGTGTCTGTATGTAATGTTTATTATTAAAAAGTGCTGATGAAATTCATATTGATTAAACTTACATTGATTGCATCTGGACAGATCATCAGAGAATAATCAAATCCACCACAAGGCTATGTGATGGATTTGTCTGTCGCTTATGTTAATCGCTCATTCAGGATTAACCCGAGAGACAGCAAAGTCGTATTCCGAAACGGGCAATACGACTTACACCGGTCACGCATTATTTTTCCATTATGGCAAAGTTGCTACCACTTTAACGGAAGAATCTACGGCTGATTTTTCAATATAACCGATCAGGTTAGGATCTGCTGCAATCGCCTTCTTCACGTCAGCACTCGACCCGTACTCTTTGGGTAAGGTCCCTTTACCGGTAAACACCAGTTTCGACCAGATCGCCTTTACCTGCGACGCCTCTTTATCAGCAAGCTTTTTATAGAACTCACCGCGTATCGATGAACTCTCGGGCTGGTCGACCGGAGTCAGTGCCGTGGACTTACCCAAAAAGTATTGCGCTGCCTGCTCTGAACTCATTTGCGGCGCTGCATTTTTTGGATTGACGACGACGACGACTTCAGCAGCGATCGCTGTTGCTGTCGCAGCAGTCAGAGTCATGGCCAACAGTATTGTTTGAATTGTTTTCATATCGGCTCTCTCCTTAAAATACAAAATCAATAGCAGCCGCGAACACGGTCACAGGACCAGTGAAGCCTGGCTTAGGATTGAGGAAAGTCCCAGACCCGCTATCCGGAGAAAAGCGATCTAATTGCAATTTCAGATCCGCAGATTTACTGAAATCCCAGCGCAGGCCAACACTATTACTGGTTTGAATCGGCGCAAGGGAGGCAAACGTATTCGCACCGGCTGTCAGGCCAGCAAGAGGACCTGTCGTCGGCAAACCAGCGACGGTTCTTGGGCTATCCTGCTTCACAGAGGCATGGTGATAATAGGGAGTAAATTTGCCCATACGATAGCCGAACATGGTGTACCAGGAAGTCGTATCTGGCAGTGACAGGCTTTCAGATTTGCGAACACCGTATTCTGACTGGACAATCATGTTTTTCCAATCAACCCCTAAGCCAAGCGAAGTAAAACTCGCCTTGTTATCGTGAATTTTCAGGCTATTAGCTGCCGACACAAAACCATATTTTGTCAGGCCACCAACAACGGCATTGAGGGATACGGAATCATCGACATCAAACTTGGTGGCGATATGACCAAAACGTACTGTGAACGGACCGTTTTCCAGAACCAGGTTAACTCCGGCAATACTAGTGAATTTAGCTGTGTAAGAATTACCGTTACCTTTGGTTTCGGACTTACCGATTGCGACTTGACTAGTCAATGTGCTGTCACCAAATGAGGTTTGGTAAATCGCGTCGATACCATCCACATTTTGCAAATTGACCTGACTATACATTTCAACCGGCGGACGCAAATACGTATTTGAATAGCCGACATTGAGGTAATCAGAAATCATATAGACGGGCAAACCCATGCGTCCCACACGGATACTCAGATTATCAGTTGCCTTAAATTTGGCGAATGCCCAGGCCAGTTCTGCACCGAACTCATCGGTGACATGCTTGCTGACCAAGCCTTGTCCGGTCAACGATAACCAGTCATTCATCTTGGCTGTCGCCTGAATGCCAAAGTTAGAATCGACGCCCATTTTTGCACTTGATTTGACGCCGGCCAATTGCCCCACACGCGCAAATTCTGCATCATCGGTATTCGATCGCGTCAGTGCAGCCGTACCAAAACCGCTGATAGTGACAGTAGGGCCGTCAGTCGAGTCGGCGTAAGCACTTGAGATTGCCAGAGGCAATGCCAGCAAAGCCAGATAAGGTGTTAATTTCATTTTCTCTCCTTGAGTTTTTTCGTTCACGCGAATTTCTTCCTTGAACTACAACAATCATTTGCTGGCGGAAGATGCGCAGAAATGAGGTGAAAAGCAGAAATGTGCTAACGGCATTGGCACACTTCGGGCGAAGCCGAAGATTGCCATAAGGCAATTTTATAATCTAGTAAAGTTGACATTTGTTATCATTTCCAGCCTAGATTAGACGATTAGAGGTATTAATCAAGTTAACCAAAAATTTCCTAGCTATTTCGCAACAGAATTGTGACTTTTGTTGTCTTTCCTAGTTTGCTGCTCAGGTTTGGTTTAGAGTGGTTAGTTAATTATTTTCAGATTTAATCGCTCTATCCACGACTAAGCAGCATCTCCATAAGTCGCTTAATTTCACTGGCCTGCTCCAACTTAATCACAGATGTGCAAACCGCTTTACCAACTCTTCGCCCTCTCTTTGCCTGCCCCTTAAAGCTGATCCACAGATTAATCAATACCCTGATTCCAGCTCAATTACTTTGTTTCAGCGCAAATTCGACGATCGTTGTTTGCGGACTGGAGATAGGGGCGTAACGCCATTGTGATGCGGCAGCAATGACTTCTTTGTCGAAGTACTTTAGAGGCTTCGATTTGATGATATCGACCTGGTTGACTTTGCCGTCTGTGCCGATGCTGATACGGGCGCTGACGACTCCCTCAGTGACTCCTGCCTGGATTGCAGTTTGCGGAAATACTGGCTGTACGCTGGACATCAACTTCAATGCATTTTGAAAATTAAAATCAACCACTTTGGTTTGCGGCGCTGGTAGCGGTGCGTATCGCCACTGCGCTGCGGCTGTCATCACCTCCTTGTCGAACACCTTGACTGGCCTGGCTTTAAGGATCTCGACCTGAGTCACTTTACCGTCGACGCCAATGCTGAGGCGCGCACTTACACTGCCCTCGGTTATTCCGGCAAGTACAGCTGCAGAGGGAAATGCGGGCGGCACACTCGAAATCAGTCTCGGCGCAAGCTGATCCGGTACAAGTTGAACTGATGTAGTTGCAGGCGTAGTTGCCGGAGTCGTTGCCGGTACTGCGACCGTAGCGCCTGAAGTCAGCGTTACCGCCGGTTGCGCAGAGGTCGCTTGCGATGTTTTCTGTGCATTGGCTACCACGGCTGGGGTGGACTCATTCGTTCTGACAAGGACAGCGGGAGGCTGTGTAGCAACTGCCGGTGATTTTGGCAGCTCATGTACAGGAACTGGTATCGGTGCCGGTGTCGACTTAAGCTCTCGTTCTGCCAAGATCTGCTTCTGCTTTGCCTCTTCCGCCAACTGGGCCGGTGTTTTAGTCGATGCCATTTCCATCCATTTAGTCACATCGGCCGTTTCCTCGGTATGGCGGATCGCATTTTTTACCAGTCCGGTCGGTGCAGATGGTGCCTGAGCAGAGACGGACGCCGTGCTGGACGCCGATTCTGTTGCAGATTTTTTTTGACATGCTGCAAGCATTGCAAACGCACAGAAAATACACAAGCTCGTCTCAACAGAATGTCTCATCGCCCAGTCTCCGTTTATCTATTTTATTGTGCATTACTACGAACGGGGACTTGATATTTTTTGTTCTTTTCTACTTACCCGACTCGTTAAATTCATACTAAAGCGAGAAATGAATATGAGCAAATAGTGTAGCTACATTTAGTTGTTTATCGAACGCATTCTTGCTCTTTGATTATTGTCACCATCAGGGAAAGGCTAAAACAAAAAACCTCTTCTTTTCAGAGAAGAGGTTTTAGATAAATACTAAGGCGAGGATCAGCTATTAGAAATCTGCACTGATCGAAACACCCCAGCTGCGCTCAGCCTGAAAGCTGTATTGATCGAATGCGACACCCTTACTATTGGCAGATACCGACGTCACGTCCTGCTTATTCAGCAAATTATTGATACCGATCTGTGTCTTGATGTTTTTGACCAAGGCTCCCATTTCTTTCCAGCGATAACCAACGGTCAGGTCGGTAGTCGTGTAAGCAGCAATTTTATATGCGGCCGGTTCGCCGTCTTTACCGTATTGGGATCCGACTGTTTTTGCGATCAGTGATCCATACAAACCGTTGGCTTTGTAAAGGACTCCAAATGCTGAGGTCGACTCTGGCGCTTTCGCGACCTGCAGGTTGGTATCTTTGGTTTTTGCGCTGTTAATTGATCCATTCACGTGCAAAGAAAAACCACTGCCGACATAGTAAGTCGCCGCCGCTTCCATACCTTTATAAACAACACCACCCTGGTTGTAATACACCAGATCATTGCCGGTACCCGTGGAAGCAATTTTGTTATTGAAATCGATGTAATACACATCCGCATCAAATGTCAGATTGCTAGACTGATGCACGGTACCCAACTGATAATTCGTTGACGTCTGCGGTTTAGGTGTACTCAGGTTAGGATTGTTCACATAGAACATCGACAAATCCGGCACCAGAAAACCTTTGGCAACCTGCGCGTATGCCGACCATTCTTTATTGACGCTGTAATTCACGGTCAAAAAAGGGAGAGTGGTCGAGTAGGTCTGATCTGCCTGAGTAGGAATGCGCGTTGTCTGATTAACCGGGGCGTCCAAAGAACGCTGGAAATTTACATACTTCACGCCAGGCGTTACCGTCCATTGAGGCGCGACTGCCCATTCAAATTCAATAAAAGGCTGGTACTGCTTCCATGAAGAACGCTGGTCGTAGGAAATCGTTTTTGGTGCTGTCGATTCCTTCGGATTAGGAACGCCTAATGTCCAGTCAAGATCATACGTATGACGGTTGGTGTTTGAACTTTCCAGCCAGACACCAGCACGCAATAAGCCGGCGTCGAGTCTATTCGTTGCCTTGAAAATATCACCGTTCACACGATACGAATTCAGCTTGTTATAACCAGGGACATTCTTATTGCCTGCCGGTCCGGCTTTTGTGCCGTTAGCGGTAGCACCGCTGGCATCCTGCCCAGAGTAGGTATCGTTATTGTAGGCATAGGTATACAGCACGTTATCGATGCCCCAGCCTGCCAATTTTATTTGCAGGCGGATATATTCAAAATCCGTCGTCTTGTTATTGTAGTTATAGCCAAAATAATTCTGACTCGTTGGATCATTGTTCAAAGCGTAGTTTTTGCCAAATTGCGCAACCTGACTCAGGGTCGAGGGTCCTTTATCCGGCACATAGCTATGAATTTTGTTATAAGTAGAAAATACCGTAACGACGGTATCGCTACCAAAATTGCGTTGTGCCTTGAACTGATAATTGTCTTCGGTCACGCCACTGCATGACAGATAGCCGTCCGTGCTTAAACGCGAGGCATTGAACATAAAGCTCATGTCACCAAAATTGGCGAGCTGGCCGCTATCAATCTGCGCACCCAGCATCTTGGTATTCCATGAACCAAACGTTGCATATGGGGTGAAATGGAAATCTGGCGATAATTCTTTAGAAAACAGATTAATAGATCCGCCGAAAGTCGCTTGCCCGAGGTTGCTGGCGTTACCCGGACCACGCTCAATCACCATGCCGCCAATAATCCGTGCGGGGAAATAGGATGTGGAGTGATGTGTAGGATTGTTGGTATCGCCAAAAGGAATACCGTCATACGTCATATTGTATTCGCCATCCTGAAAGCCACGCAGAGTAACTTTAGTTTCCGCCAGACCAGGGCCATTTGCGGAAACGCCGCCGCCAACACTAGGAGCGATACGGGCAACTGCATTGAAGTCGGCGAGCGGTGTCACCGCTTGTTCAATAAAGGTGGCGGTGATGATGGACTGCGGCTGCGTCGCTTTTAATGATGCCTGAACCGGTGCACGATTGGCAGCGCTAGAACCAGTGATCACCACTTTATCTTTGATCGCATTGGCATCCAGGGCGGAGCCGGATTCAACTACGGCATCTTGTGCCACTACCACGCTTTGCGCCTGGGAATAGGTTTGCGCGGTCATTAAGCTGACGGCGATCAATACTTGTGCCGACATGACGCGACGGGTAAATTGCTGCTTGCGATCCATCATATTGCCTTCCTGATTATTTCTCGGTGGGTAAAAATTCCACGAGTGTAGGAAAGCGCTATGACGTGATGATGAACAAAAAATGACAATTCAATGACACTACAACAAAAAAACGGAGCACTTGACTCCGCTTTTTTTAATTGCCCATTTTTTGACTAGCTTGTACTGAGCTTATTACTTTAGTTATTACTTAGGTTATTGCGTCATGAGTTTGCATTTTGTTTTGCCATCTGACATCAGGCACGCCGTCATGAGTTTGCCCGTCTTGTCCCAGGACTGCATTTTCCAGCCTTCAGCAATCCGCTCCATAGTCATGAATCCGACTTCATTCGAATTACTGAAATGATCGACCTCTGCAGCAGAAAAAGGTGTGGTGCCAGCAGGTATCTGATTTGGCAACGCCTGATCCAAAGAGGATCCTCCGTTACCGGAGACGAATTGTGTCGGATGACCGGATGTAAAACTGATCGCCTCAAACAAATGCACATGGCCAGATAAGGTTGCATGTACTTTGCTTGGGAACAGTCGTACCGGATGATAGTTTTGCATCAGGCTTTGCAAAGCCGCGTTGCCTGGTTTAAATTCGACGGCTTCCCCTTTTTTCCGGTCCGATGCAAACCCGAGTATCGGATGATGATTGATAAAGAAATTAAAATCCGCCTGCTCGGACAACTGATCCACCGCCTGAAATTGTTGCATATAAATTGCATAGGCAGGATCGGTTTTCGCGATTGCTTTACCCGGAATTTTGGCAGAATCAAACACGATGAGTTGCGCGTTTTGTTCTCCAAATTTACCCAGTGGCACGGCATAAGGCGGACTGTAGTCACCACCCATATCGTCCTGCTCCAGATTGCAATCACGCCCCGCCTGTAAAGGACGTGGGTCCATCATGCGCCACCAGCCTTGTCCTGCACGAATACAGGATTCATGGTTGCCGCGAACAACAACCCAGGGAGCGACTTTGAGCAAAGGGGCTGCTGGCGTAAAAAAATCCGCCTTCCAGGTATCCCAGCCATAACCCCATGGACTGCCTGCGCACTCAGCATTACCTTCAGGGCAACGGTTCTCACGATAGTGGTAATCACCGACGTGAATCACCAGATCGGGTTTAAATTCTGCCGCCGTTTTGATCACATCATAAAAAGCCCATTTACTCGCATCATTGCATGGCTGAAAATAATTATCGGCCTTTTTCAGGCGACAACCGGTATCGCCGATCACCAGAATTTTTTGCGGCACCGGCTTCGGTAAGGGCAAAGTCTGGCCATTGATACTAGCTACTCTGGTCGCTGGATTGAGAATCGCTTCACAGGTCAACACCGGAAAATCCGATGCTTTGGAGTCCTCGGTACTACTCGCCGTCTTACGTTGTGCGACGCTGCCCGAAGCGGCACGCACGGTCATAGTCTGGGCAACGCCGTCTTGTATCAGAACTGGGCACATAGTTGCTCCGGTAATACTGCGGGCAATCGCCTGGCCTTGTTCACCCAATACGACCCAGTTAAAGCCTTGTTCCGAAACAAGAGCGCGCTGAGATACTGTCGATGTTTGTGATGATATAGAGGTGACGGAAGTCACCGGTGCCGTCGTACTGCAGGCGCTGAATGCACCAATAAGGCCAACGATAATTAATCGCTGAAGGCAGTATAACGAAGTAGAAGAAAAACCATGCTTCATGAAATATCCCGGGCTATCAATGACGAAAAATATGTCTCATATAGCTTAACCGCAATTTGTTTCCGGGGGATGAATCGGGATTGTATATTCTTGTAACCTAGAATTATTGATTAATCTGTGCGGAGAATGTGATGCGTCAGAAAAATTTTTTATGCCGACGGTGCATAAAAAAAAGAGTCGTTACTGACTCCCTTTTTGTATTGTTGAACATTATTGCATGACCCAAGCGAAGGAAATATTGTCCCATTTATTTGGCTTGCTATGGCTGGCGAGGGACTTGAAATTACAGTCTTTCAAGGCAGTCAGAGAGGCATTGTCCAAGCTGCGATAGCCGCTGGATTTGACCACCTTTGCGTCAACCACCTTACCCTCTTCGTTCGTCATGAATTGTAATTTCACCAGGCCTTCTTCACTCAGGCTGATCGATTTATCAGGGTAAGCCGGAATATCGCAGCTCTTTGTTTCAAACGGATTTTTTGCCTCGCTGGCAAAAACTTGCGCAGAAACTACAGACATGAACAAGGCAGAGATAGCGCACAAACGACGAGTAGTGATGAACATACATCCTCCGAAAATTTGAGATGAGAGTGAAGCAAATGGCGACGCAATAGTGGCTGCAAGATGTTTGATTCGTTCCTAAAAACGCTGCAGGTGGATTCACTATAAAGAGCAATTCATCTCATTAAAAATTGATTATTCGAATAGGAGATATTCCCAAAAACCATAATAGTTGCCTTGCATCAAGGCAGTGCGAGAGGGCATATTCGCTTGATATTACTTTTCTCCAGGCCAGTGCAGATATCGTCTGTCCAGCACTATTCATGCGCTTTTTCTATCTGATTTGGTGCAATAAATTTTTTCTGTTTTTTTAAAAAAAACTGGTTTTTTTGTCAGGCGAATAAAGATGCCTCTTCTAACGCTAACAAACGCTGTTTGTTTTGCACGCCTCCGGCATAACCGGTCAATGCGCCATTGCCTGCAATCACACGGTGGCAGGGGATAATGATGGAAATAGGATTACGCCCGTTGGCAGCACCCACCGCGCGTACAGCCGCCGGATGCTGAATCTGTTTCGCCAGTTCGCCATAACTAACGGTGGTGCCGTAAGGGATGCGGCGCAAGGCTTGCCAGACCGTTTGCTGAAATGCAGTTCCAGCAGAGCAATCCAGCGGCAGATCAAAGTCTTGGCGTTGCCCGGCAAAGTACTCAGCCAGTTGATGTCGTGCCCGCTGCAAGACAGGATGATCAGCTTGCTCATGCCAGCCTTGGCATCCTTTGAAATGTTTATGTTCTTCAAAATAAACGCCCGCTAATCCCTGCTGACTGGCGGCAATTAACAACATGCCGACCGGACTTGGATAATTTATATAAAACATCGTCGTTTCCTTATTTATTAAATTCAACATATTCTGCGCATGAACGAACCCGCTTATTTCTTATTTATTCCTTACTTAGCGAATGCCATAACAGTAAAGCTGCATAAGCGCGCCAGGGCGACCATATGGCAGCACGCGCCAACAATTGTTTTTCAGTCAGACGGGTATCCGGTGCAATCGCCGCTGCTTTTTGTAAAGCCAGATCACCTGCCGGAAACGCATCGGGATAACGTAGTGCACGTAAAGCGATGTATTGCGCCGTCCATTCACCAATACCGACTATGGTTTTTAGCTCGGTGACGACATCGTCAAAACCTCGTCCTGATTGCCTTTGCAAACCTCCGCTGAGTGCAAAACGGGCGACGTTTTGTATCGTCGCGGCACGGGTTCCGGGCACACCAATTCCGGCGATGTCTTCCACGGGCAATCCGGCAAGCCGCTCCGGGCTGGGGAAATGAAAACCTACTGCAGCAAACGGCGTGCTGACCGGTTCGCCAAATCGTTGCACCAGACGCCCCGAAACAGTCGTGGCACCGGCAACGCTGACTTGCTGCCCGAGTACCGCACGAATAGCCAGTTCAAATACATTAAAAGCGCCAG
Organism: Undibacterium sp. Rencai35W; assembly: GCF_049340185.1. Lineage (NCBI taxonomy): Bacteria > Pseudomonadati > Pseudomonadota > Betaproteobacteria > Burkholderiales > Oxalobacteraceae > Undibacterium > Undibacterium sp. Rencai35W. The sequence goes on from NZ_JBMPPC010000004.1 coordinate 334,219, forward strand.
GCACTCGCAAACCCGGCGTCCTCGCTAGTTGTACCGCCAATAAAGGATCAGTCGCCAGATGCGCTTGAATCACGACAGGATTGGCCTCCAGATCGCATAATTGTCTGACCTTGGCGATCAACGGCATCAACACGGAGGACAGACCAGGTGCCACTTGCAAAGCGATCTGCTGTTTGTCAGGCAGATGGCTGATTTGTAACCAGCCAGTTTTACCTTCGAGCTGGACGCTGCGCACATATGAGGCTTTACCGTCCTGCTCAATCACAGCCTCTAGCCCCGGCATGGCCCGACCGCGCAGATACGCCAGCAAGGCGTCCCAGGCAAACGGTGGCCGGTAAGCAAGGCGCAATACCATTCCGTCGCTCTCGGCAGCAGCGGTACGGCGTATTGATCCGGGTGCCATTTTGTAACGCTCGGCAAATAAGGCGTTGAAGCGACGCACACTACCGAAGCCTGCGGCATACGCGACGTCCGTCATCGGCAGATGGGTTTCCTGCAATAGTTTTTTGGCGAATAACAGGCGCTGTGTCTGCGCTAATTCGACCGGAGTCACCCCAAACTGTTGCTGCAATACGCGTCGTAACTGCCGCGACGATAGGCCAACCTGCTCCGCAAGCGCTTCAATTCCGCTTTCATTCAATGCTCCTGCAGCGATACGTTGCCACACGGCATATGCCAGATTTTGCTGAAGTGCATAGGGCGCTAATTCAGGACGACAACGCAGGCAGGGACGAAAACCCGCGGCTTCGGCTGCCGCTGCAGAACTGTAAAAGCTGCACGATGATGGGCGCGGCGTTCTGACTGAACAGATTGGGCGACAATATATTCCAGTCGTACTCACACCAGTAAAAAAGACGCCATCGAAACGACTATCTTTGGCAGACAACGCCCGATAGTAATAATGATCACGCTCAGCGTCATCCTGAAAATGTGAGGGAAAAGCGAAAGTATCCATAAGCATCTTTATACGGCATTCTCATTAGACGATCTAGCCGTTTTCGGACAGATCAGGCTGATGATGTCCAACACCTCAGCGCAGTTAAATATCTGACTGCTTGCGGCAACAAGTACTGCACCAAAGCGTCATGGTCAAAGCAGCAGTCCACATGACAATGCGGTTTGCGCTACACTCGATTTCCGGCTTTACTTACTCGTTTTTTGCGAAATCTCTCATGACCTCCTCCGCATCCCACAATTCCACTGCGCCTGTGAGCGCCCCAGATCTGAAAACCGTGCTGCTGGCGAGCGGTTTTATCCTGACCCTGGCAATGGGTGTACGACACGGTTTTGGCTTCTGGCTGCAACCAATCTCACAGGCACATGGCTGGACACGCGAAACCTATTCGCTTGCCAACGCGATGCAAAATCTGATGTGGGGCGTCTTTGGTCCGTTCGCCGGAATGGTGATCGATAAGTTTGGTACGGCACGGGTGATTGTGGTTGGCGCGTTCTTATATGTCGCGGGATTATTGTGGATGGCGATGGTTGATCAGCCGGGCTTATTTATCATGGGATCCGGTATCCTGATTGGTGCGGCACTCGCATGTACCTCATTCGGCGCAGTCAGTGGCATCATCGGCCGTAGTGCTCCCGAGGCCAAGCGCTCATGGGCGTTTGGCATGTCCTCTGCAGCCAGCTCTTTCGGCCAGTTTGTGATGATGCCGGTCGAACAGCAACTGATCAATCATACGGGCTGGCAAAATGCATTTTATATCCTGGCCGCTATGCTGCTGGCAGTTATGCTGCCAATGGCCTATAAGCTGCGCGAGCCGCCGCTGGTGCATGCAAGCGGTCCGCAGCAAAGTATTATGGAAGCGATCCGCGAAGCCTTTGCTTACAAGCCTTTTTTGCTGTTAGTCGCTGGCTATTTTGTATGCGGCTTCCAGGTGGTATTTATCGGTGTACATATGCCAGCGTATTTGAAAGATAAAGGCATCATGGATCCGAATGTGGCGGTGATCGCTCTGGCGCTGATAGGCTTGTTTAATATTTTCGGCTCTTACTATGCAGGCAAACTCGGTGGCATGTTTCCCAAGCGCTATCTGTTGTCGTCAATTTATATCAGCCGGAGCGTCGTCATTGGTCTGTTTCTGCTGGCACCGTTATCCGCGTATTCTGTGTATATTTTTGCTGCCGCGATGGGGGTATTATGGCTGTCAACTGTGCCGCTGACTAATGGCGTCATTGCTGGAATTTTTGGTCTCAAATATCTATCGATGCTGTCGGGATTCGTGTTCTTTTCGCATCAGGTGGGCAGCTTCCTCGGTGTCTGGCTGGGTGGTTATATCTATACCCGCATGGGTAATTATGATGTGGTCTGGATGGTCGTTCTGGCACTGGGAGTATTTGCGGCGCTGGTGAATCTGCCTATCAATGAGAAACCCATCACGCGCACGACGGCCGTCGCGGCTTGATATGAAAATACGTCTGACATGGCCAACCATACTGTGCGCCCTGATATTGGCAGCGGTACTGTTACTCACGTTCATGGCGTATCTACAGCCTTCATTTATTCTGGATCTCGCCAACCGTTTCGTACTTTGTTGACGTAGCCTATGCAAAACGCGTCCCGTCTCTATGGATGAAATGTGCTCTCATTATTTGTGAACCAAGATAATCCGTTTGACTAAGGTAGCTCATGACATTTCCCCAAGCTCGCCCCGTCGTTCAGCAGTTAGGTGCCTCACAAATTCGTGAGGTCGCCAATGCCGGTATCGGTCTCACCGACGTTTTACCGTTCTGGTTCGGCGAGCCGGATCAGGTGACACCACCCTTCATTCGCGAGGCAGCTAAACAGGCTCTGGATGCAGGCGACACCTTTTATACCCATAACTATGGCATCCCCGCACTACGCACTGCCATTGCAGCTTATTTGTCGGGCCTGCATCAAACAATCGCACCCGAGCGCGTCGCGGTGACCTCGTCGGGCGTATCCGCCTTGATGCTGGTGGCACAGACCCTGCTAAATCCTGGCGATCGTGTCGTTGCGGTAACACCACTGTGGCCAAATCTGATCGAGATACCCAAGATACTGGGTGCCGAGGTAGTGAAAGTCGTCTTGGAATTTGGTCATAGCTGGGAACTTGATCTGCAAAAATTACTGGACGCCTTAACACCCGGTACCAAAATGCTGATGTTAAATTCGCCGAACAACCCTACCGGCTGGGTTATGCCGCGACATCAACAGAAAATCGTACTCGACCATTGTCGCCAGCATGGCATCTGGATTTTGTCCGATGACGTATATGAAAGACTGGTGTACGCGGAGCAGCCACATCAAGCACACTGCGCCGCGTCTTTCCTGGATATTGCTACGCCGGAGGATCGTCTGGTGTCGACCAATAGTTTTTCTAAAGCTTGGCTGATGACGGGCTGGCGGTTAGGCTGGATCGTCGCACCGGCCAGCGTGATGGAGGACTTGGGCAAACTGATTGAATTCAATACCTCATGTGCACCTGGCTTCATCCAGAAAGCGGGAATTACCGCGTTGGAACAAGGTGAAGATGTACTGCGGCACACGCTAAGCCGTTACCAGGCTGCCAGAGATTTTTTATACCAGAACCTGAACGCCTTGCCGGGTGTCACGGCGCCTTTGCCTAAGGGAGCGATGTATCTGTTTTTTCGGGTCGACGGAGAGAAAAACACCTTGGACCTGTGCAAGCGCCTGGTCAAAGAAGCAGGACTAGGCTTAGCGCCGGGAAGTGCCTTTGGCCCGGAAGGAGAAGGCTATGTGCGCTGGTGCTTTGCCAGCTCTGTCGACAGTCTGGCCTTGGGCGTCGATCGCCTGAAAAATTATCTGGCAACGCGGTAATTCTGGTTTTTTCTTAGATTGCAGGGTTGAGTCAATCATCCATGTAGATGAATTCTGTAGAAACAGTCTGAACTCAGCGCAGTCCGACATGTCACAGCATCAGTCAGCATTTTCCATTACGCAGCCTGATGCTATGATGGACTTTCTGTTTTCCCCAACACAACTTAGAAAAGACCTCCATGTCCAAATCCCTGTTCATGTTGCTCTGTTCCAGCCTGGCAATCCATACCAGTCTGGCAGCAGATACTCCGCCAGCCAATCCGGCAAAAATCGACGGCGCAATGGTACGCAGCGCCTTCGCTAGCAATCCTTTTTACACAGCCAGCACGCTGGCGTATGAAATGCCGGCATTCGACAAGATTCAGGATGCACATTATGCGCCGGCATTTACCGAAGGGATGCGCCAGCATGCCGCGGAGATCAATGCTATCGCTGACAATACTGCCAAGCCGACATTCGAGAACACGATTGTGGCGATGGAGCGTTCCGGTCAATTGTTGGGCAGAGTATCTACCGTATTTTTTAACATGGCGAGTGCCAACACTAATCCTGCGATTGAAGCGCTCTCCCGCGATCTGGCACCTAAGCTGGCAGCCCACCGGGACGCGATCAATCTGAATGCCAAATTATTTGCGCGCGTCAACGAGATCTATAGCCAGCGCATGCAACTAGCACTGGATGCCGAATCACGCCGTTTGCTGGAGCGTTATTACACCGACTTTGTTCGTGCTGGTGCCAAATTATCTGACATAGATAAAATCAAACTGAAGTCACTAAACGCCGAATTGGCAAGCCTGGGCACGACATTCAGCCAGAACGTATTGAAAGAAACGAATGCGTCTGCCTTGATTGTCGATACCAAGGCAGAGCTGAAAGGCTTATCCGACAGTGAGATCGCTAGCACGGCAGAAGCCGCCAAAGCCCGCGGCCTGCCTGGCAAATACCTGATCGCACTCATGAACACCACCGGCCAGCCTTATGAAGCGCGCCTGAGCAACCGTCCACTGCGTCAGCGTCTGCATGAAGCCTCTGTGGAGCGCAGCAATCATGGCGGCGAATTTGATAATCGTGAAGTCGCCATTAATCTGGCCAAACTGCGCGCCGAACGCGCTGTCCTGCTCGGTTATGCCAATCATGCCGCTTATCAGCTAGAAGATGCAACAGCCAAAACAACGGATGCTGTGAATAAGATGTTGCGTGAACTTGCACCGGCAGCAGTCGCTAACGCAAAAAAAGAGGCGGCTGAAATGCAGAAACTGATCGATGCGAAAAAGGGCGGCTTTAAGCTTGCTGCGTGGGACTGGTCGTTCTATAGCGAACAAGTACGCAAAGCCCAATACAGTTTTGATGATAGCCAGCTACGTCCGTATTTTGAACTAGACAATGTGCTGCAAAAAGGGGTGTTCTTTGCTGCGACACAGCTATATGGCATCACCTTCAAAGAGCGCAAAGACTTGCCGGTATATAACCCGACGGTGCGCGTTTTTGAGGTATTTGATGCGGACGGCAAGCCACTGGCTTTATTTCTGGCAGATATGTATGCACGCGACAATAAGCGGGGCGGAGCCTGGATGAATGCCTATGTGCAGCAATCCGGATTGTTTGCGCAACGCCCGGTTGTCGCCAACCATCTGAATATTCCGCAACCACCGGCAGGTCAGCCAACCTTGCTGACTTACGATGAAGTCAGGACCGCCTTCCATGAATTTGGCCATGCGTTACACGGTATGTTCTCGAACGTCCGCTATCCGCGCTTCTCAGGCACCAGCGTGCCTAGGGATTTTGTTGAATACCCTTCGCAAGTCAATGAAATGTGGGCAGTATGGCCAGAGATTCTGAAGAACTATGCGCATCACTATCAGACTGGACAGGAAATGCCGCCAGAGCTGTTAGCCAAGCTGTCGGCAACGGCGAAATTTAATCAGGGCTTCGCCACCACGGAATATCTGGCAGCATCCCTGTTAGATCAGCGCTGGCATCAACTTACACCGGCGCAAATTCCGGCCGATGCGCTGGCATTTGAGGCAAGTGCATTGAAACAGGCAGGTGTCGATTTTGCACCGGTACCACCACGTTATCGCAGTACCTATTTTTCACATATTTTTGCCGGTGGCTATTCGGCAGGCTATTACGCGTATCTATGGAGTGAAGTGCTCGATGCCGACACGGTAGACTGGTTTAAAGAAAACGGAGGGCTAAGTCGCAAAAACGGCGACTGGTTCCGCCAGCAACTGCTGTCGCGCGGTGGCAGCGTGGATGCAATGGAATCGTTCCGCAACTTCCGTGGCCGTGATGCACAGATCGAACCTTTATTGCTACGCCGCGGTTTAAAAGCAGATACGAATGCAAAATAAATCAGGTAACTGCCAGGGCAGTTACCCTCTATTGAGCTGACTCACGAATATCAACAAAGACATGCCGGTAGATCGTGTGTATAAAAAAAGGAGCCGGTGGCTCCTTTTTTAACATCAAAATATACTCAGAATACTTACTCAAGTTTCCAGACAAAATCCACTTTAGTCCAGAGCTGTTCCGCCTTACCGTCCTTGGTTCCTGGCTTGAATTTGCACAAGCTTAATGCGGTCAGCGCAGCTTTATCAAGACTCTTGGAACCACTCGATTTTTCAACTTTAGACTCGGACACTTTGCCGTCGGTAGCAACCAGGAAACCCAGAGACACCGTACCGGTTTCTTCATTCATCAACGCCGCCTTCGGATACTTAGGAGGGTCGCAGGACTTATTATCAATCACAGGTGCAACCTCTGCTGCCAACGCAGAACTGGCAGCCGCCGCGAGCAAAAATGCACTGGCGATGGAAGATAAACATGCTTTCATAAGTTAACTCTTCTTTTTCAAATTGAGATCAAAATTGTGCCACAAACTACGCTAAACACAAACTGGCAAGCAAAGCATTGCCAGTTTGTGTTTTAGAACTCTTCCCACTCGTCAGCACTTGGGGCGCTGTGACGGCTACCGGCACTAGCAGCACTGGATGCGCTTGCTTTGGGTGATGCTGACGGAGCTTTTTTGACGCTTGCTCTGGCAGCAGGTAAAGATTTAATAGTCGATGCTTTTGGCTTAGGCTTAACAGATGCGGCAGCTTCAACACGACGCACTGGTGCAGGTGCTTTCTCCATCGCATGCTCAGCGGCATTGAGTTTAAAAATACTGACTACTTTTGCCAGTTCTGCCGCCTGATCCTGCAAGCTTTGTGCTGCTGCTGCGGCTTCCTCTACCAAAGCGGCATTTTGCTGCGTCATACCATCCATTTCAATAATGGCATGGTTGACGTGTTCAATACCGACGCTCTGTTCCTGGCTGGCGGCACTGATTTCGGCAATGATGTCTGTGACATGCTTCACGCTAGAGACCACCTGATCAATTGTCACGCCTGCCTGACCTACCAGTTTGGTACCGATGTCGACTTTTTCTACCGAGGTGCCGATCAGGGTTTTAATTTCTTTTGCAGCTGCAGCACTACGCTGCGCCAGATTACGGACTTCTGCAGCCACCACCGCAAAACCACGACCCTGCTCACCGGCACGCGCTGCTTCAACTGCCGCATTTAATGCAAGAATATTTGTCTGGAATGCGATACCGTCAATCACACTAATGATATCGACGATCTTTTTGGAGGATTCGTTAATTGCACTCATGGTATCGACGACCTGCGCAACCACAACACCACCCTGACGAGCAACTTCGGACGCAGAAGCGGCTAACTGATTCGCTTCGCGCGCATTGTCTGCGTTCTGCTTCACAGTGGTCGTCAGTTCTTTCATTGATGACGTTGTTTTTTCCAGTGAACTGGCTTGCTGTTCCGTACGGGAAGACAGATCCAGATTACCGCTGGCAATTTCGCTGGATGCTGTCGCGATCGTATCGGTACCCTGACGGACCTGACCAACGATATTGACCAGGCTGTCGCGCATAGTTTTCATCTGCGCGATCAGACTACTGTCATCACCTGAATTGCTATCAATTGACACTGCCAGATCACCTGCCGCAATACGATTTGCAATGTGTGCAGCGTAGTCAGGTTCCCCACCGAGCTGTTTCAGCAAACTGCGGGTAATCACAACACCAGCAAAAATACCGGCCAGCAAAGCTAAGCCGCCGAGGACCAGCATCAGATTACGCGCTGTACCAAAGGCTGATCTCGCGTCCTCTGAACTTTGCTCATTAACTTTATCTTTCAAGGTCACCATTTCATCCAGCGCATCTAACCATTTCTTTTGCACGGGACGGATTTTTTTGATCAGGGTGATCGTTGCGACCTCAGGATTATTCGCCAGACCTAATTCCTGTGCTTTGGCAGGCAACGGTGCTGAGGCATTTTCTTGTTCTTTCAGCTTTGCGAGTAAGGCTTTTTCTTCCGCAGAAGTCGCCGTCTCTGACGCAAACATCGATGCTAATTTCGCCTCGGCTTCTGTGTATTTTTTTGACTGTTCTTTGATCTTGGCCAGCTCTGGCTCCATATCGCCTGCGTCATTTAGCAACGTCAGATTACGCAGCGATACCATACGGTCATAGACAATCGCACGCATCTCAATCACCAGACGCGTTTCAACGTTATTGACGTTGACGATGCGCTCCAGCCGGTCTTCGATTTGTGACATGCCTCTGATGCCAAGTGCAGTCACGACGATCAGCAGGGTTAACACTAAAGCGAAACCCAATCCCAAACGCTTGCCTACCTTCATTTTTGCAAAGTTCATAATTCAGTCTTAGTGAAGTAAGGAATAAAATCCACATCAGGTATTCAATATCGATTTCGCTTACCCGTTTATTGACTTAACGGGTACGACGTTTTTTCATTGAATCATTGAGTGGCGATACAGTGCGACCAGTGATGCTTTTGCGACTTTTTGAAACAAACAAATGATTGTTCTCTAGTGTAAGCATAAAACGCTCCACATGGGTAAATCGCGCATCCGAAGTAAAGAAATATACGCTATTTTTCCGTATGGCAAGTTATTTTCTGTAGTTCAAATACAGGAGAAAATCATTTTATTCATTAGTGAAATCAAAAAATATTTACTTTTAGTTACGGACAAAAAGACGGCTTTGAGATGCGTCGTTTGGCAGAAAGATTTGCTATAAAACCAAGCAATAGAACTATCGTGTTCGATAAAGCGATGTTGCAAAATTTTGTTTGCTTTCAATGGCCTAATGCAGATCAATTGATACCGTGCATCATCGTTCTGATATGGCAAGGTAATGCATGAGTGATAATCTCTTACATGTCAAAATGGCGCTGAGATTTTTTGGCAATTCTGTGCCAATTTTCGCAGCGAAGCAACACTCTAAAAAAATACTGCTGGAGTAAGCATGCCGGACCCAATTCAATTCTATTTTCGCGGCAAAAAACATCTGGTTAGTGATACAGCACCCACACAAACTTTGTTGCAATATTTACGAGAAGATCTTCATTGCACAGGCACCAAAGAAGGTTGTGCGGAGGGCGATTGCGGTGCTTGTACGGTCGTTATCGGTGAATTAAAACAAGACCGATTACAGATGAAATCGGTGAACGCATGTCTGCAGTTCTTACCGACGCTGGATGGCAAAGCTATTTTTACCGTTGAAGATTTAAGTAGCACCGGATCGCTGCATCCGGTTCAGCAAGCGATGGTAGATTGCCACGGATCGCAATGTGGTTTTTGTACGCCCGGCTTTGTGATGTCTCTGTGGGATTTGTATTTAAGAGAAGTGGGCACCGGAACGACAGATACCACAACAAATAGTGATATCAGGACAATGCCGCTGGATCGTAAAAAAATCGATATCGCCTTAAGCGGAAATTTATGTCGCTGCACAGGCTACCGCCCTATCATCGATGCCGCTCGTCAAATGGCTAAGCTGCCAAAACAAGACTTTGACCGTGATGCCTTGAGCCAGACCCTACGCGGACTGCAAAGAGAACAGGCTTTGTCATACCAACACCGAGATCAGCGCTTTGATGCACCGCAGACGCTGACAAGCCTGCTCGCCTTACGTGCAACCAGACCTGATGCTGTGCTGCTGGCGGGCGCGACCGATGTGGGCTTGTGGGTGACCAAGCAATTACGCGATCTGAATGACATTATTTATCTGGGCGAAGTCGCGGAACTGCAGCTGGTATCTGTTGAAGACAATGTATTGAGTATCGGTGCCACGGTCCCGCTTGACGAGGCCTATCAGGCAGCAACAAATTACTATCCTGAGCTAAACGATCTGTGGCAACGCTTTGCCTCCTTGCCTATCCGTCATATCGGAACATTAGGCGGGAATGTTGCCAACGGATCGCCGATCGGTGACTCCATGCCCTGGCTCATTGTTCTTGGTGCCCGGATCGTCTTAAGCAATTTATCCGGACAGCGCCGCCTGCCTTTAGAAGACTTTTATCTTGGCTACCAAAAGAAAGATTTACGTGCGGATGAGATTGTGACGACGGTCGAATTGCCTTTACCATCAGCTCAGCAAATTTTCCGCACATATAAACTCGCCAAGCGTTTTGACCAGGATATTTCCGCAGTGTGCGCCGCATTCTCCGCCCAATTGCAAGATGGACGCTTAAGCAATGTACGCATCGCGTTTGGCGGCATGGCGGCAACACCGAAACGAGCCCTTGCGGCAGAAGCCTGTCTGGAGAATCACCTCTGGGATGAAGCAAATCTGCTCAAGGCAATGACCGCACTGGCACAAGATTACGCACCGCTGTCCGATATGCGCGCCTCTAGCGAATACCGGATGACGACAGCACAAAATCTCTTACACAGATTTTGGCTAGAAACTCGTCCTCACGCACCACTGCCAAAAACCGCCCTCGATGTATTTGCCGCACCGGATCTCGCCCGTGAAGGAGTCGATCGATGAACTCACTCACAGACATGAATACATCAACACTGGCAACAAAATGGAAAGAAGTGGGCCAAGCACATCCGCATGAATCTGCAATCCTGCATGTTTGCGGTACGGCGACATATACCGACGACATTCCTGAAGTGCGCGGAACATTGCATGCGGCACTGGGCTTATCACAAAGAGCACATGCAAAAATAATTACCCTCGATCTGACGCCGGTAAAATCGGCTGAGGGCGTAGTGGCGGTATTTACTGCCAGCGATTTTCCCGGTACGAACGATTGCGGACCAATCTTGCATGACGATCCGATTCTGGCAGACGGCATCGTTGCCTATGTGGGACAGCCGATCTTCGTTGTTGTCGCCAGCACGCATGATCTGGCGAGGCGCGCAGCACGTAAGGCCGTGATGGTCTATGAAGACTTACCCGCGGTTCTGACGCCACAGGATGCACGTGCCGTACAGTCATTTGTACTGCCCCCGATGTCTCTGCAAAGAGGGAATGCGCAGCAAGCGATGCACAGCGCTCCGCATCGCTTACAAGGTCAGTTGCAAGTTGGCGGTCAAGAGCAGTTTTATCTCGAAGGGCAAATCGCCTATGCCTTGCCAAAAGAAGCAAAGGCAATGCAAGTCTGTTGCTCAACTCAGCATCCGAGCGAAATGCAACACGTAGTGGCACATGCGCTAGCGATTCCTTCGCATCAGGTACAAGTCGAATGTCGGCGCATGGGTGGTGGTTTTGGCGGCAAAGAATCGCAATCCGCCTTGTGGGCAGCCAGTGCAGCGCTCTGTGCAATGCACTTGCAAGTGCCTGTCAAATTGCGCGCTGATCGTGACGACGACATGATGGTGACAGGCAAACGTCATGAGTTTTATTATGAGTACGAGATCGGCTACGACGACCAAGGCTTGATCTTGGCAGCAAGAATCGAAATGGTGTTGCGCGCTGGGTTTTCTGCGGATTTATCAGGGCCGGTGGCTACGCGTGCCGTCTGCCATTTCGATAATGCGTATTATTTATCGGATGTCGAAATCAAGGCGCTCTGCGGTAAAACAAACACGCAGTCGAACACGGCTTTTCGCGGATTTGGCGGCCCGCAAGGTGCAATCGCGGTGGAATACGTGATCGATGACATTGCACGTAATCTCGGCAAAGATGCCTTAAGTATTCGCAAGCTTAATTTTTATGGCCGCAACGACAATGAAGGTCGCAACACGACGCATTACGGTCAAAAAGTCGTTGATAACGTGATTCATGAAATCGTCGCCGAGCTAGAGCAAAACAGCGCTTATCAAGAACGGCGAGCCGCTATTGAGGTGTTTAATCAGGACAGCCCGATCCTTAAAAAAGGACTGGCGCTGACACCGCATAAATTTGGTATCGCTTTTAATGTCACCCATCTGAATCAGGCTGGCGCTTTGGTTCATGTGTACACCGATGGCTCAGTCTTGGTCAATCACGGTGGCACCGAAATGGGACAAGGCCTGCATACCAAGGTCGCACAGGTAGTGGCGCATGAACTCGGTATTCCGCTGGCTCAGGTAAAAATGACAGCGACCGATACCAGTAAAATTGCCAATACCTCTGCCACGGCAGCATCGACAGGTGCCGATCTGAACGGCAAGGCCGCGCAGCACGCAGCTCGCCAGATCCGGGACAGACTGGCTGTCTTCGCCTCAAGTCTCTTCGGTGGCAATGCAGAAGACGTGCAGTTTTTTTCCGGACAGGTGTTAGCTGGAAGCGACCAGCTCAGCTTTGCCGAACTGGTACAAAAAGCGTATCTCGCCCGTGTTCAGTTATGGTCAGACGGTTTCTACGCGACGCCGCATTTGCATTGGGATAGCAAGACCATGACGGGCAATCCTTTTTCGTATTATGCCTACGGTGCTGCAGTATCCGAGGTCATCGTTGATACGCTGACTGGCGAATGGAAATTACTGCGTGCAGATCTGCTCTACGACGCAGGAAACTCGCTGAATCCTGCAATTGATCTTGGTCAGGTCGAAGGTGCTTTTATTCAGGGCATGGGCTGGTTAACGACAGAGGAATTATGCTGGGATGCCCAAGGTAAACTAACTACGCATGCGCCTTCAACATATAAGATTCCGGCGATCTCGGACTGTCCTGAGGATTTTCGTGTGAAGTTATTCGGCAAGCACAATATTGCAGACAGTATCCATCGCTCAAAAGCAACGGGAGAGCCGCCCTTGCTGCTGCCCTTTTCCGTGTTTTTTGCGATCCGTGATGCGATCGCCAGTGTAGCCGGTCATCGACGTAATCCGCCTTTACAGGCGCCGGCAACTGGCGAGGCGATACTAAAGGCGATCAATGCTATTCGTGTGTAATTCCGTTGTCCTTCACGCCCGCCGTTGCGAGCGGCACCTGGACATTCGCGACGAAGGAAAAGCATAAGATAACTTTATATTGTTTAGAATTTTTCCTGTCCGTATCTGAAAGTTTATTATCGGCACGCAATAATACGATGCGTTCACGTAGTATTTTTAGAAATTTCCATATCAATCCCGCAGGTTTCATGCGCCTCTCAAGACTGTTTTGAGCTGAAAGGCGCATGAACAGTGCGGGTTCAAAGTACACATTATGCATTCTCAGTTACCTACAAAGACGCAAGCCTATCGCGCCAGTCTGCTACATTTTATTGATGATCCCCTGATGAGTGATCAGGCGACGCAATGGTGTGAAGACGGATTGCTGATCATTTGTGACGGACGGATCCAGGCCGCCGGTGATTACGCAACCCTAAAAACGACCTTGAATGATGACGTCGTAGTGCAACATTTTCCCGGCAAGATCATCATGCCCGGCTTCATCGACAGTCATATTCATTATCCTCAAACCGACATCATAGGATCGCCTGCACCCGGACTGTTGCCTTGGCTGGAGCAATATACGTTTCCGGCTGAACGGCGATTTCAGGACCGTCATCACGCCGGTGAAGTAGCAGAATTTTTTCTCAACGAGTTGCTACGTTGCGGCACTACGACGGCAATGGTGTATTGCACCGTACATCCTGAATCTGTCGATGCTTTTTTTGAAGCAAGCTCATCACGCAATTTGCGGATGATTGCAGGTAAAGTATTGATGGACAGGAATTGTCCGGAGTTTTTACGCGATACAGCAGAAGGCGGCATACGCGATAGCGAAGCGCTGATCCAAAAATGGCATAACAAAGGTCGCCAACTATATGCGATCACACCGCGTTTCGCACCGACTTCCAGTGAAGCACAGATGCAACTTGCCGGTGAGTTAGCCTGCACCTATCCGGACACGTTCATACAAACTCATGTCGCAGAAAACCGCGACGAATGTGCTTGGGCGAAAAGTCTGTTTCCGCAGGCGCGTAGCTACCTCGACATCTATGATCGCTATGGCTTAATGCGAGAACGTGCGATGTACGGCCATTGCATCTGGCTCGATAACGAAGACCGGGCACGCATGTTCGCCACCCGCTCCGCAGTGGCGCTGTGTCCGACATCAAACCTGTTTCTGGGTAGCGGATTGTTTGACTTTAAAGCTGCAGAGCAAGAAAAAATTCTCTTGTCATTAGCAACGGATGTTGGGGGAGGCACCTCATTCTCCATGCTGCAAACCATGAACGAAACTTATAAAGTTGCTCGCATGGGAGGACACCACTTATCCGCTACAAGGATGTTTTATCTGGCGACACTAGGCGCCGCACGCAGCATGCAGCTGGACGGATCCATTGGTAATTTTACGGCGAATACGGAAGCTGATTTCATCATACTCGATCCGCAGGCAACACCACTAATGGCCCGTCGCATCTCACAATGCAATTCACTGGAAGAGCTGTTATTCGCACTGGCACTTTTAGGCGATGACCGCCAGGTAGTCAGCACCTATGCGGCTGGTAAGCAAGTGCATGTGCGAAAGTAAGTGGTGTTAATTTGGTTTTGCATTAACGGCGTAGGTTTGGTGCGTTGTTCGAGTTCGGGTGACTAAAAGCCGTAAATTACGGCGACGATATACAGAAGAAACGTGAATACAGTAACGACGAACTTAAATGTTTTTACCAACTTAATAAAGTGATTCTCCGGCGTACTCCACATAATACCCGGACATTGTAAAGCGTAGAAAAACCAATATTTATAAAAAAAGCCCCGGAAGTCCGGGGCTTTTAAGTTTCTAACTGGCACATCATATAAAGAATGTGATGTGCTCAACTAACATAATTCTATAGGATTAGAACTTGTAGTTGTATTCAGCTGTCAGTTTTGCGCTACGTGGTGCGGAATAGCTCAATACACCTTCGTAGATTGCATAACGTACGTTTGCAGTGTTGTAACGTTCAACCACTTTCTGCACCGTTTGCGCATCAAATACGTTGAATACGTCAAGCTTCAAAGACAGACCTTTGACAAACGCTGGCTTGTAGACAATGTTCATATCCAGACGACGATCCCATTCCAAATTACCAACGGTACCACGTGGAGTAGCAACGTTTTGTGCACCAGTTACACCGAAGCAGTAGTGTGATGCGGATGTGTAGTTTGGAGAGTCTGCTGGTGTAGGATTAGTACCCAAGCATGAACGAGGACGACCAGCTGCTAACAACAAGTTACCGCCGACTGTCCATTCTGGCGTTAAGTCATAGAAACCGTATGCTTTGACTTGATGAGTACGATCATTAGGCAACAAACCGTTTGCGTACAACATTAACTCACGGTAATCCCATGTCTGCGTTGCGGCGACGTCAGCTTGTCCAGTATTTGTATCAGACAAAGTTTGACCTTCGGTGTTACCAGTACTGCGTGACCACGTATAGTTGACCTTACCATACCAACCGTTACGATATGGATGTTCGGCAAACAAATCCAAGGCTTTGTATTTACGTTCCGCTTTTTCAAAGCCCAAGTCCTCAGCCGACAAATGGACCTTGGTGTATGATTTACGTGCAGTTGCTGGGTTTGCATCGTTAAAATCGACTAAGAAGTCGTTAGCCTCACCAGGATTAAATGATGCACAACCGAAGCCATTCCAATTTGATGTATCGACGTTGTTGCGAGCAGCCCATTTATCAAACGGACGTTGATCACAGAAGTCATCAATTGTTGAACGCAATGTACGATATGTAACTTTTGCACCAAAGTTCAAATTAGCTGAGTAAGCCTTTTCGAAACCCAATGTAATCTCGTCCTGGAAACTTGGTTTCAAGCCAGTCGCCGTAATTGTCTTAGGATCTTTAGCTTGTCCAAGTTCATTGTTTGCAGACAAAACATTAGTCAATTGTGTCAAACCAGTTGGCGTACCGTTTGCATCTGTACCGGTGTAGGCAAAGTATTGGTTCGTATTCAGGGAACCATTTGCACCACGCAAAGCAACAACTGTAGGCATTTGAACAGCGTAACGACCTGCGCTACCAAATACTTTCATAGAAGAATCGCCATTGACGTCCCAAGCAGCACTGAAACGCGGTGCTAACTGGTTTTTCATTTCGATATACTTCACTTTATCTTGATTCGAGTTGGAGAACTGTTCATTACGCAGACCCAAAGTCAACAAGACATTTTTTGTGATTTGATAACGGTCTTCGATGTACTGTGCTGCTTGATCTGCATATGCATTCGACACAGTAGAGCTTAAGATTTTTTCAACGTAGTAACCTTGAGCGGCCAAGCCACCATATGGTGTCAACGCTGGCACTGTTCCACCTGCAACGGATGTTGGCAGATTTGGTGTTGTGGACTTTAAATAAGTCCAGTTACCACCACCGGCCGCTGCATCACCAGCATTCAATGAAGTCATGGAATTATTATCCAAGCCACCACGAATTGTATGTTGACCTAACTTATATTCTAAATCCAGACGGAATGCTTTGACGGTGTCAGTAGAACCTGAAAATGGCAGATTACCTGAAAAACCTTGCGGACTTGCGTAGTTCAACCCCGGAACTTGGTTATTCGCATCTGCTGTAACTTGGAACACGCTAGCGTTATATCCAGCTGGCAAATAAATATGTGTCGCTTTGCTTTGTCCGTATGAGGCCGTCAGAGTCAGATTATCTGTCAAATTGCCTGTGTATTTCAGGATTTGAACTTCACCACCATTTGCGCCGTTATTTTCTTGATGGTCAGATGAATTAACTTTTGAGCCAACTGCGCGAGTAGTGTAGTCGTATGAATAATATTTGTTATCTACTTTTGGAAGATCACCTAGAGCGGTTAATTCCAAACGATGATCGTCAGTAATATTCCAGTCAAATTTGGAATAGTAACGATTCAGCTTAGTTTTTTGCTCTTGCCAACCGTTAACAGCATTTGTTGTGGACGTTCTACCGTTGAATACGCCAGAAAAATCCGTTGTCGTAGCTTCCGCAGCCAAGAACATGAACAGCTTGTCCTTAATAATTGGACCACCAACATAGGCGCCAATTTGCTTCTGCTCTGTTGAGTTGTCTTGACGGCGGAAACGTAAAGTGCCGTCAGTTGTCTTAGTATTAGACGCACCAATGACTGGGTAGTAGTAGTCTAACGGTGTAGCGCGCAATGCGTTTGGTGTAATCGATGCCATTGCACCAACTTCCCAGTTGTTTGTACCGCTCTTACCTGTAATATTGACCACACCGCCAACTGATCGGCCAAATTCCGCACCAAAGCCACCAACCAAAACGTCAGCTTGCGCAATCGCGCCGAATGGAAGTTCAGATGCGCCCAGCTGTGTCAGTGGGTTAGTAACAGGGAAACCGTTGATGTAATATGCATTTTCAGATGCGCCACCACCAGCAAAGCTTGCGCCCGCAGCATAAGTAGGATCACCGCGTGTTGTGTTGGGTGCCAACTGTACAATTGCTTCTACGTTACGTGCCACTGGCAATTTTGCGAGTTCTTTGGCGGTAAATGTGGCGCCGTTAGTTGCGCTAGATACGTCAATACGACTACGACGAGCAGAAACCTCAATAGACTGTACTCCTGCGTTTGCAGCAGCGCCAAAATCTGGCTCAACACCTTGACCAGCGAATACATCCAGTTCGGCATTTGCCAGAACTGTGGAGTCCTTCATCAATGTAGCTTTGTAGTGACCCGCAGGTAATGCTGTACCTTGGAATTTACCAGTAGCATCGATTGCGACAGTACGAGTTAAGTTTGTATCTGTGTTTTTCAACACAACAGATGTCGCAGAACCAGCAACAACTTTACCAAATACCGTACCTACAGTATTAGATTGCGCTATTGCATTAGGTGCAACACCAACAGACAATACACCTACTCCAAAAGCGACAGTCAGCGCATGCGCGACTAGCGTTTTTCTAAACACAAGATTTTTCTTGGACATGTGATTTCCTAATTATGTAAATCAATAAAACGTTGCACAGCGTCGCGCCGACAAAACTAATCATTATTGCAACTGCATGACGGGCAAACCTATACTAAAGCCAACACCCTCCTGACGAATACCTCTTCCAGAAACAATTTGCAACACTAAGAATCAGTGTTTCTTTTGTAATTCAATGTAAATAAGATCGTTTTTGTAATCTTATTTATGTAAATTATTCTGTCAAAAAATACTCATCTCGCATGGAAACATCTCTGGCGTATGGGTGTCAATACTGGCTTTTTGCTGATTCACAAAAAAACAACACCCGTGTTTTCCAACTAAAACTAATCA
The DNA here is from genome assembly GCF_049340185.1 of Undibacterium sp. Rencai35W. NCBI lineage: Bacteria > Pseudomonadati > Pseudomonadota > Betaproteobacteria > Burkholderiales > Oxalobacteraceae > Undibacterium > Undibacterium sp. Rencai35W. The sequence continues at coordinate 352,518 of NZ_JBMPPC010000004.1, forward strand.
GCCAAGGAAAGCCTTATTTTTGTGCGTGACAACAAATTATTACTTTAGATATATAAAAGTTATTGTTTTTGGGCATAAATTCTCTTGATGTCGCCGTCAACAAAATTATATTTTTGTACTTTTAAAAAAGCTTATAAAAAAGTTTTATCAGTCAGTATATTTTTATACGTTAACTAATTAGATTTATATAAAAATTAAATACAAAAACACAATGAAAATATTTTCGCTTTAATGTGGTGCAAAAATATATTTTATTTATCCATCTTTCTTAATTTTTATTGATGTGTACAAAGCAGGGATAAATTTAGCGAATGAGGCCATAACAAAAAAACGCTCAGATTTCTCTGAGCGTTTTTTGTTCGGGTAGGTACTTTAGCAGTACTTATTAGAACTTATAGTTACCAACTAAGTAGAATTGACGTCCCAAAGGATCTGTATAACGACCATCGTAACCGAGTTGGTTACCACCGCCGTTAATACGTTGTGAGAATGGTGGGTCTACATTAAACAGATTCTTGATACCGCCAGTTAAAGTGAAGCTTTTGGTCAGTCTCGCTTTTGTCTGCCAGTCGAACACTGTGTAAGACTTAACATCACGTACTGAATCCACGTAATCACCTAATGTACCATCAGCATTGACTTTACGAACAGCACCATCATCAGCTGTAATTGGCGCATCGTGGTAACCAGAATGATAATTCGCAGTTAATGTGTGCGTGTATGTCGCGGATGGTTTCCAAGTCGCTGCAAGTTTAGAAATCACACGGAATACCACATTATTGTACGCATCAAAACGACCAACGCTCTTCTCAACATCAGAACCTGGAACAGCTTGCTCTGCTTTGAGCATGTAGGTACCAGTCCAGTTCAAAGCAACTTTACCAAATGAAGTCGCTGTCGTGAATGTATGATCCCAGTCAATACCTTGATAGTGCGAACTAGCAATGTTGAAAGGAGTCAAAGCTGCCACTAAAACGTTTTGCTTCTGGATAGGATCGTAGTAAGAAGAGAACAATCCAGCATAAGTTTTAGGATTATCAAATACCAAACTTTCAGGCAAAGTGGCGATCTGATCTTTCAGCTTAACATCCCACAAATCGAAACCAATAGACAAGCTCTTCGTCGGTTCGACGCGGAAACCTATCGTAGATTGTGTCGATTTTTCAGGTTTCAGGCCAGCATCACCAGTAAATGGATTGCCACCTGTCAACAGACCGTATTCGGCTGTACCATTACACAATGGCAGCAAAGGACCTGAAGTAATTGGGCAAGGATGGAAGTTAGAAGAGCCTCCGTTAGACAATGGGCTAGTGATATTGGACAAAGACGGTGCTTTGAAACCTGTACCGTAAGAACCACGTAATAACACTTCATCTACCGGGCGATAGGCAACTGCTAATTTATATGTGGATGAGCTCGCTTTGTTACCTTGTGTTGCAGGTGCAATCAAATTACCTGCTGTATCAAAGTTTTTGCTGTTTTTAGCTGCATCATAGCTATCGTAACGAACAGCAGCTGTTACATCCAGATTTTTGATTACTGGAACTAACAATTCGCCGAAAGCACCCCAGCTATTGCGTGATGTGTCAAAAGGCAACGCGCCAGTGCCACCACCGACGTTCGTATCTGTCCAGTTTGGTTGCAGGCTGTTGGGGCCTTGAGCAATCGCACTTGGGCTATCCGCATAGTTCTGCTTAGAGAAATCCGCACCAAAACCCAATTGAGAAACACCACCTGGTGCTTTGAACAGTTCCATCGATCCGCGCGCACTCAATACATCAAGCTTCGAAACAGTTTCGTCCAAAACCTGATGCAACACTGCTGGAGCAAGTGCTGCTTTAGTAGCCGCTGTCGGCGCGATAAACGGATTGTATGCACCAGACGCAAACAAAGCATCTAATTTATCACCGCTGGTGTAACCTGCGACTGCATTATCTACCGACTTGTTTTCTGAATGCGTGTATGACAGATTGTAGTCAACACCTTTCAGATTGCCCTCTAAGCCAAGAACAACGTGTTTCGCGCTAGTTTCCCATCCATCAGTACGGCCACCAGCGTCAACTAAACGAAGGTTCATCGTTGATGAAGTCACTTTTGTAGGATCTACACCGAGTTTAACAATCGCTGGAACGATGAAGTTCTTGTATAACGAGCTGTTGATGTCTACGCCCAACGGTTGTGCTGGTGGAGCAAAGCGTGCTGTACTTGTGAACTTGGAGTACAAAGCTTCTGCATAAAAACTGGTGCTATCGTTTATTTTGTAATTCAATAAACCCAAGAAACCATCACGCTTCAGCTGAGGCAAAGCTTCAACGGTGCTAGCAAAGTTATAACGACAGGAGTTACCGACGTTGAATGTATTTGGTGCTGGACATGCGCCAGTCGTAACGAATGCGGGGTTAAACGATTTCGAAAAACCAGAACCTTTTACCGTAACGTTGGCTGGAATCGAATTACTACTAGTTTGATACAACGAGTATTGCTGACCGTTGTTCATGAATTGTTGAACGCCGCCATTCGCACTAAACGCGCGATCGCTCGCATCTAACTCAGTTTGTTCATCATGGCTGTATGCCAGTAAAACGTTGTAACCGTCTTTTTCCAGATCGCCAAAGCCTTTAGAAATTGCAACATTGGATGTTGCTCCTTTAGCTGAGGTCTCAGGTGTGCTGTAAGTAACTTCCAAGTTCAAATCTTGTTGATTTTTCTTCAGAATGAAGTTGACAACACCGGCAATAGCATCTGATCCGTACAAAGCGGATGCGCCGTCAGTCAGGATCTCAACGCGCTCAACAGCTGACAGCGGAATACTTGCCAGATTAACTGCTGAACCTGTGCTGTAAGGGGCAATCCGATGACCGTTCAACAGCACGAGTGTGTAGCTAGTACCGATCGCATGGATAGAGGCCGTTTGCACACCACCACCACCACCGTTAATCGATGTTGACGCCGTTACAAAACCTTGCATAGAAGGCAATGAGGCAACTAAGTCAGCAACTGTCGTTGCGCCGCTTTGTTCAATTTGCGCTTTTGAAAGTGTTTGAACTGGCAAAGCACCTTCGACAGCGATACGTTTAATTGATGAACCAGTAATTTCAACGCGTTGTGGGGCTGCCTCTTGTGAGAATGCTGGCTGAGCCGCAAAGCCCATACCTGCTGCTACGCCGCTCGCGAATATCATTCTGACTGATCGAGACAGAATTTTTTCTTTTGTCATTGCTTAACTCCCTGAAAAGGTGTGGAGATTGATCTATCAAACGCAGATTCTTTGTTGTGTAAAGATTTGCAAATGGTCCCAAGGTTTTTTACAACACATGAAAATTTGTGTATCAAAAAAACTTGATACAGCATGGAACCATTTCCTCAATATGACTGTCAATGTACGCTTGATTTCCATACAACCAAAAAACAACAAGATAAAAAGTCAAATATTGCCTGATTTAAAGCATCTGCATTCTTTTTGTGCAATGCAAAAAAATTAACTTACATACAAATTTAATGGATATAAACAAAACTAAATTTTTATTTCTATGGATAAATTGAATTTAATTTCACCAGACGAGCGAATGCAAAATATTCATTTTCATCAGATTAAATGCCTTTACAAAAAGAAATTTCTCTTCATGCTCAATAGTCCAATTGATTGATTAAAATAGGCATGAGGAAATAGAAAATTCATATTTTTTGCACAAAATTGGTGCAATTATTAATACTCAATCGTTACAATTTAATGTGCCGCCCGGTGAAAAACTGAAACCTCTTTTTCATCAATAATGCACTCAAGCAATCTGCCGCCCAGCCCTCCACACGCCCAAAATCACCGGGAAGTTCTCAATCAATCTCACACGGATAAAATCGGCTCTTAAACCGTTTGCAATATCACCACGATCACGTAAGCCCAATAAGGTCGCTGGATTACTTGCTACTGTGGCAATGGCTCTTGATAACGAAAATCCTTGGCTTTGCAGTAGAAATGCGGCGTGTAGCAGGCTGGCGGGGACGTAATCTGACGATAAAACATCGAGTAAACCGTGCTTGGCCAGCTCTAAAGCGGATACGTTGCCTGAATGCGAGCCACCACGGACGACGTTGGGTGCGCCCATGATGATTTTTAGTTTGTACTGATGTGCTGCTCTGGCGGCATCCATGGTGGTGGGGAATTCCGACATGGTGACGCCTTCTTCGATACCCTCGGTGACGTGCTCTATCGTGGTGTCGTCATGCGTTGCCAGAGGTATGGGATGCGTGGACTCGCGGCAGAGGCGTACGACCTCGCGCCGGTTTGTCGCTGCGTTTGTTTGTTGCCGCTCTAGTAAATGATCGAGCATACCGTCGACCTTTTCATTACTCCAGCCACGCTTACCTGTGACGTAGACACGGTAATGATGCATATCTGTCCACTGGCGCTGACCTGGCGTATGGTCCATCAATGACACCAGCTTTAGACGATCATCTTTTAAAAATGGACTGAACAGGGAAATCAAATCAGGCTCAGCCAATTCCAGTCGTAAATGTAAAAAATGATCCGCACGTAACATGCCTGCGTCGGCAGCGGTGCGTAGTCCGGCGATACTGGCATGCAGTGTTTTCATCCGCATACTGTCAGTATCAATATCACCGACAGCGATCGCATCGAGCACAGTCGTGATGCCGGACGCCGCGATCTGCGCGTCATGTGCAGCGATTGCAGGCAAAATCGGCCAGCTGACTTTGGGTCGCGGCATCAGATGTTTTTCGAGGTTATCAGTATGAATCTCTACCAGACCGGGTAAGAGATAATCGCCGCCCCAGTCAGTGCCCGTCAGCCCCTGATGATCTGAGGCGACGTCATGGATATAGCCATCCTCGTAGGACATCTGACCTAAAAATTCATCGTTGACAGTAACGATCCTGGCGTTGCGTATGGTGTGTATCATATTGTTCTGGTCATCGATTTACGCGGGTACAGATCAGCTTGTAAAAAGCTAAAGCCAGCCTTGCCGCCGAATGCAAGCTCAGGTTTGTTCTCAGATTAATTCTATGGGGCTGAAACAAAACCATTCCGGCAACATGTCAGCGCTAAGCTGGGAGCATATTGCGTCAGTCCTATTTGTATATAAATATTTTGCTCAAAAGCATAGCATGCGCCAATGACTACCGAATTAACTTCCCGTTATGCTGTGTATTTCAGCCCTGAACAACAGTCGCCCTGGTTCAGGGCCGGCAATTCCTGGCTGGGCCGGGATGTGGAAACAGGCACTACACTCGCGCAGCCGGAAATAAATCAGATTCCTCCTCATCGACTCAGTGAACTCACTGCCAGCGCACGGCGGTATGGATTTCACGCTACGATGAAAGCGCCATTCCGGCTCGCTGCCGGAGCAAGCGAAAAGGATCTGTTCGCTCAGCTCGCGCTATTATGCAAGCATGCTGGCGCGATCACCGTTGCGCATCCTCGTCTACATATGCTGGGAGATTTTTTAGCGATTCAGGTGGACGAACAACAGGATGATATCGCTGCGCTGGCGCAAGCCTGCGTCGTACACGTTGATCCACTGCGCGCGGCGATGACGGATGCTGAATTACAGCGTCGCCGGCAATCGCGCTTAAGTCATCGGCATGAAGAGTTGTTGCTACGCTGGGGCTATCCTTACACTGAAGAAGCCTATCGCTTTCACATGACGTTGAGCGACTCCCTTGCACAGACAGAGGCGGAGACCGTTGAGCGCTTGCAGAATGCTGCCGAACATCATTTCAATATCGCTGCGCCGATTGAAATAAATAATTTGTGCATCTTCAAAGAAGACACGCCGGGGGCGGCACTCAAACTGATACACCGGTGTCGTTTTTAGTCATGCCGACGCTTTAGCCAGCCAAGCATCCACATCGGGATGCGGATAATTTGCAGAAATAAAGTTCACGAAATTTCTTACTTTGGCCGACAGCAAACGGCGGCTTGGGTAAACCATGGAAATCGCAACTTCGCCCAAAAGATACTCCGGAAATAAGCGCACCAGACGCCCGCTGCTGAGATCGTCGCCAAGCATGACTGACGGGCGCAATACCAAACCCATGCCTGCAATTGCACACTCTCTGAGAATATCCGCGTTATTGGAGATGACGCAGCTATGAATCGGGATATGCTTGGGCGAGGCTGGCTGACCACGAACGCCCTGGATTGCCCAGTTATCGCGCATAAAATCATAACCAAAATTCAGGCATTTATGGTTCGAGACATCTTCGGCATTTTTAGGTGCGCCATATTTTTTAATGTAATCCGGTGAGGCACATAGCAGCACTTCGGACGTCACTAGTTTGCGGGCGATCATGCTGCTGTCGATTTTTTGCAGATCGAGAAAAAATCCTACATCAATCCCCTCCTCGACCAGATCGATATTTCTATCGGTAACACGCACGTCGAGAATGATGTCGGGAAATTCTTTGGCAAATTTGGGAATAAGCGGCGCTAGCTGGCTTCGGCCAAAACTCGGGTGCGAATAGATGCGCAAAGTACCGCTAGGCTTTTTTGCAGAATACGAGGCAACGGCATCGGCATCGTCAATGTCGGCCAGAATTTGCCGCACACGCTCCAGATAAATCTGTCCCGTCTCGGTCAGAGACAGCTTGCGGGTCGTCCGGTTCAGCAGCCGCGTACCCAGATGTGTCTCCAGATCCGCCATGTAGCGGGTCACCACGGCATTCGACATTTCCATCGCAATCGCCGCTCTGGCGAAGCTCCCTTGCTCGACGACCTTAGAAAAGATCCGCATGGATTGCAGTCTGTCCATATTTCAAGCCCTTTATTATTCCATATTCAGCAATAGTATATTCCTGATTACCACCTTTTTTGTTCAATCCGAAAAGCCTACACTGCGTTCATCGGTGTGCAGTGCAACATAAACAGCCCATCGATGCCGAATCCGAGGGCGTATTGCAGTTGGCATCGGAAGTGATGGCATCTCACTTCTCATGCAAATTGAATACCTGATGCGGACGCCGGCCAAACCGCCCTTTATTATTCATTTTCTGGAGAATGACCATGAACGCTAAACAAATTTTTGCTGCTGCTAGCCTGATCGCTTTGACAACTGGCGCCGCTTTTGCTGCTGACACTACACCAACATCAACCAAAACCCGTGCTGAAGTCGTTGCTGAACTGGCGCAGGCACGTGCTGCTGGCGAACAAATCGGCGGTGAAGAATTCGCTTGGTTTGCAACACCAAAAACGGTTGTAGCTAAAACAACAACAGAACCAAAAACTGAAACAGCAACTGCACCTAAAGCAAAATCTGCCAGCACAACAGAGTAAATCTGCCGGCCGATGCAGGCTTGTCTGGCGACCAATTGACCAGATAAACAGCTCTGCTGCGATGCACACAGAAAAACGCCACCCTCGTGGCGTTTTTTTATTTCTGTACGCGACGCAAACGGTGAAGACTCAGGCCGCACGGTATCAACCGCTGCAATAAGGCATCAACTATTTATCAAAATATATACTCAAGGAGAGTATTTTTTAAATACCCTTATAAGCGTTGCGGATAAAGGCCTATTTTGTTCAAATAATAGGGGAGTATATGAAAATCTCTGGCAACAAGAGAGAAATAAGGCGATAAAACAGACATCAATTCGGCAGCGACTGTCGTATTAGAGTGCGCAACCTATCCACAAGCTATCCACAGTCAGCCGCTCTTGTGTATTCTTGCCCCACACAACCACTCTGAGCGATATGATGCCAAACCAACACTACCCCAAGCTACTCGCCCCGCTGGATCTCGGCTTCACCACTCTGCGCAACCGCACCATCATGGGATCAATGCATACAGGACTGGAGGACCGATTTTATAATTATCCTAAACTCGCTGAATATTTTCGTGAAAGAGCGCGCGGTGGTGCTGGCCTGATTGTCACCGGCGGTATTTCGCCCAACCGGCGCGGCTGGCTGCTGCCCTTTGGCGGCACGATGAATAGCCTGGGCGATATCTGGAACCACAAAAAAGTCACCCGCGCCGTGCATGAAGAAGGCGGCAAGATCGTGATGCAAATCTTGCATTCAGGTCGCTATGGTTATCAGCCTTTCGTGGTATCAGCTTCGGCAAAGAAATCACCCATTTCGATGTTTCAGCCCAAAGCACTGACCGAAAGCGGCATAGAAAGCACCATACGCTCGTATGTGCGCTGCGCCCGGCTGGCCCAAAAATCCGGCTATGACGGCGTAGAAATCATGGGCAGCGAAGGCTATCTGCTCAATCAATTTCTATGCACACGTACTAATCTGCGCAAGGATCGCTGGGGTGGCAGCATTGAAAACCGTATGCGTTTGCCGGTCGAGATCGTGCGTCGGGTACGCGCTGCTGTTGGCAGCAATTTCATCATCATGTACCGCCACTCGATTCTTGATCTGGTCGAGGGTGGCAATAGCTGGCAAGAAGTGGTCGAAGTCGCACAAGCGCTGGAGCAAGCCGGTGTCACGATCCTCAATACCGGCATCGGCTGGCACGAAGCACGCGTACCAACGATTGTCACGTCGGTGCCTCGCGCCGCATTTGCCAGCGTTGCAGGCCGCTTGAAAAAAGCCGTATCGATTCCGGTCGTCGCATCTAACCGCATCAATATGCCAGATCAGGGCGAAGCCATCATTGCGCGTGGCGATGCCGACATGGTCTCCATGGCACGACCGTTTTTGGCCGACCCGGAATTCGTCAATAAAGCCGCTGCTGGCCGCGCCGATGAGATCAACACCTGCATCGCCTGCAATCAGGCTTGCCTCGATCACACCTTCTCGAATAAACGCGCCTCCTGCCTGGTCAATCCACGCGCCGGACACGAGACTGAATTACGCTACATCAAAACGACGAAACGCAAACGCGTTGCCGTCATCGGTGCGGGCCCTGCAGGCTTGTCTGCCGCCACCGTTGCCGCCGAATGCGGACACGACGTGACCCTGTTCGATAGCAGCGACAGCATCGGCGGTCAATTTAAAATCGCCATGCAAATCCCAGGTAAAGAGGAATTCGCTGAAACACTGCGCTACTTCGGTAAAAAAATCGCCTCGACTGGCGTCAAGCTCCAGTTGAATCAGCGCGTCAGCCGTGAACAATTACTGACACAAGGTTTCGACGACATCATCGTCGCCACTGGCATCATACCGCGCACGCCAACACTCGACGGCGTCAATCATCCCAAGGTCCTGTCCTACATCGACGTCCTCATCCACAAAAAACCCGTAGGTAAACGCGTTGCTATCATCGGCGCAGGCGGTATCGGCTTTGACGTTGGCGAATACTTATTGCACGACCCCGCCGTCGCCTTACCTGTCTCTCTACCACACTGGTTCGCCGAATGGGGTGTCGATCCGCAAGCACAAAGCAATGGCGGACTGATCGCACCAGAACCGGCACATCCGTACCGCCAGATTTATCTGCTACAGCGCAAAGCTAGCAAGGTAGGTGCAGGCCTGGGCAAAACCTCAGGCTGGGTACATCGCGCAACTTTGCAACGTAATGGCGTCGAAATGATGGCGGGCGTTGAGTACGTCAAAATCGACGATCAGGGTCTGCATATCACGGTTGGCGGCGAGGCGCGCCTGCTCGAGGTTGACAACGTTATCCTGTGCGCAGGACAAGAGTCACTGACAGAGCTGATGCCCGATAACGTCGCTGAGCAAGGACCGCGCTTTCATAAAATTGGCGGCGCGGCACTGGCGTCTGAACTCGATGCGAAGCGGGCGATTAAAGAAGGGGCAGAATTGGCGGTTAGTTTGTAAACGACGGTCGGATCAGTGCAGGTCAGTGACGCCAAGAACTGACCTGATCCCGTTTGAAGACGTCCGGTTATCACTACAAATCGACCACCCTGACCCTCGGTTCCTTATCTTATCCTCTCCTGTCTCGCCTGCGAGACAGGAGAAAAAATAAGTGGCTGCCGGACTACTCCCGACTTATCACCACAGAGCGACTACGCATCAGCGCCCAACGATCACGACGGCTTAGGCGGATGCCGCAGATGCTACAGAGGTCGCCCCCATCGCTTCCCGCGATGCATCTGCGACAATCCGACGCAGCCACTGCACTTCGGTCGCGGCATGCGAACGCTCATGCCAGAGCATGAAGAAGCGCATTTTTGGCATCTCAACTGGCATCGGCAATACCGCAATCGGATATTGACCGACAAAATGCATGGCAAAACTGCGACTCGTAGTGAAGATCAAATCGGTGCGCGCCAGCACGTCCGGCACCATGCCGAAATACGGAATCGTCATTTGAATATGGCGCTTTAAACCCTGCTCTGCCAGAGCGCTGTCGATGATGCTGCGATGCCCCATCATGTAGGGCGTCGGTGCCAGATGTGGCATCTCCAGATAGTATTTAAGGGATAGTCCTTTTTTCACGATCGGATGCTGATGATTGACCATGCAGACCAGCTCATCTTCAAATAAATGCGCGAGATGCAGGTGCGGCGGCTGTTCCGGCCAGTTACCGATCACACAATCCAGCTCGCCGGTTTCTAATGCCGACGCGTAATCAAATCCGGCATTAAGTGAGTGAATCACCAATCCTGCATGCGGTGCCTGACCGCGGATTTTCTCCATGATGAGAGGGATCAGCAAGACACTCAGATAATCCGGCGCTCCCAGATGAAACACTCGTTGCGTTTGTGCCGGGACAAAACTCGGTGCCGGATGCGCGATACTCTCTAAAACACTGAGACCCTGTTTTGCAAGCAGCAATAACTCCTCACCTCGCTCGGTTGCCGTCATACCATTTTTACCGCGCACCAGAATCGCGTCACCAGTGATCTCGCGCAAACGCTTGAGCATATTACTGATCGCGGGTTGTGACTGCCCCAATTTCATCGCCGTGCGTGTGACACTGCGCTCGGTCAGCAAGGTATGAAGTACGCGCAGTAAATTGGTGTCAAGATGATCGCTGGGGCGGTGACTCATGATGGGATCTGATGGGATCAATAGTGAGATTAAGAGTAAAACTAATAAGCCGAGGCGACATCACCGTCGACAAAAACCCGGAGTTCGCCCGGCGCAAACTGCGTCCAGGTCTCGTTATTGGTCAGTGGCTCCGTGACGATGACCGCAACGCGGTCTTGCGGTGTCGTGACCTCAGAAAAATCCACGGCGACCTCTTCATCCGACAGACTGGCGGTGGCAAAGGGATATTTTCTGACGATGTAATGTAACTTGGTTGAGCAATGCACAAACAGTGCCTCGCCGTTTGACAGCATCATGTTGAAGGTGCCGTACTGCGCAATCTCAGTCGTAATGATACGGAGAAAATGAGTCAGCTCGGTCATTGAAGGCAAGGTGTCGCCAAACCGGCGACGCATCTCTTGCAGCACATAGCAAAACGCCTGTTCGCTATCGGTAGTGCCGACAGGGCGATATGCGCCATCGAGTACGGGTGCAAAATTTTTTAGGTCGCCGTTATGCGCAAATACCCAATAACGCCCCCAGCATTCACGCACAAAGGGATGGCAATTTTCCAGCGTCACCTGGCCCTGGGTCGCTTTGCGGATATGAGAGATGACATTTTTAGACTTGATCGGATAACGTTTGATCAGCTCGGCGATCGGTGACGCGACAGCAGCCTGATGATCAACAAAATGGCGCACGCCATTGCCTTCAAAAAAGGCGATGCCCCAGCCATCTTTGTGTTCATCGGTGCGACCACCGCGTGTGGCAAACCCCGTGAAGCTGAACACGATGTCGGTCGGGGTATTGCAATTCATTCCTAGTAGCTGGCACATAGAGTTTGGGTATTCGGGCAATGCTGCTATGCATAATATTCAAGCTTAGCATCATTGCGCCGTGCCGACTACGTGGAGACTACTGAGTCTTAGCCGATTGCCGCTACCACTCGCGAATTGTGGTGTTGCTATATCCGGCATCAAGACGAATATCACTTTCGCTGAAAGGCAGCTTCAGCCAGTTTTTCGCCGCATAGCGGTCCGTATAGTTAGCGGACCGGACCGAGGCAGGATCGTCGGATAAAGAGAAAGTGAGAAAAGTATATGCATCGACCCCGCTACCGGTGAAAGACACCACCTGCATATAGCTGTTGCCATTGGGGTTCCCGTCCATGTTATAGCCGCCTTGATCCAGACGGTTTTCAGAACAGGCAACAGTGAAGTAGCCTGCATTTTCACAGCCACCAAATAAACCTATCTTGCGTTGATTGCGGGTCACAAACAGCGTATCACCACGCACAGCATTCATCGCGTAACCGCTGTTCTGTATGCGCAACACAGCAGCGCCAAAGGCTTGTTGTAAGACCTGCGCATTCACAGGATTGATATCACGGGGTGTGTGAATGGGATCGGCTGGATTGAACTGGACTTTGTACAACTGCGCCTCTGGCAGTAAAGAGGCACGTCGCCAGAACTCGTCCCAGACGTGTGCGCCACGCGCACCGGGATTGCCGGTGTTGTCCCAGGCGGATAAAGCGGCACAGGCGCTGCTCAAGCTGACGGCAGTTGATGGCAGGCTCTCACCGGTTTCAGGATCTGCGCTAATCGTGACGCTGGATGTCGCACAAATCAGGGGCAAGACTTGGGCCTTGAATAATTCGGCGGTCAGCACGCGACTGTTGAGTACCATTTGTTTGACAATATCGACGCTGGCTTTATTGCCCGTATAAGCGTCAATACCATCAAGTCTGCCTTGCGCCATCGTGTGGCCAAGCCGTGTGCGCATGCTGAGTGACTCCGTCCCGGCGCTGCCGATGATGTCGGCAAAGCCTGTCAACGGAGATTTGGGATTGGTACTCCAGTAGCTGTCGTTCATGTTGGCGACATAATCGTTGCGCAGCAGGCTAGGCAATCTGGCGACACCGAACGCGCCTCGTTGTGCGGAGTCGGCATCGGTTTTCCAGTCACAAGTGCTGCGGGCACCGTCGAGAAAAGGTACGCGGGGCAAATAGGCTGCCAGCGCCTGTCCAGTCGGCGTCGTGCAGCTCGCAGCCTGGGCATTGCTCACGTTCGGCACTGCTCCCATGTCCGCATACCATGCCTTGCTGGAGCCCCGGCCAATCGCGGTAGTATTGACCCACGGTGTCGCGAGCTCTTCTTTCTGGATACGGATAAAGTCATCCAGCGATTGCGCCTGATTCCAGCGCATCCAGTTACGGAAGCTGTGATAGTTCGTTGCGTTGATATCGCGGATTGCAAACGCCGTCGCCGGGTTCCAGGTTAGTGCCGGATTCAGCAAACCCAGATTCAGGAGCGGTCCGTATTCACTGCGGTACAAGGTGCGCCTGACTACGCCAATGCGACCATCGGCCTGCCTGACGCTGACCGAGATGGTGTTCGCTGTCATGCGTACTTTTTTACCGTCTTTGATATAACTGGTGGTATCGCCGTTCGCCAGCGTCAATTCGTAAATGCCAAAGCGACGCGCGGTCGACACGGTATGCGTCCAGGCGACATTGTCGTTAAAGCCGATCAATATCACGGGCACGCCGAGAAAGGAGGCACCGCTGACATTCAACTGACCCGGTATCGTTAATTGCGCCTGATAAAACCGGTCGCCGCCACGCCAGTACCAGTGCGGATTACCGAACAACAGGGGACTATTCGTTGTCACAGACGCGCTGCCATAGGCAATCATATTGCTGCCTACGCCCTGAGTACCGCCGACCTGCATTTGCGGCGTGATCGTCTGTTCAGGATCGAAGGGCAGAACTGCGACGGTTTTGCTAGCGGCATCGGGAGGCACTGCGCTCGCAATGCTATTCACAAAATTGCTATAACCGCCCGCCAGATTCGCTGCATACATGCGGCGATACACATCGCTGGGACGAATCGGCTGCACCCAATCCGCATAACGACAGGCGCTGTGGGCAGTATTGCTGCTGGTTCTTAGCGTGCGTAGATAGCGGTTATAGCCTGCGGCAAAACCTTGCACCATATTGCGTAAATCTTGCGGCTGCGCGCTGATCATGGTGTTCAGCACATCGCTGGTAATTACATGTTTGTGGAAAAAATCCGAGTCCAGATTCCGCGCCAACTCCAATGTCGATGCCGCTACCGGAATCGCCTCGGCACCAAGATATTTAGAACGTTCGCCACGATACGTTAAAAAGGCATCCGCCATCGTGCAAAGATTGTCTTCAGCCTGCGCATAACCATACCCATAACCAAGATCTCCCCAACTCGCCGCCTTGATGTGCGGTACGCCCAGACTGGTGCGGCGAATATCGGCCTGATAATTACGACTACTCACGGCATCAGCATCATCCCCCGTAATACTCTGTGCGAACGCTGACGTCGTCAGCGACATTAATGACGCCATAGACACCATGGACACCACTGACACCAACGACAACGCAGGGGTCATTGCAATTCCAAATCTCATCCAGCGTAAGCTCATCTTCACTCCTTGTTGGTCGTACGAAGAAACGGAACAAAACACCGGATGAACAGAAACAGCAATCGGCTTTCCGTAAAGTTAGAATTATTGAAATACATTATCAACAAGTAATATGTTTTATGCAATAAATAATTATTAAGCAAGCTGCAGGAATAAAGATACTCTGCTAGATCAATCCGCAATATTGGCGCGGGTTTCCAAGCCTTTTTGCCTGAAAACCCGCGCCAATATTGCGGATTGTATTGAGGAAGTTTTTATAAACCGGTAATCGAGATGCAACACCAGATGCAAAACATGACATTACCTGCAACGTGATGCGCTCGGGCAGGAGATTTCTAGAAGTTCACGTGAAGATGTTGATACGGCAATCGCAGGAAACACTACAGCGCCGGATCAAGCCAGAATACATACGTTCTATTTGCCGATACAAAAGCGAGAAAAAATCACACCGAGCAAGTCATCGGAGGTGAACTCCCCAGTAATGCTGTTCAGGCGGTCTTGTGTCAGGCGCAGCTCTTCGGCAAAGAGATCGAGGGACTGATCGTTTTGTGCCGCGTAGTCGGCGGCATTTTGTAAATGTTCATGCGCTTGTTTCAGAGCAATAAGATGACGTTCGCGTGCCAGGTAGAGCGATTCGCCGGTCTGCTGCCAGCCTGCGATGCGGAGTAATTCTTTACGTAGCAGGTCAATCCCGAGATGGTCTTGCGCTGACAGATACACATGAGTGGCGTCATCCATTTCATCGACACTGGCGTGATGGCCGGACAAATCAATTTTGTTCCAGATACGGATGACCGGTACCTCATCGGGAAACCGGGCGACGATGCCCTCATCAGCCCGCGTCGGTCCGCGGCTGGCATCAAGCAAATGCAGGATCACATCGGCCTTACTTACCTCGGCCCAGGTGCGCTCAATACCAATGCGCTCAACGGTATCGATGGTGCTGCGATGTTCGTCCGGATGCAGCTCGTCATCGTCATGGCGGATACCAGCGGTATCAATGATATTCAGCGGAATACCTTCGATATGGATGGTTTCAGTCACTTTATCGCGGGTTGTTCCTGCGATCGGCGTGACGATGGCGACGTCGTCACCGGCCAGCGCATTCAGCAAAGACGACTTGCCGACGTTCGGTTGTCCGGCGAGCACCACGTTCAACCCTTCACGCAATAAGGCTCCCTGCGCGGCCTGCTGAAACACGGCTTGCAGCGCTGCCTGTATTGTCGTGAGCTGACCACGCGCGTCTGATTTTTCTAAAAAATCGATTTCTTCTTCCGGAAAATCGAGCGTCGCTTCAACCAGCATGCGCAGGTGAACGACTTTTTCAACCAGTGCATGAATCACTTTGGAGAACACACCGGACAAGGACTGCGATGCGGATTTTGCCGCGGCCTCAGTCGATGCCTCGATCAGATCAGAGACAGCTTCCGCCTGCGCCAGATCGAGTTTGTCGTTCAGAAAAGCGCGTTGCGTAAATTCGCCCGGTTGCGCCAGCCGCAATCCCGCGTCTTTACCGGCTTCGAGGCAACGCGTTAGCAACATTTGCATCACCACCGGGCCGCCATGTCCTTGCAGCTCCAGTACATCTTCACCGGTGTAGGAATGCGGTCCTTTGAAATAAATCACAATACCTTGATCAATCACGCTGCCATCCGCTTGTGTAAATGGCAGATACGTCGCATGACGCGGCGTTAACAGCTTGTTCTTTAATACGCTGGCAAACAAGGCGCTGACGATAGGTGATAAATCCTTGCCGGAAATACGGACTACCCCAATACCACCGCGCCCGGGCGCCGTTGCAATCGCGGTGATCGGTGTGTTGTCGTAGCTGCTAAGCGATGTACTGTGTTGATTCATGATGAAATTCTAACCCTGCACACAAATGGCGCAGAAAAATTGTCAGGCTTGTGACTCAAATGCTACATAAACAGCGCAGTCTAACCGCGTCGAAAAAAAAGCCCATGATCTGCATGGGCTTTTTAAAACTTAGTTTGCTGCGTGTTATGGCGCATCTTCTTGCTTATCTTATTGCTGATGTCGCTGCTAATATCTGCAGCGACAACATGCTTACTTCGCAGCCACCTTGTGTTCTGGCGGAATCAACTTGTTATTGATCACCCACTGCTGTGCGATCGACAAGATGTTGTTCACGACCCAGTACAGCACCAGTCCCGACGGGAAGAAGAAGAACATGACCGAGAACATCAACGGCATGAACATCATCATCTTGGCTTGCATAGGATCGGCAGGTGCCGGATTTAACTTGGTTGTGATGAACATCGAAATTGCATAAATCACTGGCAGGATAAACCAGGGATCAGGTGCCGTCAGATCGGTAATCCAGCCCATCCATGGTGCACCGCGCATCTCAACGCTGGCTTGTAATACCCAGTACAGGGACAAGAAAATCGGCATCTGGATCAAGACGGGGAAGCAGCCACCGAGCGGATTGATTTTCTCGGTTTTATACAATTCCATCATGGCCTGATTCATTTTTTGCGGATCGTTTTTATAGCGTTCGCGTACTGCGGTCATTTTTGGCGTGACTACTTTCATCTTGGCCATACTGCGATAACCGGCAGCAGACAGTGGGAACAGTGCGAGTTTGATCGTGAGTGTGAATACGATGATCGTCCAGCCCCAGTTACCCAGTAACTTATGAATCAGTTCCATCAAGGCAAACATTGGCTTAGCGATGATCGCGAAGTACCAGTAATCTTTAACCAGATCCAGGCCAGGGGCAATTTTTTCTAACTTGTCTGATTCTTGCGGACCTGAATACAGACGGGCGTTCAGACTTGTTGTCGCACCTGGCGCAATACTGCCCATGGACAAGATGTTGCCGACTGCATACAAATTGGTATCGACCTTTTTCGTGAAAATCTCACGTGCTGTTTTGTCTTGCGGAATGAAAGCGGAGACAAAGAAATGCTGAATCACGGAGACCCAGCCATTGTCGGATTTCGTCGCGTGACTGTCTGAACCTTTTTCGATTTTTTCGAAATCGAGTTTCTGGAAGTGCGCATCATCGGTGTACACCGCTGGTGCGTAAAACTCAGTCGAACCACTCAGCATACCGCCGCCCTGAGGCTTGGTACCGTCATGTATCAATTGCAGGTACAGCGATGGCGTAATGGCGGTGGCCGTGTTATTGGTCACGTCATGTTTGACATCAATCACATAGTCACCCTTTTTGAAGGTGTAGGTCTTGGTCAGTTTGACGCCGTTCAATTCTGATTCGAGTACCAGTTGCACCTGATTGCCGCCGTCCAGGCTACGTGGGCCTGGTTTTGCGACGAAATTAGTTTTATGGTTAGGGAACGCGCCACCGAGCAAACCTGTCTGCGCCAGATAGGTACGCTGCGCTGTTTCAGTGAACAGCACAATATTATTAGTCGCAACCGGTACTTCTTTTTTGCCCGCCAGTTCAAGGAAAGCGTCATACCAGTGTTCGCGGTGGACGGTTTCTTTGTATTGCAAAAGTTCCAGACGCTTCAGCTCACCGCCCAGACTATCGATGTCTGCCTTGAACACATCAGTGGTCACGGTAAAGACTTCGTGCTTGGCCGCAGTATCCGCACCGGCAATGGCACCCGCGCTACTTGCCGCAGCGCCAGGTGCTGCGGTATTGGCAGCCGCCGCAGCAGCAGTGGCAGATGCCGAAGCACTGGCACTAGCGTTCTTGTTCTGTTGCGTTGCTGGCGAAGGGAATAAAAATGATTGTTTGCCGTTATGACGCATCCAGTTGTCCCAAAGGATCAACAGCGACATCGAGAAAACAACCCACAGGACGGTACGTTTGATATCCATAGTGTGTTTAACAGAGAGATTTAAAAGAAGAACCAGAACGTTTTGACCAGGTCAGCAAACTGCGACTGTGAGTGGAACGTCCGTCGGATGTGGGGATGAATCTATATTTTTCAGATTTTTCTGACGCTTGCGGCGTTTTTTGTGGCACCAGATCCACGCCACCCGGATGCCAGGGGTGACATTTGCACAAACGCTTGCCTGCCAGCAAACTGCCTTTAGCGGCGCCATGTTCGCGAATCGCTTCTGCTGCATAGTCCGAGCAACTAGGATAAAAGCGGCAATTTTGTCCCAGCATGGGACTAATCGCGAATTTATATACCCGCAGCAAGAACAGCAACAAGGATTTCACGGGATTCATCATGGTGCAGGCGGCGCTAATGAAGGCCGCATCGGCTGAGCAGACAATTGCTGCGCAGCGAACAGACGTACAATTTCAGCCCGCAACTCTTGCTTGAGGCGGGCTGTCGTCGCAGGACCAGACTTCGTATTGACCGGCTTGGACAAACGCACAATACAATCCACGTTTACCAGCGACGAACAGCGAAAAATTTCTCTGGTGACACGTTTAATCGTATTACGCGTCACTGCACGTGGTGCAAACCGTTTCGCTGCAACCACACCCAGTCTGGCATTCGGCAGATCGTTGGGTCTTGCATACAAAACAAAGTGCGCGGTTCTTTGTACCGGGCGCAAACGAAAAACGGATGAAAATTCATCCGTTTTAACGATGCGCCGAGCGCGTGCAAAATCATCGCTTGCGTTTGCTGGTGTCATTGCATTGAGCATAATAGAGTCATGCCAATTCATGCCACCAACCAACGCTGCCGCTGATTATGGCTTGATGGATCAAGCTGCCAAACGCTTGCGGCCTTTGGCACGACGTGCGTTCAATACAGCGCGGCCGCCACGGGTTGCCATGCGTGCGCGGAAACCGTGAGTGCGCTTGCGGCGAACGACGGAAGGTTGGTAAGTACGTTTCATGTTGGTCTCGCTATTTGAGCAAATAAAAAATCGGAATTACGGGTAAAGGCTTAAGTTAATTCCTACGTCAGGCTTTTCACCTTTACTGCCCCAAAACCGCTGCTCGGTGTGCTGCATCTAATTCAACAACAATGCACCATCAACTAAAAGAGGGTAGGGAACCCTGAATTAGACACCATTTTTGGCTTACGTGTCAATCACTTAGCACATTTTTTCATCATGTCATAGTCACTACTGACAAGCAATCATGAGGTCTTTTACCACATTTTCATAGCAAGACCTGCTGCTACCACTGACACAAATTAAGTACACAATAGCAACAGGTAGCCGCAACGCCAGTTTTATACCGGCCTCATAAATTTACTGCTCAGCCTGTGGATAACTCTGGCTGGCAAGGGTAGAATAGCGGATTAGTGTGGCATGACTGATTTGCACTAACGACAACATTTTAAATAACGCCCAAGGTCTTGTTTATCTACTCCAGAGTTGCCTTCGATTGACCGAAGCCCATCCAAACGTAGCTTGTTGCCGTTCCAGTCCGCGTGTCAGTCTCATTCCATGTCTCAATCATACGTGTCGTTGTTGTCTCAGCTTAGTTGCCGGGATACTCACTCAGGCCCGGATGATTTTGACAGGGAATCACATCAGCATCGAACATAAGTGAATACATGGAAAATTTCTGGCAAGCCTGCTCGTCCCAATTAGAGCAGGAGTTAACGCCGCAGCAGTATAGCGCCTGGATCAAACCGCTGGCTCCGCTCGATTTTGAAGACGGCCGGCTGCGTATTGCCGCGCCTAACCGTTTTAAACTTGACTGGGTCAAAACCCAGTTCGCCGGCCGCATCACCGAACTTGCCGCCCAGTTCTGGGATGAACCGATCGATGTGCAGTTCGTACTCGATCCACGCGGCAATAAAAAACCTGCTCCAAGCGGACAAAATGGTACCTCGTCGAATGGATCAAACCACCGCGAATTATCGCAACACGACGACGTCTCCGGGCACATGCCTCAACACATGCCAGAGCCTGTTGCCGAACCAACGCCGCGTCGTGACCAAAGCCGTATCAATGTCGATCTGACCTTTGACAGCTTCGTGACGGGTAAGGCCAATCAGTTGGCACGCGCTGCCGCGATTCAGGTCGCGAACAATCCTGGCGTGTCCTACAACCCGCTGTTCTTATATGGTGGCGTAGGCTTGGGTAAAACGCATTTGATCCACGCGATTGGTAACCAGATTCTGGTCGATAATCCTAATGCGCGGATTCGCTACATCCACGCAGAACAATATGTGCGCGACGTAGTGACTGCTTACCAGCGCAAGGGGTTTGATGAGTTCAAGCGCTATTACCATTCGCTCGACCTGTTGCTGATCGATGATATTCAATTCTTTGGCGGCAAAAGCCGTACACAGGAAGAATTCTTTTACGCGTTTGAAGCACTGATCGCCGCCAAGAAGCAAATCATCATCACCAGCGATACGTATCCGAAAGAAATCACCGGCATGGATGATCGCCTGATTTCGCGTTTTGACTCCGGCCTGACCGTTGCGATTGAACCGCCGGAACTCGAAATGCGCGTCGCGATTTTGCTGAAAAAAGCGCACTCCGAAGGTGTACATTTTTCTGACGACGTCGCCTTCTTCGTCGCCAAGCATCTGCGCTCGAACGTACGCGAACTCGAAGGTGCGCTGCGCAAGATTCTGGCTTACTCGCGCTTCCACGGCAAAGAGATCACGATCGACGTTGTCAAAGAAGCGCTGAAAGATTTGTTGTCGGTGCAGAACCGCCAGATCTCGGTCGAGAATATTCAGAAAACGGTCGCCGACTTTTTCAACATCAAAGTTGCTGACATGTATTCGAAAAAACGTCCGGCCAATATCGCCAGACCGCGCCAGATTGCGATGTATCTGGCCAAAGAATTGACGCAAAAGAGTTTGCCAGAAATTGGCGAATTGTTTGGCGGGCGCGATCACACCACAGTCTTGCACGCAGTGCGCAAGATCGCAGCGGATCGCGGCAAGAACCCGGAATGCAACCACGAGTTACACGTACTGGAGCAAACTCTGAAGGGTTAATGAAATACGTGGGGTGCGCCATACGCACAGGCAAACGCTGCAGCACATCCGATGCGCAAGCACACCCTACAAAAACCGAGCAGCCCGTCAACGGGCAATTGATTAAAGTAAAGCAACAAGTTAGTAAAACGAATTGATAAAAAGTGGATTCGTAAAAATTAAATTGCATCACGCAATGTTGGTGCGGCTCCCAGGCCATAAATGCTCTGAAAACCGCATCAACACTGCGCAAGGCAATGCCAGGCATAAGTAATAAAAGCAATAAAGTAGCAACGATAAGAAGTTCAGTTCAGCATCCTTTATTAATTACAAATTTAGCGAGGATATACACATGCAATTGGTTAAAACCCACCGGGACACCATACTCCGGCCACTGCAAATCGTGAGTGGTATTGTCGAGCGTCGGCACACATTGCCGATTCTGGCCAATATCCTCATCCGCAAAGACGGAGAAAAAGTTTCCTTCTTGTCGACCGACATCGAAGTTCAGATCACCACGCATGCCGAAATCGGCTCTGGTGGTGACGTCACTGCCACCACGGTTGCCGCCCGCAAGCTGCTCGATATTTTGCGTGCGCTGCCGGACGACAATGATGTCGTGCTCAAGCTCGACAACAAAAAAATGACGGTACAGGCAGGCAAGTCCCGCTTCTCGCTGCAAACCCTGGCCGCAGAAGAGTTTCCGACGGTTGCGCAAGCAGAGCATTTCAATGCCAGCGTCAGCCTGCCGCAAAAAACCCTGAAGCATCTGTTTAACATGGTGCACTTCTCCATGGCACAGCAAGACATTCGTTACTACCTGAATGGTCTGTTGCTCGTGGTCGATGGCAAAAACGTGATCGCCGTAGCGACCGACGGCCATCGTCTGGCATTTTGTCAGGTCGAAGTCGAACAGGAATTCCCGCGTCAAGAAGTCATCATTCCGCGCAAAACGATTATCGAATTGCAACGCCTGCTCGAAGACAAAGACGATCTGGTACAACTCGACATCGCCAACAATCAGGTCAAACTGACGTTCGCCGATATCGAATTGATTTCCAAACTGGTCGAAGGCAAATTCCCTGACTTCAACCGCGTGATCCCTAAGGGTTACAAAAACAATTTCACTCTGGGTCGCGAACAATTACTGCGCTCGCTGCAACGCGCAGCAATCATGACCAGTGACAAGTTCAAAGGCGTGCGTTGTGTAGTCACACCAGGCAGCATGCAGATCATGTCCACCAATGCCGACCAGGAAGAAGCGGTCGAAGAAATCGAAATCGACTACGGTGGCGACAGTGTCGATATCGGCTTCAACGTGACCTATCTGCTCGATGTATTGAACAACCTGAAAGTCGATCAAATCAATATCGCTCTGGGTGATTCGAATTCATCAGCACTGATCACGATCCCTGACAACACCGACTTTAAATATGTCGTCATGCCAATGCGGATTTAAATCCTGAGGTAATACCCCGATCCCGCTTGCGGGACCGGGCTGAAGTACTTTTTTGAGTATTTTTAGCACCCTATATCAGTCAGAACAAGCAACACCCTAATACAGAAGGTAGCCATGTCCGAGAACACCCAAGACAACACAGCAACGCCATCACCAGAAAAACCAGTCACGGAATCTGCCACATCCGCTGGTTATGGCGCTTCGTCCATTCAAATTCTCGAAGGTCTAGAAGCCGTGCGGAAACGCCCCGGCATGTACATTGGCGATACTTCTGATGGCACCGGTTTGCACCACCTCGTATTCGAAGTTTTAGATAACTCGATTGATGAATCGCTGGCAGGTCACTGTACTGAGATCAACGTGACCATCCATACCGACAACTCCATCTCCATTACCGATAATGGCCGCGGCATTCCGACCGGTATCAAATGGGATGACAAGCACGAACCTAAGCGCAGCGCCGCTGAAATCGTCATGACTGAGCTGCATGCCGGTGGTAAGTTCGATCAAAACTCGTATAAAGTTTCAGGCGGTCTGCACGGTGTGGGTGTCTCTTGCGTGAATGGTCTGTCTAAATTACTCAAGCTCACCATCCGTCGCGACGGCAAACAATACGCCATGGAATTTGTCCGTGGCGTACCGCAAAATCGCGAAGTAGAAACTATCGACGGCGTACTCTGCTCACCGATCAAAGTCATCGGCGAAACCGACAAACGCGGTACCGAAGTTCATTTTTGGGCCGATGAAGAAATCTTCACACATGTCGAATTCCACTACGAAATTCTGGCAAAACGTATCCGTGAATTGTCCTTCCTGAATAACGGTGTGCGCATTAAATTGAACGACCATCGCACTGGCAAAGAAGAATTATTTGCCTTCGAAGGCGGCACTCGCGGTTTCGTTGAGTACATCAACAAAAACAAGAGCGTCCTGCACCCGACGATTTTTCAGGCAACCGGCGAAAAAGTTTCCGACCAGGGCACCAACATCACCGTCGACGTCTCCATGCAATGGAACGACGCCTACAACGAACAGGTACTCTGCTTCACCAATAACATCCCGCAACGCGATGGTGGCACCCATCTGACCGGCCTGCGCGCTGCGATGACCCGTGTCATCAACAAGTATATTGAAGAACACGAATACGCCAAAAAAGCCAAGGTCGAAGTCACCGGCGACGACATGCGCGAAGGCCTCACCTGCGTACTCTCCGTCAAAGTCCCAGAGCCAAAATTCAGCTCTCAGACCAAAGACAAATTAGTTTCGTCTGAAGTGCGCGGCCCGGTCGAAGAGATCGTTGCCAAAACGCTGACCGACTACCTCGCAGAAAAACCGAACGACGCCAAAATCATTTGCGGCAAAATCGTCGAAGCCTCACGTGCCCGCGAAGCAGCCCGCAAAGCCCGCGAACTGACACGTCGTAAAGGCGTCATGGACGGCCTAGGCTTGTCGTCTAAACTCGCGGATTGCCAGGAAAAAGATCCCGCTCTCTGCGAACTGTACATCGTCGAAGGTGACTCCGCGGGCGGCTCTGCCAAACAAGGCCGCGACCGTAAGTTCCAGGCGATCCTGCCACTGCGCGGTAAAGTCCTGAACGTAGAAAAAGCCCGCTTTGAAAAAATGCTCTCCAGCGAACAGATCACTACCCTGATCGCCACGCTGGGCACCAGTATCGGCCCCGACGAATTCAACGTCGACAAACTGCGCTATCACCGCATCATCATCATGACCGATGCCGACGTCGACGGCGCCCACATCCGTACGCTGTTGCTGACCTTGTTCTATCGTCAGATGCCACAACTGGTCGAGCGCGGTCACATCTACATCGCGCAACCACCGCTGTATAAAGTCAAAGCAGGTCGCGATGAGCGCTACCTCAAAGACGACGCCGAAGAAGCCACCTACATGATGACCGTCGCCCTCACCGGCGCAGCACTCACCCCAAGCACAGGCGCAGACCCGATCTCCGGCGAAGCTCTCGGTGAACTGGTACGTCAATACAATCTGGCTAACGCCATCATGATGCGCCTTACCCGCGTTATCGACCGCGCTGCACTGACCGCCATCATGACCGGCGTCACGCTCAAAATGGACAGCGTAGAACACGCAGAACAATCCGCCCAAGAACTCACCGCCGCCATCAACGACCCAGCCGTCAAAGCCGTCGTACGCAGCGATGAACTCTCAGGCATGCTCAGCCTGCGGATAGAACGTCTGTACCACGGCAATATCAAAGTCAGCAGCATCGACGCCGATTTCGTCGACAGCACCGATTACAAAGTACTCGAAGCCGCCGCACAGACCTTCAAAGGCCTGTTAGGCGAAGGCGCCTTCATCCGTCGTGGCGAAGGCGAACGCATGAAAGAAATCGCCGTACAAGATTTCCACCACGCCATGCTCTGGCTGCGCGACGAAGCCGAACGCGGCGTCAGCAAACAGCGCTACAAAGGACTGGGCGAAATGAACCCAAGCCAATTGTGGGAAACCACCATGGACCCAACCGTACGCCGCCTGCTCAAAGTACAGATCGAAGACGCGATTGCTGCGGATCAAATCTTTACTACGCTGATGGGCGATGACGTAGAACCACGCAGAGCGTTTATTGAGTCGAATGCGCTGCGGGCTGGGAATATTGACGTTTGATATAGTTCAGTATCAAAGAAGCCCTGCAAATTTGCCGGGCTTTTTTATTGCATGTAAGTTTGAAGAGTACTCGCGGAGCAACAATGGCAATTCAACTCGATCTCAGTTCACTAGAAAATGCTTTGAAACGCCTTGATGAGGCCTTGCAAGCCAATGCTGCCGAACCCCAAAACTCGCTTTACCGTGACGCCTGTATTCAACGATTTGAATTCTGCTATGAGCTATCACACAAGATGCTCAAGCGTTATCTAGAATTAGCCTCACCTAACCCAGTAGAAATAGACGAACTTGCCTTCCCCGATTTGGTTAGAACAGGAAGCGAACAAGGACTACTGCGTAACGGCTGGGATATGTGGAAAAACTACCGTCAAGCGCGCAGTATCACTAGCCACACTTATGACGAATCCAAAGCCATCGCCGTCATGCAAATCATCCCTGATTTTTTGCTAGAAGGCCAAGCGCTACACAAAGAACTCAGCCAGCGCACCAAAGGATAACGTTAAGCATGAACCCCTTACCCGACATCGCGATCACACCGGAGCAATGGAAAATCGTCGCAGCGATCTTACAGAAACATATCCCGAATAAAACCATTTGGGTCTTTGGCTCACGCGCCAAGCATCAAGCCAAACCCTATTCCGACTTGGATATTGCGATTATTGGTGAGACGCCTTTAGCAATCAATTTGCTCGCCGCAATGTCAGAAGATTTCACTGAATCGGCTTTGCCGTTTAGAGTTGATTTGGTTGATTGGGCGTCTGTGGAGGTGGCGTTTCGTGGGATTATTGAAAGCCATAAGGTGGCTGTGGAATTATGATCGGAACTAACTTACTAAATAGAAAGAGTCGGCTGCGATTAACATTTAATCGATGCTGACCTCTTCAACCTTCTTCAGCCTAAACAAGGATGTCTTAGCATGAGTGAACTCGTTCTTTACCAAACAGAAGATGGCTTAGTTCGAATTCAACTCAGAGCGGAAGATGGTAATGTATGGCTGACTCAGTTAGAGATAGCAGAGTTGTTCGCTACCACCAAGCAAAATGTCAGCTTGCATGCAAAGAACATTCTTGAAGACAAAGAATTAGACGAGAACGCAACTGTCAAGGAATCCTTGACAGTTCAAACCGAAGGCAATCGCCAAGTCAAACGTAGCACCACACTCTACAGTTTGGCGATGATCTTGGCTATTGGCTACCGTGTCCGTTCGCCACGCGGCAATCAATTTCGCCAATGGGCTAGCGCTCATCTCTCAGAATATCTGCTTAAAGGCTTCGTCATGGATGACGAACGCCTGAAAAACCCAAGTGGGTGGGATTATTTTGACGAACTTCTGGCACGCATCCGTGATATTCGCGCTTCAGAAAAGCGTTTTTATCAAAAAGTTCGCGATCTATTTGCACTCAGTAGTGACTATCAAAGCAGTGACAGCGCCGCACAAGTGTTCTTTGCCGAAGTACAAAATAAACTCCTGTACGCTGTCACACAGCAAACCGCTGCTGAAATCATCGTAGCACGTGCCGATCCCACCTCCCCCAATATGGCACTCACGACTTGGAGCGGCACACGTGTACGCAAACACGATGTTGTGGTTGCAAAGAATTATTTAACGGCCGATGAAGTCGATACACTCAACCGCCTCGTCATCATCTTTTTAGAACAAGCTGAACTACGCGTCAAAGACCGCAAAGAACTAAGCCTAGATTTTTGGCGTAGCAACGTAGATAAGCTTCTGGAATTTAATGACAAGCCGATCTTGCACAATGCGGGGAAAATCAGCAATGATCAAATGAAGCAGATAGCGCAAACACGCTACGATAGCTTTGATGCGGCAAGGCGTGAAGCGGAAGCAACCGCTGCGGACGCTGATGATTTGCGGGTGCTTGAAGGTGTGGCAAAAAAAGTTGAGAAAAAACATTAGTAAGAATGACGCTGGAATGTTAGAGCAGATCCAGCTTTTGTTGGCGTCGCGTCCAGCCTGAGAAATGAAATATATGCCGGACAACCTTGTAAGCCAGCCTCGCCGGTATTGATTTCTTGACCGCCGCCGATGAGCGCGACGATCGCGCACCAATCGGCGTGCCTATCCATGACGCTAATTAGAAATTCAGGTTCGGATTGAGAGAAGTTCTTTTGACCTCTCTTGGTGGTCATGAACTTGGAGGTGTTTTCTTGATCCCAAGATCGTTGCGCTTCATCGAAGATGACTACATGTTCGACCGGAGCGGATTGGTCTTTAATGTACTCGTCGCGGAACTTGTGAATATTCTGTATCGCTGCGGACGCTGCTCGTAGCGCGACCGCTATGTTTTTGTGCGCATTTCTGGATACTGAATTAGGACAAGTCCAAAGGTTCAATCCAAAATTTCCAGCCCACAAAAACAAGAGAGCAAAATATTTTCAAATCCCAGAGAACCAGGTCAACCATTTATAGATAAATAGGTTTTATGGCATTGAATTTAATGAATACGACAGAAACACTGGCAATTTCCTGACAAATTAGCGTCACCGTATTGAACAGTTTCTACGCAGAGTTTTCATAAAATTCGACAATTTTATAAAACAAATTTATTTAATCATTAAGCGTACGTTTGGTATAAATCCAACGCGGATTATAGATTTAACTCGTCGTTGACCCTAATCAGATCAACTTATTGCTTAAGAGAGTTAGTTACGATACGGATTAAGCACTTTCTGAATGTCATATCAAAAATAAAGATCAATTCAGCAACAAATCCCTTAAGATCACAAGCATAAGCTGGCAGCAAATTGCACACAAAGTGTGAAACAACTGGACGCCACGTGTCCCATTGAATATTCTTAACTAATTCTATGGATTACCGTGTCTGAACGAGCTGGCTGACACAGCGTTAAGTCCCCGGCAACACTGCCATGCAAAGGAGAACGACATGCCCGGCATAGCCTCTTCACCACAGAGCGAAGCGCTGGAACAAGGCTTACCCGCGCAACATCAGACGCAGGACCCCGCGCTTCGGGCGCTGCTCCAGGTACGTGAGCTTGAGCGTGAACTGATGGCCTTACGTAAAGCCCTGACCGAGGCGTCGGCTCACCCAGCCCCGACAGAGTCAATCAACAAAAAACAGATTAGAGAACAGATCGCAGGCCTGCTTAGCCGCATTGTGTTATTTCGCATGGCGCTCGCCGACCCGCCAGCACAGCAAGAAACAGAATCCGGCTTAGGACGAGACGACGCACAATCAGTAGCGGATCGCGCACTGCGCGGATAAGATAAAAATAATTTCCAAGAAATATCTTTCAGGAGTTGCTCATGAGTACAGAAGAAAAAATGGTCGTCTACGGAACAGAAGATCTCTTGACCAGTTTATGCAATTCAGTCACACGCGTATTGAACGTGGCGACACAAAGCAAGATTCATTATTCAGCTATGGTGCAGCGCGTAACCAAGATCGGCCTGAAACCTGACATCGGTTGCTTCGTCTTGTTTGACGGTGGATTTTCTGGTCTGGTCGTACTGAATTTTGCAGGCAACGCCGCCTTAGAAATTTATGAGAAATACATGCTGAGCATGGGCATGCCTAAGTCCGAACTCGCCTCCTCGTTCAGCTCTGACGAGGTCTCGAATATCCTGGGTGAACTGATGAACCAGATCGTCGGCGATTTCACCGGCAAGGTCCGCAGAGAACTGCAAACCAACATCACCCAGAACCAACCCAAAATGTTGGTGCTGAACAAACAAGTCATGCTTAGCGTCGACACCCCGCTAGACCGTCCCGAAATCCGCCGCGTCTCCTTCTTCACCGAAAATAATAATATTTTCTATCTAGAACTCGCCATCGACCGCACAGAATTCATTAAATTGCATGACTTCGACTCCAGCGAAATCACCGACCCAGATGCCTTACTCGACATGCAACAAGCCAGTCAGGCCAACCAATCCAACACAACACCACCGGCAGCTTCAGCAGGAGGTGACGATGCCAGTGATGAGCTGCTAAGGTCGTTGGGGATGTGATTGCATGTGCCCAAGGTAGGCCCGTAGATAAATATGTATGCAATCAACTTACCGCATGGGTGTAAGTTGGTTTCGCATCAAACTGAACACATTATCAATCACAAACCGTTTAGCCTCACTCATCACATCTGCACGCAACGGTATGCCGAAGATTTTTACTCTGACGTTGGTTTGATTGATAGCAAAGAATTGCTTGCTTCACTGCAGACGTATCAAACGATGCGTAGCCCAAGATCTGATCGAGGTCATGGCAGTAATCCGTTTTCAATTGTCCGCTAACGCTGGTTTTATTTAGCAAGTGCGATTTGTATTTGCGTCTATAGTCAGCAAGCTTTCATTTGTTTTCAAGATGCAGCCTGGCTGCCACATGGCGCAACTCCCATATCTAATACCTTTTAGAATCTAAAATGATTCAGTGATTCGCAAAAAAATTCCCTAACATTTGTATTGCGACAGAGATAAAGTTGAACGAGCTCTACTTAAGAACAGATAAGATCACCACAGATTAGTTTTACCGATTTTTTTAAAAGGATTACAGTTGTATTTCGCGGGATTGTCAAAATTTCTAACGAAAAAACTGAAAAGGACCAGCATTACTTATATTTTAAGTGATGTTAGTCCGTTTAATTTTAGCCACAGGCTAATCATTAAACTAGGTATGTTATTGTAATTAACAAAATGTTTAATTAGTAGAAAGTCAAACTGACTTTAACAAAAAAATAATGGACCAGCTTTCCGATCATAATAGTAATTTACGAACGCTTTTCGATTCGTTGTTGTGTAACTTCGATTCGTCGATCTTAAAAGCACAGGTTAATCTCGACCAAATTGATGTGGTTTTGAGAAGTGTCCTTAGCATCAAGGATATGAGACAAGCCGGTAGTTTCTTCACTGGCGACGAATTAGCCACAGAGGTTGCGAGAAGTTTCAAACTGCCGGTTGGCAATCGCTCGGTTATTCTAGATCCTACATGCGGCGCAGGGAACCTATTAATTGCTTGCTCAAGACAAATAGACATACAAAATTCTCTTGTCGAAACACTTAAGCATTGGGGATTAGTACTACGAGGCTACGATCTATACCCCTCGTTTGTTGAAGCAACGAAACTGCGTCTAATTTTAGAGGCAGTCCATCGCGGGTGCCGCCCAGACTGTTCAATTGAGAAAGCACTTACGTTTTTTCCATTTATCGAGATATACGATGCAACAAAGGTGAGCGCAGAGAAAGTCAAAGATGTTACCCATATAATAATGAACCCTCCATTCTCCATTTGGCCATCCCCTAAACGTGATTTTTGGCGCCCCGGAAAAGTCAACGCTGCTGGAATAATTTTTGAGCATTACGCAAATATTTTGCCTGACAACTGCGAAATATCTGCAATTTTACCGGAAGTGTTGCGCTCGGGAAGTCGCTACGATGGATGGCGCAATTTTGTAGAAAACCATTTCACAGGAGACATTCAAGTTGTTGGACGGTTCAATGCAAAAACTGATGTGGATGTGTTTAAGCTTCAAGGAGTTATACGCAACTCAATGGGCACCATTGACTGGCATACTATTTCATATTCGCCATCGGTATCAATTTCCAATTTTTTTGACGTTTCTGTTGGTCGCCTCGTTGCATATCGTGATCCAGAATTAGGGCCATCTTACCCATATATTCACCCCAAAAATGTCCCTCTTTGGAAGACAATAATTCGGTTTGATGAACGACGTAAGTTTCAGGGCACTGTTATTTCTCCGCCATTTGTGGTTATCAGGAGAACCTCTAGCCCCCAAGACAAATACCGAGCATCAGGAGCTATTATTGTTGGCAAAGAACCGGTAGCAGTAGAAAACCATTTGATTATTATTAAGCCCAAAAATAATACAATTAAAGACTGCAATAATTTATTAAAGATACTCAAATCACCGGAAACCAACGCTTTTTTGAACGACAGAATACGCTGTCGCCACCTTACTGTAGGTGCAGTAAAACAGATACCCTACCTTCAAAATGAGAAGAGTAAATGAATCGTCGATTAATAGAGAAAAGACCATTTGAATTTTCTGCGCGAGTTACTCTGCAGTTAGGAAGAGAAAGCATTTCCAATTCTACAGTTGCAATATCTGAACTTATAAAAAACTCTTATGATGCGGACGCCGATACCGTCTCTCTTGATTTTCATCTTCGAGATTTTTCGGTATCGACGTTAATAATTGAGGATAGTGGCAATGGTATGGATCAGAGCGCATTATTTTCAAATTGGCTAAAAATAGGAACTGATAACAAGTCTTTAATTGGGTATTCGCAAAAGAAAAATCGGGTGCTGACAGGTGCTAAAGGATTAGGGCGTTTAGGAATCGACCGTCTTTGTAGAAAATTAGTGGTTTATACCAAAACAAAGGGAATGGAAACGGCGCTTCAATTAGACGTTGATTGGAAAAAATTTGAAAATACATCTTTGTCGCTATCGGACATCGAGCATGATATTTTCGAAGTAGATTTACCAATTAAAGATAAATATGGTGATTTCTTTTGGGATAAAGAAAGTTCTGGAACAAGAATGGTTTTAATTGGCCTTAAGGATAATTGGGACGATTCATATCTAGATAAACTCGAAAATGAATTGAGACTATTGGTCTCTCCTTTCCAAGCAGAAAATGAATTCTCGATTAAGATTAAAACAAATCGTGGGAGTCAAAAAGCTGAAAAAGTAATTAATTCTGAAAAAATTCTGAGCGCCGCTCGCTGGAAAGTAAGGGCAGCAGTTGACGAACACGGATTCGTATCAGCTGTCTTCACAAATAATCAAAAACAAATAGATATTAAACAAGAGAAAGTGGCTTGGAAAGAGTGGATAAAAGGGGCTGGTAACAGCCCACTTTTTGGTGCTATTGAATGTGAATTTCACTATATTTCACAAGATACAAAGTCCCACGAGATAATAAAAAAAGTTGACTTAAATTCGCGTGATCTAAAACGGTTCATGGATCTAAACCGCGGATTTCGTATTTACCGCGATCATTTTAGAGTTCGACCCTATGGTGAACCGTCCGGCAAAGGAGATTGGTTGGATATTGGCTATAGGAAGGCGCAAAATCCAAGTGGCCTAAAGCAAGGGAATTGGCATATAGGACCTAACCAAATTCTGGGAGCGGTGTTAATTTCCAGAGAAAAAAATGCTATTTTAAATGATCAAGCGAACCGAGAAGGGCTAGTTGAAAATGAGGCCTTTTTTCAACTACGAACTTTTATTTTGAAAATCATCGACACTTTTGAGATTTTGGCTCATAAAGATGCCGCTGGAGACAAAAACACTGATTTGTCGGAAGAGCTTGCCATAATTCTCGCCAAATCGAAATTAGCTACTGATGAAGCGGTTCAAAACATTAAAAAAATTATTTCGACTACTAATCGAAAACCAAAAGGAAAAAAGAAACAGGCGTCAACAAAGGAAATTCTAAAAAAGAAATTGGCAGAGTTTGAAGAGGCGCAAGAGAAACAGCGCGCAGTAGAACTTCAGTATGTAAGCGCATTAGAATCTGAAAAAGCATATGTTGAAGAACAAAAAAACACGTTATCAAATTTAGCATCTCTGGGGATTTTAACGATCTGTTTTGGTCACGAAATTAGACAACATTCTGCAAGGGCATCGACAGACGCTACTGAAATTATTGACAGTATCAGCGATGCAAAAATTGGAAGACGACTAATTAATTTTGATGATTGCATCAATACTGCGCAATCGATAAGAAAAAGTATTAAATATATAGAAAATTTCTCTAGTCTTGCACTTAAAAATATTCAGCCAGATAAAAGAACCAGAAAAAAAATAAATATTCCAACCGTATTCAGATACGTTTTCAGTCTCATGTCTGAAACATTAGACACTATGGGTGTTCAATGGTCACTTAAGTTTCAAGATATTGTTGAATCCGATGTCAATGTAAACGCCTTTGAAATAGATTGGGAAAGTATAGCGATTAATTTAGTTACAAATTCTTTGTGGGCTATGGAGAAAATTCAGAGGGCTCACCGAATTATTCAAGTTGAATTTTCTGCTCTTGAAATGGGTCTACTTGAAGTGCGATTTAAAGATTCTGGATGCGGCCTGGAGCAAGGAACGGAAGAGCATGTGTTTCTTCCAATGCAGAGTGGCAAAAGGGATTTAACAGGAAATGTAATTGGTACAGGTATGGGATTGGCAATCATTAGAAATCATGTTGTTGATCATATGAATGGTCAAATTACAGCGATTGCAAATTGCCAGCTTGGTGGTGCAGAATTTATTTTTACTCTACCGGTAACTAAAAAATGAAATCTGAGAAAATTATTTACATCGAAGATGAACAAGCTTCAATAGATACATATACGAGATCTTTGAACCGTATATATGATCACAAATATGACGTGATTCCTATAATGCCCAAGCAAGATATTTCGGACATGTTGAAACATCTAGAAAATTTTGAAAGTATTGTCTCGTACATAGTTGATGAACGACTGAATCATACTGGGATTGCAACATACACTGGCTCAGAATTAATTAAAAGTATTCGATATCTTGACTCCAAAATTCCAATTTATATACTTACTAGCAATGCTGCGGAGATACCTGCTCATTTTGGTGACATCGAATTTGTTATTGATAAGCATGAATTTAGTAGTACGGAAGATATTCGAAATGAGCTAGCAAAAAAACTGTTACGTCATCTAAATACCTATAACGATATAAAAAGTGAACGTGCAATTAGGTTGGATGAATTGTTAAAAAAATCTGTTGAAACTGAATTATCAGACGATGAAAAGAAAGAATTTGATGATTTAAATTTTTTAAGAACAAAATCAATTTTTCTTGAGGAGCAAGGGCCTTCAATCGAGTTGAGAGAGGAGTTAAACAAACAGAATCGTCTCTTAAGTGAAATTGAAGCACAGTTAAAACTTATTGAAAATCATTAGAATGTACTTTCCAAAATTAACTAGAAGAGTTGAGGCTCAGTACCACATTCCAGGCGAAAATACATTTTATGCAGATTACACAAAAAACCGCGACATGGTTTCTGAAGATTGCCAATATCGTTGTGTGTACTGTGACATAACGTTGGAAGAGAATGGTGGTGAGGGAATGCAGTTAGACCACTTTAGACCTCAAAATCATTTTTCACTGTTAAAAACCCACCCGCACAATCTTTATTTATCTTGCGCCAAATGTAACAGATTAAAAACTAATGACTGGCCTTGCGGGAAAAATATTGGTGATCCGCCTTTTGTAGGTGCTATCGGATACATTGATCGATTTTTCCATGATCCTCATGAGTATTTATTTGTCAGAGATGACGGATGTATAGTTCAGAAACAAGGGCCCATCAATTACATGGTAACAAAGCTATTACTTAACCGACTGAGTCGAACTCAAATCAGACGTAAAAGAG
Organism: Undibacterium sp. Rencai35W; assembly: GCF_049340185.1. NCBI lineage: Bacteria > Pseudomonadati > Pseudomonadota > Betaproteobacteria > Burkholderiales > Oxalobacteraceae > Undibacterium > Undibacterium sp. Rencai35W. The sequence continues at coordinate 387,226 of NZ_JBMPPC010000004.1, forward strand.
ATATAGCTGAAAGAAAAAAAATACTTTCTGCACGCGTCACGAAATTAATGGAGCAATTACTTGAAAATATCGATAGCAATCCTGACGTGCGACAGAGACTCAAAGAAATTATCTTATTGCAGAAATCTTTAAACGAGCTTTAACAGGACTAATAATAGCGGAGCTATAGTAATAGTTTTAGAAAGCGCTTCGTACAGTGACACCTTGATATGCATGCTATCTCTTTCCACCTTACCACAAGCCATAACAATCTGGCATCTACAGCAAGCATTATTGATGTACATTTACATACGACTTTTTCGTTTGCACAATCCAACCTGAAAGGATTCTGGTATGCGTTATGTTCTACGTCGCTGTTTTTTTCTGCTGGCTCTGGCGGGTGGTGAGGCCGGTGCAATTACTCAGTCGCTTGGGATTGCTGCGCCTAAGCAGGGTGGATCAATCGCGAATGATATGAACGCGGCTGGTCAGGTTGCTGTGGTGATTGAGGATGAAAAAGGTGTGCCGCATGCGGCTTTTTTTGATAAGGGCAAGCTGATCGTGCTGGATTCGCTGGGCGGCACAGAGAGTGAAGCGAAGCGTATCAATGACAAGGGCGAGCTTGTCGGTTCGTCGAACAAGAAGGACGGTAGCTGGACAGCGTTCCTCTACAGCCGTACCAATGGCATGCAAGAGCTGGGCACGCTGGGTGGTATCAATAGCCATGGCATGGCGCTGAATAACGCTGGTGCTGCGGTGGGCTTTGCTGATACGGCGAATGGCGACTGGCATGCGTTCTTGTATCAACCCGGGCAACCGCTTAAAGACCTGGGCACCTTTGGCGGCAAAATCAGCTACGCCAGCGGCATCAATAATGTGGGGCAAGTGGTTGGTACTGCGACGACGCCAGATGGCTCGCGTCATGCTTTCTTTTATGATGCTGAGCGCGGCATGATTGATCTTGGGACGCTGGGCGGCCGCTTCAGTACGGCGACCGCGATCAATGACAAGGGGATCGTCGTCGGTGCATCCGAGATGAAAGACCGTACCTGGCATGCCTTTGTCTACGACGGCACACGCATGACCGATCTGGGCGCAATCATTGGCCGCGGCGACAGCTTCGCTACCGGTATCAACAATGCGGGCCATGTCGTGGGGACGGTACAACTGACTAACGAGCGTTTTGGCGACCGTCGTCTTTCCTTCGTCTGGCGGGATAATAAAATGCTGCTGCACCCAAGCGGCAAAGGTCTGTACCTGACGAATGCCATCAACAACGCAGGCCATGTGATCGGTGCGACCTATGACCGCGGCTTGAATGCTGCCACCATGCAGTCCAACGCCGTGCCTTTTGTTGACCTTGGCGGGACTAAAATTCTCAGCTTTAACCTGGTGATGATGCTACTGGCTGGTACGGTCGTGATTTTTCGTAAGCGCTTCCGTGGATTGTTTTTCGGGAATTATGCGAACTGAGGGCGTACTGATTAGCTGAATGTGAAATATGAGCGTGCCTCCATTCGGTTGTGGCTTAGCACCTGAGACAAGGACTTCTAAAAACCCTCTGATCGGGGCGAGGCAATCAAGTAAGGTGTGTGCGTAAGTACAGAAGATAAAGTCCAAAAGCAGCAAGGTGCCAGCCTTGCTGCTTTTTTTTCAATGTGGAGAGTGGATACCGTTTGTGTACGTCCCGTTTGTGTATGTCCCAGCTCTGTCGAATTTACCAGTCAGGGTGAAAGGCTACCGATCGAATTTTTGCCTGATCCTTGGTTGAGCGTGACTCGATCATGATGCCAAAATTTGTCTGAGAATGATCGTTCAGATCATTCATAGGCATGCCGACTCGATTGCTCTAGAATGCTGGACTTTGGTCGCCGTGATTATTTGTGTGAGATTGCGGCCAATGCACCTGCGCCAGATTCCGACCTTGATGTACGTATTTTTATGATGAAATCCCACTTACCCCACGCAGTGTCCCGTCTTCGCTCTGCTCGTCTGGAAAAGAGTACGCGGCCTTTTCTTGCGCGTGGCGGACCGCATGGCGAACGTTGCGGGGGCTGTCGTCTGATCCTGAGCCATTGCCTGTGCGCCTTGCGTCCGGTGGTGCCTACGCGAGCTGGAGTGTGTCTGCTGATGGCCGAGCATGAGACGCTAAAACCGAGCAACACGGGCTGGCTGATTGCCGACGTGGTGCCGGACACGATGGCGTTCGGCTGGGCGCGGACTGAGGTAGATCCTGCGTTGCTGGCGGTGCTGGCCGATCCGCAGTGGCAGCCGTATGTAGTGTTCCCCGGGGAATTTGTCGCGCCGGAACGGGTGGTCACGGAATTGCTGCCAGTAAAGGAGGAAGACCACGCCGACAGCAAGCGTCCTCTGTTTATTTTGCTGGATGCGACCTGGCCCGAGGCGCGCAAAATTTTTAAGAAAAGTCCTTACCTCGCTCACCTGCCCGTGCTGAGCCTGATGCCGGAACAGTTGTCACGCTACCGCCTGCGCCGCTCCAAACGTGAAGAAAATCTGTGCACCTCCGAAGTCACGGCATTGTGCTTACAACTGGCTGGTGACACTCTGGCCGCGCAAACCTTAGAGGCGTATCTGGATGTCTTCACCGAACACTACTTGCGCGCCAAGCTACAGCAAAAGCTGAACTGGGACGATGCCTTACACCAGCGCCTGCGCGACTTGCGCTTACTTGCGTCTACAAGCGCCAGCCTGACGAAACCCTAAGCAAATGCAAGCAAACTAAAGTAAACGGGTCAGCATCGATAACCGATACTGACCCGTTTTTTTATTCTATTTTGTACTGTATTTTGCCTTGATCAAAATCGTATTATGGCGAATCTACACGCCACTCATGGCGCAAAGGATTAGCGATAAAACGCTTCGACCTTGCCTTTGACTTTAATCATCAGCGGCTTGCCTTTACGATCCAGGGCTTTGCCAGCAGCGACTCTGATCCAGCCTTCGCTGATGCAATACTCTTCGACGTCGAGACGTTCTTTGTCGTTGAATTTGATACCGACTTCGTGTTCAAACACGGCGGCAATGTGATAAGGGCTGCGAGGATCAATAGAGAGGCGATCGGGCAGGCTTGGAGGTGTCGTAGTATCGTTCATAGATCAGAATTATCCACTAGAAAGCCGATCAGTACAATTGCCTGTTTTTGGCCTGCTGTCTTGCTTGTCGATGAATCCGCTTACCCGGATTACGCATTGATGACGTATTTTGAGGTACGCACAATTAAAATGCCCAATGATTATGCGGCTGCTGGCGGCTTTTACGCTGCAAACCCGCATGGATACTGCGGGATTGTGTCTGGAAATTAATAAAATCCCCATTGAAAAATCACATCAACAGGCGTAAGCCGTTCTATGGAAGAGTGATTAAGGCTTTTTAACAGTTCCCATCCTAAGCTGCTCACTCGCCAAACTTAGGCTCACTGACTTTGCCGGATAAGGAAATATCGGCATGCTCGCGGTTCGAGGGGGACTGCAGGTCGATGGCGAAGCGGCCACTGAGTCCGGCATTGGCATCGATCCATGCATAGCCGGTAGCGGTGACAAGGCCAGCGCTCATGCGGATGTCTCGCACCTGAATGCGGTTGGCGGAATAGGTAAAGTTGCCGCTCATATCGTTGAAATTGGAACGGCCACCCATCTGCGCGTTTTTAAATGCGTTCATGATGTCGACACCGATCACTTCGCCGCTACCGAGATTGAAGCTGCCATCGATACGTGATCCGGCAAAAAGTTTATTGCTGGTTTTGGCCTGCATATTGTAACGGCCTTTAGCGCGCAATTTACCACTGCCAAACAGCCTCGGAGCGATGCCAGGGAGGTTGATTTCGATGGCGTTGAAACTACCGGTAAAACTCCAGCGCGGGTCCCATTTCACCGTACCGCTACCGCTGATGACGCCGTCGTACAGGCCGCCGCCAAACTCTTTAATATCGAAACGGTCTTCGTACATCATGCCGACGCTGTGAAACTGCTTCATCGTGACACCCGCGCCAAACGGTACGGCAAACGCATCTGCATTGATATCGAACTTGACACCAGTGCCGTCGGGGATCAAGGCTGCATGAAATTGGTGTTCACTCGAATCGAGAACCATCTTGGTCCAGTGTCCGTTGCGATCAAATTCGGCATGTCCATCCAATGGCGCCAACGAAAAATTCGGTGACACCAGCTTGAGATCGTCTACATAAACAGGGCCGAATTGCTCGTGCATTTGTGCACGCGACTGGAACAGGAGCCAGCCTGCCGCCTGCTCGTTCACTTGCGGGTAGCTGATATCAATGCGCCCTAATGCGATCTTGTCGTCGAAGAGAGTAGTGAGGTCGATGGCGATAGAAATTTCTTGTATCTGAATCTGCTGCTTGTCACCGATGGTGACACCTTCGGCACGCCAATGCGGACGCGGCAGGAGAGAGAAATAGACGCCATTCATCGTTGCGGGTTGCCCGGTCGCGCTAGTGATCGCCCGTTGAAATATGAGCGCCTGACGGTCGAACGAGGTGAAATGCATCATGGTCATCACGACGACAATGCTGGCGACAACAATGACGCTGAGTTTCTTGATCAGTGTGTCTATGACGCTGTTGATAATTGCATCTCTGGCGCGGGCGAATCTGGCTGACCATTGTCTGGCAGCTTCGGCTTTTTTCTCTGCGCGAGCCTCTGCCCGCATTTGTTTGGCCAGCCTGCGTGCTTCGACCTGCGCATGCATTTCTTCCAGCTCTCTGGTTTTGCGGATCGCGGCCTCTTCTGCCTCGACTTTCAGGCGCGCTTCTTCGGCTTCCCGCGCAATGCGGTCTTGCTCTTGCTGCTCGCGCTCCAGCTCTTCTTGTTTTGCCAGTGCGGCGATACCGCTGAGCACATCCTGGTCTTTTTCTTTACGGGCACGCTCAGCCTCGGCTTCTTTGGCCAGGGTCAGTTGATGCGCCTGTTCGCGATGTCTTTCCTGTTCGATTTGCTCTAAACGCTGGCGCTCGCTGGCCTCATTGATGGCGCGTTCTTCCGCCGATTGACGTAGCAATGCTTCTTGCCTCTGGTGCTCTTCTGCGGCGATCCGCACCTGCTCTCGTTCCAGCTTAGCGAGTCGGGCATGCTCTGCTGCCTCGCGCTCTTGTTGTTCTCTGGCGTCAGCGTCACGACGAGCTTGCTGTTCATGTGCCAGTCGTTCTGCTTCTGCTTTGGCCTCAGCATCTATGCGGGCTTGCAGTTCTTTTGCCCGGCGCTCTTCATCGGCTTTGGCCTGCTCTGACTCTAGAGCCTCTTGTCGCGCTCTGACTTCTGTTTCCTGCCGCAATTGTTCTTCTTGCGCACGTCTGGCTTGCTCGGCTGCCTGACGTTGTAGTTCCTGATGTTCTTGTGCGTATCTTTCTTTTTCCTCAGCCTCAAGACGGATCTGCTCTTCGCGCGCGAGACGTGCTTCTTCAGCCATGGCATGCTCTAAGGCTTCTTGCTCGGCTTTGGCTGCTGCTGCGAGGCGTTCCTGTTCTTTTTGTTGTTCTTGTTGTTTTTGTTGTTCTTGTTGTTCTTGTTGTTCTTGTTGTTCTTGTTGTTCTTGCTGAAGCCGCTCTTGCTCTGCTTTTTCTCTGTCGAGCGCTTCTTGTTGTGCTACGGCTATGGCTCTAGCTTTCGCTTCTGTCTCGGCGTCAATGCGGACTTGTTCCTGTGCGATTCTTGCCTGTTCAGCGGCTTCTTTTTCTCGCTGTTCTCTGGCCTCGTTCTCCAGCCGGATCTGTGCTTCGCGTGCCTGACGTTCTTCTTCTGATTTGGCTTGTTCTAATGCTTTTTGTTTTGCTTTGGCGTCCGCTTCCTGACGGAGTTTTTCTGCACGTGCTAAACGCTCTTCTTCGGCCTTTGCTTGTTTTAATTCTTCTTGTCGGGCTTTGGCTTCTGCCTCTTGACGCTGCATCTCTTCACGCGCCAGACGTTCTTGTTCTGCCTTTGCTAGCGCCTGGGCCTCTTGTCTGGCTTTGGCTTCTGCTTTGATACGGGCTTGCTGCTCTCTGAACTGTCGCTCTTCTGCAGCCTTGGTACGTTGCAGCGCTTCTTTTTTTGCTTTCGCCTCGGCGGCGATACGTGCCTGCTGTTCTTCTGCAAGCCTGGCTCGCTCGGCGGCTTCTGCGGCTAAGCGCGTCTGCTCTTGCTCGCGGGCGATCTGTTCTGCTTTGGCGATCTCGGCAATACGCAGGGCCTCTGCTTCACGCTGCTGTTGCTGCTCGGCCTGACGTGCGGTCTCGGCAGCGACCTTGGCTGCGACCTCAGTTGCAACTTTAGCTGCAAGCTCGGCTTCTTGTCGCGCTACGAACTCGCGTTGAACTTGTTGCTCTTTTTCCAGGGCGAGACGGGCTGATTCTGCTACTGCCTGCTCAGTCGCTCGCTGCGCATGTTCTCCGGCGAGCTGCCGGGCTTCTTTATCGGCGTGTTCGCGGGCTTTTCTTGTTTCTTCTTCGCGCAGAATTTTCTTTTCTGCTTCCATACGGGCACGTGCCTGTGCGACCTTACGCTGCAGTTCTTCAGCGACGTGCCGGGCCAGTTGCTCTGCCTCTTTTGGCGAATGCTCTTCTGCCTTGGAACGAGCGTCTTTATGGATTTGCTCGAGTGCTTTGATTTGTTCTTGCGTCTGTTGTATTTGTTTGAGTGCCAGCTCTTCGGCATCACGCTGCTTTTTTTCCTGGGCGGCTTTTTCTGCTTGTTGCAACGCCTGAGCCTGAGCGTCTTTTTTAGCGTTGTCTTCTGCTTCTTTTTGAATTTGTTGTTGTGCTAGTTTTTGCGCGGACTCTTTTGCTTCTTTTTCCTCAGCGGCCTGTTTTTTCGCTACGGCTTCGGCCTGCAATTTTGCTTGCGCCTGCGCTTCCTGATCGGCACGGATCTTGGCTTTTTTTACCTCAAGTTCTTGCGCTGCACGGGCTGCTTGCGCCTGTTCTTCTTGTAGTGCTTGTAGCTTGGCAAGACGCGCCTCTTCGGCTTTTTTGCGGGCTTTTTCTTTGGCGTCTTGCTTGGCGCGTGCCTCGATCTCCAGGCGTCCGACGAACTCTGCAAGCTCTTGAATATTCGGATCAATATCGGCGATCGCTTTGGGCAGGCGACTCAGCACCGCGGGATCCAATTTGGCGGGTGGCGCTTCTCTCGCAACAGGTGCCGCGACCGGGATATCCGCCGCAGCGGCACTGGGGTGACCCTTGCTATCGATCGCGTCGGCAGCGTTCTGCGCTTCGACGGCATTGTAAAACGCGCTCATCGTGAGCTGGAGTAGCGACTCCTGGAAGGTACCTATCGTAGAAAAATCAATGTCGTCGGGAGAAGGCGCTTTGCTGGCAATTTCTGCAGGCACATCTTTCAGCGGACGGCGCGGCGTGTCGAAAATGCGGATGTAATTATCTTTGAGTAGCTGTGCCAGCGCTTTCTCTAATTTTTTGTCAGACAGATGATCAAGACTGACCTGAATCGCACCCACCGACGCGTTGCCATCAATCTCCTTCAGCAGCATGCGCAGGCCGCGGGACAGCTGCCTGGTTTTACCAATGGCTTCCGTCAGTCCTTTTGCGGTCTTTGTATAAACGATGTGCTTATCCATACCAGTCAGTCCAAACGCTCCCTGTATTTATAACAAATTTGGTTTCACTACGACGCGACATGACCAGACACGTGGCGTGCCTGCCTAAAATATAAGCGTCAATATTGCATTTAATGCAAAGAATAACGCAAACTACAGCAGATAATCGACTGTTAATTTGTAAAACTGTTTTACCAAACCGCAATGCTGATGCGGGCTACTGAGCTAATTTGGCTGCAAACCCGCATGGCGATTGCGGATGTTGTTTTTTACCCATGACAATCCCGTTATACAATCTGAGCAATCTGAGCGAGGTAAGTAATCAGAACAGTGCTAAGAAAAATCCGGTCCTTGTTCGGTGTTTATCCGCTCCCTATCCAGCAAATATAGTAATCCAGGAATAAGTTTTTCGACCATGAGAACACACGCTACGGATGACTCATCCATGCAATCACGAGCTGCCACCGCACTTACGAAACGCCTCATCTGGATTGTGCTGACTGCGCTGGTCTATGCCTTGCCGGTGGGGCTGGCACAGGCTAATGGCCAGACTGATCAGACATTTCCGGTCAAACTCAGCCGAAATGAACGGCTCTTGCTAGAGCAGGTGGTCTGCGTCAAAAAATATCAGGTCGGTGTGGCAGACATTGACGCACGATCATTTGAGCCACGCGCAGCGAATCCGAATTTCGCCGATGTGAAATGTCTGCCGCATGCCCGACTCAAAGGACAGCCCTTGTACTACGTTGCCCAATGCGTGCGCGATCAGGGGCAGTGGAGTTGTAGCCGTGCCGAGCTGGAAACCACGGTACCGCTGAAGGAGCGGGAGCTGATGATGCGACCCGGTACGGTAGAGCCCGGACTCGCCTACGAGACCCTACAAAAAATGAGCCGCTACGGCTATTTTCAGGCGAACTTGCTGGATGATGCGCTGGAATCAACCTGCAATATGGGAATGGGTGACGCGCCGGATCTGATAGAAATTTCTTGCCGCCGCTGGTCAATCACGGTGTCATTCTGGTGCCCCCAGAAAAATGATAAAGCGCCATGCCCGCGCGTGATTTATATGACCAGACGATCTGGGTGATACAAAACCTGAGATAACCGCACACTCGCCAAGGTACAAAAAACTAAAGCTCCCGAAGGAGCTTTAGTTTTTTTCCGGCCTTTGTCGAGAACGGATCTGGATTGTATGATTTATTACCCTTTAGTTACCCTTTACGACGACGTACCGCCAGGATTGCCAACGCGCTTCCTACTAACAAAATACTGGCTGGTTCCGGGATAGGATTGCCACCGTTTTGCTGTAAAAAACTAAATGTATTCAACGCATAAATACCGTTGTTATTGAGCGGAGCGTAGCTGGCACCGCAGAGTGGCTGACCGCATAAATTAGTGGTCGCAATCATGTCAATGTCGGCGATGATAAACAGAGATCCGGAGCCCGGTGCATATTCACCAGCGTGCCAAAACGCTGAGGTCACCTGATTCTCAACATTGCGGCCGCCTACGTGGCCGTTGTGCGCCAAAATGGCGGACTCATCCAATTGACCGACAGCATAGAACTGCTGGACATTGGTCGCGTTGCCGAAGGGGCCGTTGAACAGCGGCGCGCCGCCATTAGAGACGGAGCCCGTGCTACCCGTCGTGCTCATCCCTAAGGTTGTCCCCAGAACGTCGTGACTGGAATCATCCTGCAACAGGAACAGGTCACCACCACCGAGAAAATAATTCATGATCGCTGCTGAAAAACCGGCGCCTTCGCTATCGGCAACCCAAGTTCCGACAAACATATCGACGCCTGCCAGCGTACTGCTATTGACTGCGGTGAGATTGGTTGTGGTGATGGTGCGATTAACAATACCGGCGGGACCGAAATAAGCTGCATTCTCTAGTGCTCCACGAAAGCCCGTCATGTAAGAGCCGTTCCAGGCCCAGTTACCGCTGCTAGGAATAAGGGAACTGGCAGCACCCCCGACGACGTAGGCGTTGGCCGAAAGACAGGTAACCACTAGCGCCAGGCCAGCAAATAATTTTGATAATGCGTTGGACATAGTATCTCCATTGGGAATTAAAAGGATCTACGCCTGTCAAAACGGCGGGCGCTCAACACGCATTGCATAATTTATACCAGTTTTGTTAAGTGATTGATTTTAATCAGATATGTTAATAGTTATTTGACAACAACATGATATTTGTAAGAACGCCCGACGTTACAAGTTGCCGGTAGAACTCAGTTCTCTCACAGCAAGCAGATTTATTTTTAGTTTGTTCAGCTCGGCTGGGGTGCACGGTTTAATGTGAATGGTTTCATGCGGACGGAGGCCCGCTTGTCAATACTCGAATAGAAAACCAAGGTTAAATCCATGTCCTGGTTCTTGTGATTTATAGGGCTTTATGACAATGTGCACTACCTCAAATTATTGCCCCTATCTGCTGTTCTTTTTTTGTTGCTGCTTTTTCTTTGAAATCATTTAATGCCTGTTGTTGATCTATGCCGGTAATTTTTTATTTGTTCTGCGCTACCGCGATGGCCTGGTTCTGCCTGGCCGGGCAGCGCGTATGGATGAGTATGTTTGTGCTGACGATGGCGTGGGCGGTTTATGCAGCCCATGTCACGCCGGTCGGCTTGTTGCTCATCACGTTGATGAGCACTGCTGGCTGGGCTGCGCTGCAGGCCAAGGGCAGGCGACGGCAACTGTCAATGACGCTGACAGGCCTGCTGGGATTATTGCTGGCATTGCACAAACTGCCGGGGTTTACTGATATCGCTTTACCTGAATTGAATGTATTCACAGGCACTGACGCCAAACCATTTTATTTGCACCTGGATAAGGCGATTGCGGGCTTAGTCATGCTAGCGGTATTTTGTCGTGACGATGCCAGCCGACGCGGTACGATCTGGCGCAATCCCGGTCTGTGGCGCCTGATGCTAACAAGCTTGGCTGGGATTTTTATCATTGCCGTAGTAATTGGCCTGACGCTGCCGCAGTGGAAGTGGTCAGCGAACGCGTGGGCTTTTTTGGGCGTGAATTTGTTCTTCACTTGCCTGGCGGAGGAAGCATTTTTTCGCGCCGGCGTGCAACAAGGATTGCTAACACTGCTGCCGAAACATCGCTGGCTCTGCATTGGTATCGCCGCGCTGCTATTTGGGCTGGCGCATGCATGGGGCGGCTGGCGGATGATCGTGGTGGCAACACTGGCAGGCGTAGGGTATGGCCGGATCTACGAGCGCTCAGGTGCGATTGCGATGGCAATCGTTCTGCATTTCCTGGTCAATGCAATTCATTTTGTGGGCTTTGTATATCCGGCGATTTCTCATTAAAAATTTCCGAGGGCAATAACGCCGGTGGCGATACACAAGGCACCGATAATACGTTGCACACGATCTCCTTCACCGAGCAAATGTCCGCCGATCAGAGCGGCGAATAACATGGATACCTCACGCGCCGGTGCTACGTGACTGAGGGGCGCATTCTGCATCGCATATAGCACAAGCATGTACGACACCGGACTGATCGTACCGACGATCAAGGCATATTTCCATTCACGCTGCCATGATGCCCGGGTCGCCTGATGATCGCGTAACAATGCCGGGGTAAGCAAAGCGATGCGGATGAAATTACCGACATAATCGATCAAAATCGGCGATATCAGGATCACCTTGACGGCATATCCGTCGAGTACGGTATAAGCTGCAATGAATAAGCCCGTCAGCAGACCGTAGACAATGCCTTTTCGCACTCGGGCATGCTGGGCGTGATCGCTGACTGAGCGAAACAGTTTAGGTCCCCCCGCGATCAGAAATACGCCGCCAACCACGGCAATGATTCCAAGACCACCGGCCAGGGATACTTTTTCTCCCAGGAGCAGAATCGCGGCTGTCGACGACAGCAAGGGACCGAATCCGCGTGCCAGCGGATAAACCACGGTCAGCTCCGCTTTGCGATAACCGCGTAGCAGCGTGATGAAATACAGCACATGAAGGATACCGCTGGCAGTCACAAAACCCCATTCAAGCCAACCCCAGGTGGGTACGACATTCCAGCCCGCGTAGATGCCAACAGGTGCCCACACCAGCATCATGATGAGACTGGTGAATCCGGCAAAGCGCACATCACCGCCCGCTTTTTTGGCGGCGATATTCCAAAGTGCATGTATGAGTCCAGCGAGAATGACGAGAAAAAATGCGGTATGGGACACGTAGATAGAGGAGTGATAAACAGGTGAATCGGCATCACAGTGTAACAAACGACATCAGGAAATGAACTGCACAGAACGATAAAAAATCAGGGAGTACAGTGCAGGATGCTACGGTGCAGAAATGCTCTTGGCATCTGCATTCTCTTGCATCGTCCTCTATATCGCGAATCAAACCTGCTGTTTTTTATAGCACGGCTTTTTTCGTCAATTTATGTGAAGTTAACGTCAATTTGCATGATGTACTCGTATTTTCAAATGATTTTGCCTGCTATGTTTGGACAAAACTTCGCTATATACTCATTTCACGTTGTTTGATTTATAAGGGCACGTCTGCAACTCTGTCCCGGCATGCAGCACCAGAAGCAAGATCCTGCAATACCTCAGTATTGCATTCCTTTGCAACGAAGTGATGCACTCAGATACAGGCTTGAAGATGTTCTCGTAAGGTCCGGCGGGACTACCACATGAGGCGCCGTCCGGCGTCCGTTATTAAAATCTCAGGGAGAGTAATAGCATGCGGCATCATTCACGTTCTACTTTAGCGTCACTCATTTTCCTCGCCTATTCTGGCGTCGCAGTTGCTGGCAGCAGCGCAGTCACTGACAATCTCACCGTCTTCTCAGGTACCAAAGCCAGCTCGGCACAGGATGTATTACGGCAGGTCGCAACGCAATATGGTTTGCCAGCGACACTCGACAATCTGGTGCTGACCAAGGTACAGGATTCTCTGGTTGGCAAGCATTATTACTATCAACAAATGCTGCGTGGCCTGCCGGTTGATCGCGCCGAAATTATTGTGTCCATCGGTCGTAATGGCGAACTGCTGAAAATTTTCAATGAGACTAAACACATCACCGATAAGATGGATGCCAATGCCGTCAATCAGATGTATGTGCAGGCCAGACTGACACCCGATCAGGCGATGGATAAAGCCTGGACGAATATGAAAGTCCAGCATCCGCTGGTCGCCACACCAAGCAGTAATTTGGTCTGGGTTCTGACAAAAGACGGTGTACAGCTCGCCCATAAAGTAGAAATCGCCGCGCAGATGCCCACCGGTGGTTTTATCCAGTATATCCATGCGCAAAACGGTGTGCTGCTGGACTCACGCTCCACCTCCTTACCGCGTATCGGTAAAAACGGAGATCGCTCAATCGCCGCACGTGCAGAGCTGGCAGGGCCAACGCTGGATCGTCAATCAGCGATGCAAGCGATGAACACAAAAGGTGGCGCAACACTGACCGCGGCCTCCGCAACGACTGCAACACTGGCAACCGCCGCCTCTGGCATCAACGGTAGCGGTCTGGTATTCGATCCTGATCCACGCACGGTTTTGAATACAGATTCGCTGACGGATACGTCACCGGCATCGGCATTTGATGCCGCCTATTCGACCAAGACTTTGCGTGATCTGACCGTGACTGGCGGTGTGTATAAATTATCCGGCCCTTACGTCAACATCACCAATATCGAAGCGCCAAACACCGCACCAAGCACGACCACCAATGGCGTATGGACAGCTAAGCGGGGTAATAACGCATTTGATGACACGAATGTGTATTTCCATCTCGATCAAAATCAACGTTATATCCAGTCACTCGGTTTTACCGGTACCAAATCGATCATCAATCGTCCTCTGAATGTCGATACCGACGGTGTGAATGGTGACGATAATTCTCACTACAGCGGTGGTTCCAGCGACTATCTGGCATTTGGTCATGGCTGCGTGAATGACACCGAAGATGCCGACGTTATTTTGCATGAATATGGTCATGGCATTCAGGCCAATATCAATTCCAGCTGGAGTGGCGGCGATACCGGCGGGATGGGCGAAGGCTTTGGTGATTACTGGGCAGCCTCGTATTCTTATAGCACACCGAATGGCAAAATCTATCATCCTGAATGGGCGTTTAGCTGGGATGGCCATGGCGCTTGCTGGGCTGGCCGCATGCTCAATCGTACCGATGCCAAGTACAACAGCGCAAAAAGCTATGACGCCCACGTCTCGGTCACCGAAGGCGGCGTGACTTTCCAGTCAGATGAATTGTGGTCCACACCTTTATTCCAGGCGATGGTGTCACTGATCGCTGCTGGTAAGCCACGTGCGAATATCGACCAGATTATTCTGGAGGCACATTTTGGTTTGGGGTCGAATATCAAGATGCCAGCGATGGCAACAGCAATTGTGAATGCGGCACATAATCTGTTCCCGACTGATGCAACATACGAGAACACCTTTAAGGCAAAATTCCAGGCACAAAATATTTTATCAACCACCACCACAGGTCCTACCATCAACGAAACAGAAAGCAATAACACGACCGCTACAGCAAACGTGATCAGTACAGCGAACACCACCGTTAATGGCACGATGAGCGCAAGTACCGATGTGGATTACTATCAGGTCAGTCTGCCTGCGGGGAAAACACTGACAGTAAAACTGACGCCAAACGCGACGTCTGACTATGATCTCGAGCTATACAGTAGTACGGGGACTAAGCTGACATCAAGTACCGCAGGAACTGGTGCTGTCGATACCGTCACCAACAGCAATACTGGCACCACCGCCAAAGTGCTCTATGCGAAAGTGATTTACTACGCGGGCGGTACCGGAGCAACTAGCGGCAAATACACCTTAGTCGCTGGCTGGTAGTCGTTCGTAAGGGTTTCTAAGGGTCCGTATTGACAGACAATGCCTGCTGAACTTGCCGAGCCGGGACAATGACTGAACAGGCAGGAGATACTTAAGAAGATCTTTGCAGGCTAATAAAAAAACGCCGCATATCGTTGGATATGCGGCGTTTTTATTACTTAGGGCAAGATGAATTATTTCACTGATGCGGCTTTTACTGCATCTGCTTTTGGCTCCGCTTTAGCTGCTTTCGTTGCCTTAGCATGTTTCACATGTTTCGCTTTTTTCTCAGTAACAGGTGTCGCTGTCGTAGCAGGTTTTGTTTCTGTTTTCGTTTCAACTTTAGCCTCTGGCTTAGCATCCGCAATCGGAGCAATCGCTGTTGGCATCGATGTTTTTGTACCAGCGACTGTGGTCGTCGCTGATGCTTTTACTGCACTGGCTGCCGGTGCCGCCTGCGCTACTAAGTTTGTAGCAGCTGGCGCAACTGTTTTAGCCGGTGTAGCTGGAGTTTGTGCGAACGCTGTACCCATGGCGAAGGTAGCAGCAACGAGGGAGGCGGCGATCAGCTTGTTCATGATTAATCCTGTTCTATATTTAGTTTGTGTTACGTAGTTAATCTACGTATGCCAAGAACGCGCTCCGATGACGATGTGTTGACAAAGAATGTGTTGCGAATTGTTACGTCGCATTTGTATTAGATATTTCGCTGCATCTACGTGACATACCAAACTGCGAGTATCAACCTACAATATCAATATAAAACTACATTCCAAATTCTCATTAACAAACATAGTTATACGATCATGAACTCTGAAAAAAAACTGGCGATACTTTTTGTCTGCATGGGAAACATCTGCCGTTCGCCAACGGCCGAGGGTGTATTTCGCGCGCGCTCCGACGCAGCAGGTTTAGGTCATCAATTACAGCTCGATTCCGCCGGCACGCATGCGTATCATATTGGTGAACAACCAGATCTGCGATCTCAGCAATTCGCGATGAAACGCGGGATCGACTTATCCAGTCAACGAGCGCGTAAAGTCGTTGCAGATGACTTCGACAAATTCGATTTAATCATCGCGATGGATAAACATAATCTCGCCGTGCTAGAAAAAATCTGCCCCGCGGCATATCAACACAAACTCAGTTTGATGATGAGCTATGCCACTCACAATGATGCAGACGAAGTACCTGATCCCTACTACGGCGGCGCTCGCGGTTTTGATCAGGTACTGGATTACATCGAAGATGCGTCTGATGGTTTGATTGAGGTGCTAAAAAAACCAAATTAATCATCTGACAGAAATCAGCCCGGCCACCTTTACAAAATCTACGAAGGACGCGTGTACAAGCCGAACCATCTATTTTTTATTTTGAACGTGAAGACAAAGATTCATACTGAAAGCCAAATCTCTGTCGAAATTCTTTACAGCATCTATAAATTTCAGTCATGAAAAATAGATAAGGTATTGTTTTTTATCGATATTTTTTTAAGGCATCTTTATTGCTTTAGATAAATACAAAATTTCTTTAAAGGATATCATGATGAAAAAAATCGTCTCTCAACTAGTTGGTATTTTATTACTTGCGGGAACAGTAATATCAGCATCAGCCACCACTATTCATTCGCTTGGAGATCAAGATCCAACAGCATTTGGATTTCATACTAATAATATTTTTTTTGGAAACGCCAGAGGCTGGCGCTTCACAGCAGGTGCGGCTGATATTGAGGTTACACAACTGGGTATAGCCCCTGTAACTGACGGTAGCTATACTCTGACATTGTGGGATTTTGCAACACATACCGAACTTGCCCAAACAACCTTAGGGTCAGTTTTCGGTGCAGATTGGAATTGGGCAAATCTTGAATCTCCTGTACAACTCCTGGCTGGTCATGATTACCTTGTTATGGGGATTTCAAACACCCCTGGTGCTGCTTATTACTTCAGTAATGCCTTACCATCCTCCTGGTATCCTACCGGCGCTATTCAATATGATGACATGCGTTACTGCAATAACTGTACAGCAGACACCTTCCCTACATCGGCTCTTAATCACTACCAATATGGCTTAGTCGATATTGGGTATGAAGTTGGAGGGGCTGCTAGTAATGTCCCTGAACCAAGTTCGATTGCAATGCTTGGGTTAGGTTTAGCGGCACTGACCTTGATTCGTCGAAAAAAATCTATGTAAAGTAATTTAAAAAAACCGGATTTTTTCCGGTTTTTTTTCGCCATTTCTCTCTATATTTGATATGTATCGCTAATAAATAGCATAGCTAAGTAAAACTCATTATGCACCTTGGCATCGAATTGCCATTAGATTGTCATATTTCGCTCTCAAGATAAAAGTGCATAAGATGCTCAATACCGTTTCAAACAAAATGATCATGCTGGGCAGTCAAGCTATCATTCGCTACTCGTTACATCGTCGAGCTTTACAAAACATTCCCGACAACTTATTTGTATATTGGCAAACGACCTCTCATCAAGGATTTCCTGGCATCCCTGTTGATGCCATTTTTTTGTACGCGCGGCAGAAGGTTTGATGATGTTTTTGGTTCCGTTACAGCGACCAGGCTTTGCGTTGCCGTCAAAAGTAACGACTCGGTATGCCATGCCTAGGAAGCCCTGTCGCCAACAGGTCTGGTCCAATTTTGTCTAAAACATTTCGGACGAATCATCCCGCATGTAGAGGCCATGACCATGGCGGATACAGTGAGTCAGGCTATCGCGGCAACTCTGGTAGCAGCGAGACATAGAGAGCGCTCATTACCAATGAAGCACTACGATACCAGCATTATTCACTCTGGACCGACGCTTAAAAATGCCGGGGGAATTTGGCTATCGGATTAATGCCGGTAAAATCGGTTTTTAGCAACTCAACGAACATGGAAAAACCGAGGGCATAACAAACTACCCTGCGAGCTTTGATCCCGATAATATGTTCGCGGCAGGTTTGGCCAGTGAATCCAGCTACGCCGTACATGGCCGTGCTCAACGGACTAGGGAGGTTATACCTTTTTTAGTATCGAGTCAGATAGTTCATCCTGCGACGGCAGTGATGCAGGTGGCTACTCTGGTCGCAGTAGCTACGGTAGCAGCTGAAGAAAAAGTAGCTAATCAATTAAAAATCCAAACCGCTGTATTTATGCGGCTTCTGGCGCGATATTGGCTTGAGAGGCTTATCTTGCTTAGGCATTACAAAATGAAATCTCTTCTATCCTTTTCTTTACAGCACAGGGGCGCAGCTTAGAGTAGCATCGCCTGTTAATCGTCAATGATGAGAGCCTTGCCAGTATATGGAAGAAGCACAATTACACTCGCTGTTAGAAGCA
Organism: Undibacterium sp. Rencai35W; assembly: GCF_049340185.1. Taxonomy (NCBI): domain Bacteria; kingdom Pseudomonadati; phylum Pseudomonadota; class Betaproteobacteria; order Burkholderiales; family Oxalobacteraceae; genus Undibacterium; species Undibacterium sp. Rencai35W. Next base: position 404,940 of record NZ_JBMPPC010000004.1, read on the forward strand.
CTTATGCCAACACCGGCTTATCTCGCCGGTGCGATCTTATTCGGCATTATTGGTTTTGCCGCCTACCGGTATGGGAAAAAGACTGAGCGCAGCAAAGCCAAATGGACGGGTATCGCTCTGATGTTTTATCCCTACCTGACCGGCAGCGATACCCGCTTACTCTATGCAGTTGGCGCCGCTTTATGCGCGGTGCTGTATTTCTATCGCGACTGATCTGGTCTGCGGCTTTAGCTTGCCTTGCCTGCTGTTCAGGTCAGGATTTTTTCCATTTCTTCGAATTGCAGATTTTCAACCAGCATCATTTCTTTGCCGTTATCAGAGGGAAAAGGCTTGAAACGGCCAGTACGTGCATAGCCTCTGCGTTCATAGTAGGCAATCAACTCTTGCCGGACGCTGATCACGGTCATCCAGATTTTGTCTATACCCCAGCGTTGCTGTGCTCTAGCCTCAGCAATCTGCATAAACTGCTTGCCAATGCCATTGCCTTGCAAAGTCGGCTGCACGACGAACATTCCCAGATAAGCGGCACCATCGGTTTTTTGTAAATGGACACAGCCGATCGTGATCCCATTCTGCACACACAGCAAGATAAAAGACGCCTCGGCCAGAATCAGCTCACGAACCTCGGCTGCATATATTCTGGCACCCTGTAACAGATCCGCTTCGGTCGTCCACCCCTGGCGACTGCTATCACCGCGATAAGCACTGTTGACCAGCACTGCGATCTGCTCGGCATCACTGATCACCGCATCACGGAACTGGATGTCATCCTGGGAAAACGGAATATCTAGACTCATAGCTGCTCGATTATTTTTTGTAAAACCACAGGATAGTACAAGAGCGGGTATCTCACCAAGAGCTGATCCGATCCGGGATTTCATAGGAAGCATCGCGAGTCTGAGGTCGGAACGCATCTTTTCAAGAGCCTGGCTTTGCATTTCATGTCGCCAAAACCGCATTTCATCCCACAAAAACTGCAATTCGAAACTTATGCGGTTGAAGCTAGTCTGATACAGGCCGATACTGCGCCATCTGGTTAAGCTAACCCATTTCCCCTCATTCACCTGCACAGGGATTCATCATGTTACGTAAAACACTACTCGTCCTCGCCATTGCGTCTGCCCTGGCCGCCTGCAGTAAAGAAAATAAAGATGCCGACAAAGCGAGTGCCAGCACCGCTGCAAGCGGAACTGCCAGCGCCAGCGCAACGGGAGACAAAAAATCTGCGACACCGATCGCCAAACTGACCATTGCACCAGAAGACGTCATGACCGTGCAAAGCAATGCGCTGGCATCAGGGCCGGTCATTACCGGATCAGTCCAGCCGGAGCGCAAAGCTGATCTGCGCGCGGAAGTTTCTGCCGTCGTATTACAGGTCCTGAAAGAAAACGGCGACGTAGTAAAACGAGGCGATATTCTGGTCAAGATCGATGAAACATCGATCCGCGACAATCTCAGCTCCGCTGAGGACAATGCCCGCAATGCCGCCTCCGCACTAGATCAGGCAGATCGCGCTCTGCAAAGGCTCAAGACCTTACGTGCGTCCGGCATGACTTCAATGCAGGCACTCGATGATGCCGAGGTTCGCCGTAACAGCGCACAGAGCGAGCTATCGGCGTCCAAAGCGCGCGCCGTTGTGGCACGTCAGCAATTGCAACGCACAGTGGTACGCGCTCCATTTGACGGCGTCGTCAGCGAACGCAAGGTATCTGCCGGAGATACCGCCTCTATCGGCAAAGAGCTGGTGAAAGTGATTGATCCGACCAGTATGCGTTTTGCAGGCCGGGTTTCGACAGACAAAATTGCGATGGTCAAGGTCGGTCAGCCTGTCAGCTTCCGCATCAATGGCTACGCAGGACAAGAATTCCGCGGCAAGGTCACTCGCGTTGATCCCGCAGCGAATGACGTGACACGTCAGGTCGAGGTGCTGGTCAGTTTTGCTGACGCTAACCAGCCACGCGTCTCTGGCCTGTATGCCGAAGGAAATATCGAAGCCGCAACTGTCAGCGCTCTGATGGTACCAGAAGCCGCCTTAGTCAAGGCAGGTGACAAATCCTATGCATGGAAGGTCAATGGCAAAACCCTGAGCCGTGTCGATCTGCAAATCGGCAAACGCGATCAGCGCACCGGCAATTATGAAATCCGTAGCGGTCTGACCGCTGGCGACATCATCATGCGCAGCCCTAGCTCCAGCTTTAAGGATGGACAGACCATAGAAATGGCTGCCGCTAAAGTCACACTCGCCGCCGCCACTTCAGCGCAAGGGAAATAATCATGTTCTTATCCGATTTCAGTATTAAAAGGCCGACCGCGACCATCGTCCTGATCGTCGCCCTGATGGCGCTGGGACTGCTGGCACTGACCAAATTGCGCGTCAACCAGAATCCCGATGTGGAAGTACCAGGCTTGTCCGTCATCATCGCTTATCCCGGCGCATCGCCAGACACCGTCGAACGCGAAATCATCAACCGTATCGAGAAATCTCTGCAAAGCGTCTCCGGCGCAACTGAAGTCTATGCCAGCGCCAGTGAAGGTACGGCACAATTTGACGTGATGTTTTCGTTCAAGAAAAACATGATCGAAGCAACAGATGAAGTACGCAATGTCATCTCCAGCGTGCGCTACAAGTTGCCGAGCGAGATGCGTGAACCCATCATCCAGCGCTGGGATCCGTCCGCGCAGCCAATCATTAATATGGCACTGTCATCGGGCAAGCAAACGCATGCAGAGATTTCGCGTCTGGCAGAGGACAAACTCGCCGACCGCTTGCGCGGCATCAGCGGCGTTGCCACGGTCATCGTCAACGGCTCATTGAAACGCGAATTATCCGTCTTGTTACGTGCAGAAAAATTACGCGAGTTCAATGTCTCCGTCAGCGACGTAGTCGGCGCATTGCGCGCACAAAATACCAATGCACCGGTCGGTAAAGTACGCGGCACGCTGGATGAAGAAAGCATACGTCTGGTGGGCCGGATCGAGTCGCCGGAAGAATTTCAGGGTATCGTCGTCAAACGCAACGGTGATCAGATTGTGCGCTTGGCACAAGTAGCGACCATTGAAGATGGCTTTGCCGATGTGAACGGCTTAAGTATCCGCAGCGGTAAACCGAATGTCGGGATTCAGATTACACGTTCCCGCGATGCCAGCACAGTCAGCGTCGCCAAGTCAGTACGCGAGGCGGTGAAAGAGATCAACAAGGATCTGGAAAAAGAACAACTTGGTACGAAGCTCGAAATTACTCGTGACGGCGGTAAGGACGCGCAGAATAGCCTGAACAACGTCATCGAATCCCTGATTCTCGGCGCAGGTTTAACGATTTTTGTGGTGTATGCGTTCCTGAATTCCTGGCGCTCTACTTTGATTACGGCACTGAGTTTGCCGACTTCCGTGATCGCTGCCTTCATCGCCGTCTGGCTATGCGGTTTTACGCTGAACTTTATGACTTTGCTGGGCTTATCACTCGCAATTGGCGTGCTGATCGATGACGCGATTGTCGTCAGGGAAAACATCGTACGTCATATGCAACGTGGCTCTGACCGTCGCACGGCAGCGCTTGAAGGGACAGCAGAAATAGGTCTGGCGGTAGCAGCAACCACCTTCTCTATCATTGCTGTCTTTATTCCGGTCGCGTTTATGCCAGGTATGCCCGGTGAATGGTTCCGCCCTTTCGCACTGACGGTGACTTGCTCTGTGCTGGTCAGTCTAGGAATTTCATTCACGCTCGATCCTATGTTATCCGCTTACTGGGGTGATCCTGCCGATCATCACACCGCGCCGAAAAAAGGTATCAGTAAAGTTCTCGCCCGTTTCAATGACTGGTTTGATCATCAGTCAGACCGCTACGGTCATGTGATTGCATGGGCCTTACATCATCGCCGCTGGATGGGCGCGATTGCCCTGATCAGTCTGATCGGTGCGCTGGGATTGCAAGTAAAGTGGGGCGGTACCAGCTTCTTGCCAACGGCAGACTCGGGCAACCTGATGATCGAGGTACGCACTCCGGCGTCGTCTTCACTGGAATATGCTCGCCTGAAAATGGAACGTGCTGCTGCGATTGCCCGCACACTGCCAGAGACCAAGGATACCAATAGCAACATCAATCCTGCCGGTGGCCGTATCTATGTCGATATCGGCAAGCGGACCGAGCGCAAACGTACCGCCAAAGAAATCGCCGTCGAATTACGCGAAAAAGTAAGGACACTGGTCGGTGCAGAATATGTCGTTCTTGACGATCTGAATAACGGTGCACGTAAGCCGGTCCAGATTGATTTCACCGGTCCTGATTCGCGCAAGTTATTAGAAATCACCAGTGCCTACATGGATAAATTAAGGCAAGTACCGGGAGCTGTGGACATCGGTTTGTCTGAACAAGATCCAAAAAAAGAACTGAAGATCGAACTCAACCGCGGCCTCGCCAATTCTATGGGTATTTCGTCCAATGATGCAGCACAGGCTTTGCGGGTTGCTTTCGCCGGTATTGAAGTCGGTGACTGGGTCGACCCTACCGGTGAAACCCGTGACGTTGCTGTACGTCTGCATCCGGATGACCGGGTCAGTAAAGAAAACATCGAACGCTTACCGATCGCTGTGACAGGTACCAACCAAATGATCCCGCTCGACCAGATTGCCACCATCAGTATGGGCAAGGGACCATCCGGTATTGAGCATGCCAACGGCAAGCGTACGATTACTGTCTCCGCAAACGCACAGGGTCGCTCCAACGGCGAAGTCATTGAAGACGCAATGAAGCTAGCTAAATCCTTTAACTACCCGCCAGGTTATGGCTTGTCACTGGGTGGTTCAGGTCAGGATCAGGAGGAAGTATTCGGCGCCATGCTAATTGCACTGTTGTCTGGTATCGGCTTGATGTACCTGATTTTGGTTATTCAGTTCGGCTCTTTTACTGCACCTCTGGGCGTCATGCTGTCCCTGCCTTTGTCGTTAATCGGCGTGGTACTGGCGCTGCTGGTAACAGGCAGTACACTGAACCTGATGAGCTTCATCGGCATCATCATGCTGATGGGGCTGGTTGCGAAAAATGCGATTCTGTTACTCGATGCAGCACGTAAGAATGAATCTGAAGGGATGAACCGTGAAGATGCGTTAATGCAGGCAGGCCGTGTACGTTTGCGCCCTATCCTGATGACAACCTTTGCGCTGATTGCCGGCATGATGCCTGTTGCTTTAGGCCTCGGCGAAGGCGGCGAATTCTACCGTCCGCTAGCTATCGCGATTATCGGTGGCACGATCACCTCAACAATTCTGACGCTGCTGATCGTACCCACTTTTTACGACAGCATCGAGATCGCCCGCGACCGTATGATGATCAAGATGCGTGCACGGATGGAACGCTACAACGCTGTATTAGGGTTCACAATGACCATACTGGAAGCGCTGTTCACACTGACATTCTTGCGCCTGATCTACCGTAGCCTGAAAAAATTAGTATCGCTGCTGAAGGGTCGTCGTCGCAAACTAACACAGCCGATCCCAGATACGATGAGGGCTGATCACGTATAGATTTTCCTCCCTGTGCTGGGGCTGGATCATGTGACCAAACTCAGCATTTTTTAGCCTGCGTAGTACACACTATGCAGGCTTTTTTATTACCAGAAAAAATTGAGTAATTGAGTAATTGAGTAATTGAGTAATTGAGTAATTGAGTAATTGAGTAATTGAGTAATTGAGTAATTGAGTAATTGAGTAATTGAGTAATTGAGTAATTGAGTAATTGAGTAATTGAGTTCAGGATTTTTATTAAAAACAGTCCTCAGGACAAACAAAACATCGAAACAAAAAAGTGCCGAATCAGAACAACTGACTCAGCACTTTTTCACAATCAACGGGCTGCCACAACATAGGCACAGAAGGTATATTAAACAGCATACAAACAGCTGGTATAAACCCTTGCAAATCCACTTGGGTTAGGTAGTAACAGCACAAATTAAAACAAACAAATCAACTACCAGACCCGCACACGGTCTTTCGGTGCCAGATACTGTTTTTGTCCCGGCTGCACATTGAATGCCGGATACCAAGCATCGAGATTTCTGACCGTTAACAAGCGGAATTGTTCGGGTGCATGCTCGTTGGTGACGATAATACTGCGTAGCGTTTCATCACGCATTTTGCCGCGGTAGGTCCTGGCGAAGGACAGAAAAAATTCCTGGTCTGTTTCTTTAGTAACGACTTGTCCTTTTTGTTTCATCGCACTGCGATAGGCGTCAAAAGCAGCCATCAGACCGGCAAGATCAGCAATATTTTCACCCAAGGTTTGCTGCCCGTTGACCGCCAGGTCAGGAAAAGGTTTGTATGCGGAGAATTGCGCTACTAGTGCTTTGGAGGATTGATTAAAGTGCGCCAGATCAGACTTGCTCCACCAGTTACGTAGCTCCCCTTTTGAATCGAACATCGCACCGGAATTGTCAAAACTATGGCTAATTTCGTGACCGATTGTTGCACCGATGGCGCCATAATTCGCGGCATCACTAGCTTGTAAATCAAAGTTCGGTGACTGCAAAAATGCCGCAGGAAAGTTGATGGCATTTTGTAGCGGCATATTCACGGCATTGACCAATTGCGGATTCATACACCACTCAATGACATCAACCGGTTTGCCGAGTTTTGCTAAAGCCTCCTGATAAAAAAACGCACTGGCTCTTTCCGTGTTGCCAAAGGCATCGGCTGTACTGACTTGTAAGCCGCTGTAGTCACGCCATTTATCCGGGTATCCAACACCGACGTAGGTATGTTTAATTTTTTCCAGCGCCTCTGCTTTGGTCTTTGGCGACATCCAGGTCAATGCGGTTACACGCTCACTAAATGCATCCAGTAAATTCGTGACCATGGAACGGATCCGTTGCTTTGCCTCGGCAGAAAAATTTTGTTCCACATAGAGTTTGCCCACCTCTTCGCCTAATGCGTAATTCGTCGCATCCACTGCATCACGCCAGCGCGGCAAAGGTTTTTTCGCTCCGGTGAATGCACTGCGCAGAGCAAATTGCTGGTCCGAAAATGCTTGCGGTAATACACCAGTCCGCTGATTGATAGCATGAAAACGCAGGTACTCTTTCCAGGTATCCAGTGGCGTGTTCGCGACTAGCGCTGCACTGCCTTTCAGTGCGCCCGGATGCCAGATGATGAAAGATGATTGCGCTTGCAATCCGGCGGCAGAAAAATAGGCGCTCCAGTCAAGTCCGCGTGCTTTTTTCGCAAAATCAGCCTGACTCCAGGTGTTATCCGCCTTCAGCACATCTGAGGTTGCTTCACGTGTTGCATGACTTTGAGCGATTCTAGTTTCCAGAGCAAAAATACGCTTCGCCGCATTGTCAGGATCGGGAGTATTCGCGAGTTTCAGGATCGCGGCAATATGAGCGAGGTACTTGCTTCGTAACTCCACCATTTTGGAATTTTTAGAGACATAGTATTCACGATCCGACAGACCCAGACCGCCTTGCAACAGGTAAGCGGTATACGTCGTGTGATCATGAAATCCCTGCGACACCCAGAGACCAAATAAATTCTCAGTATGCACATGCGTTGCATTGATCGGATCGACATCGGCTCGCAAGTGTTGCCCCAGATACGTTGCGAGTGCCGTCTTATCAGTCAAAGCCGCAATATGATCAAGCTGACTTTGTAACGGTGATAAACCGAGCTGATTGATATGCTCCATATTTAGATAGGCCTGATAAAAATCACCAATCTTGCGTGCAGCAGTGCCGGGTGCTGCCTTGGTGGTTGCTTCGATCAATTTAGCAACCTTGATATCCGTGTCTTCGATCAAGGTATCAAATACACCTACGCTCATTTTATCGTCCGGGATTGTCGCTGTTTTTTCCCAGTTACCGTTCACGTAGCGGTTGAAATCCTCACCCGGCAATATCGATTTATCCATCCCAGCGTCAATCGTCGCACTCGTACTGGCTGTACTATTTAACACGATAGACTTGGCATCATTTGCATGCGCTTGCGCTGTAATGGATGCATAGAGAGGCAGTGCGAGCACCATGTGTAGACAGGCGAGTGCCAATGGCTTGAGGTGCAATTGAGTATTATTGAATGTCATCGTATTTTTCCGTTCATGTAAATATGTTCTTGTGGATTACTCACTATCCTCACTATCGCTATTGCCGGGACTTAGCAAACGGGTCGTCTTTTTTCCAGAGCGGCATCGTCGCTGCATTGGCAATTTCTCGTCCCAGATTTAAGGTAAATTGCGCCTGCTGCACCATGCCGGATAAATCCCAGGTGGGATCATATTCATCAGTCACCTGGTGATAACGTTTGCCGTAAGCACGAGCTTTTTCTGTAGACGCTTGCGGGTCATATAAATAGTCACGACCACTCCCGATCGAAAAAGCCGGGACACCCGCTTTGGCAAAATTAAAATGATCACTGCGGAAATAACCGCCGGCCGTATCAATTCTGGCCGGCGCGATTTGTATCGACATCTCTTTGGCAACTTTCGTCGCGATTGTCACCAGCTCGGTTCGCTCGCTGCCCTGAGCGCTGATATCTCGGGTAGGCCCGACAAAATTCAATGTATCGAGATTCAGGTTCGCCGCTGTTTTTGCCAGCGGCCAGAGCGGATTCGCTGCATATGCGGCACTACCCAGCAAGCCCTGCTCTTCGGCAGCGACCCACAAAAACATCTGGCTACGTCTGGCAGGTTTTGCCACGCTCGCCTTTGCCATAGCCAATAATGCCGCAGTGCCAGAACCGTTATCAATCGCGCCGTTATAAATCACATCGCCGCTGCCCTCTTGTTTGCCGAGGTGATCCCAGTGTGCACTGTAAATTACGAGTTCATTTTTTAACACCGGGTCAGTGCCAGGGACGATGCCTGCCACGTTAAATTGTACTAACTGGCGAACGGTCGATTTTGCCTCGCCCCTGACGAATGCGGGTAAAACGACAGGGACGAAATCAGGACGTTCAGCCGCTGCACGCAGGCTATCCAGATCCTTGCCAGTTACCGCAAATAGCGTACGCGCCGAGGTCTCGGTGATCCAGCCTTGCAGACCGGTGCCGCCTTCGCTTGATGCTAGTTGAAAGTGTTCGCTCACGCCTCCGTTTTTTACGACGGACCAGCCGTAGCCTGCCGAGGCATCTGTGTGTATCAGCAAGACACCGGCGGCACCGCGCCGCTTGGCTTCTTCATATTTGTAAGTCCAGCGTCCGTAATAAGTCAGTGCCTTACCACCAAAGCGCTCCGGCTGTTCGGCGGTGGGTTGCGGATCATTGACCATCATCACCAGGATCTTGTCTTTGACATCTACCCCTTTGTAATCGTCCCATTGTTCTTCCGGTGCCGTAATGCCATAGCCGACAAAAACCAACGGATGATCAAATTGCCGCTGCGCCTTGCCATCTCCCGCGTTCCAGATCCAGTCATCACCAAAGGTCAGATTGAGTGATCGGCCATTGACGTTGATATGCAATGTGCTCAGCAATGGCTGTGCCTTGACCCCGGCGATCTTGACTGCCTGCTTAAAATCCTTGCCATTCGCGGCTTGCAGCCCGAGCGCCATTGCCTGAGTCTCAAGGTATGCGACAGTCAGATCGCCGCCGCGCTGCCCTGTGCCACGACCTTCAAACAGATCAGAAGATAACAAGGCCAGATGCGCCCGCAATGGCGCCTCTTCGACCAGTGGATTGGCAGTCTCTGCATGTGCAGGCAAACCCGCAGCGAGCAAGCAACTGAAAGCGACAGTGTTAAGGACAGAAAAAGTGCGTTTTTTCATGGATGTATGATGAATCTATAGGGAACGGTTAAGGCGACGCTTTGCTGAGATTTGATGGGATGACATTCATCAGATACAGATCGTTGATTCAGATGACGTATTTAATCAAAGTCAGTCCTGGCAATACCATCCACAATGTGAATATGATCGAGTCGTACCGTCGTTACGCCGTCCAGCGACAGCCAATCGGCACCGGATTGTGCAAAGACATCGGTAATTACCGATTCCGCGGTGTGCAGACTGCCATCATCTGTTCGGTAGTGGACAACGATGCGTTTTCGTCTGGTCGCGAGAGATTCCAATACATCATGGAATTCACAATTGACTGGCTGGTAATTACTCATCGATTTCGTCCTTTCAAAAATGAACCAAGTCCTGTCGTGCAATACGCTTTGACAGGACTTGCGCCTTAGTTACTAAGATTACTTGCTAAACTTACTGACTAAACCGGCTTTATCTAATCACTACACGGACTTACTCAAGATCGCGTCAACTACGATTTAGCGGCCTCTTTCGCGACTTCTTTGTCTGATTCTTTAGCAGTGTCTTTCCCGGTATCCTTAGGCGGATCGTGCGGCATAGGCTTGCGTGGCAATAAATCATTGCGGTTCGCTGTATGCGCGACGAAGCTTGCCATAATCAGAGATGCCTGCATCAGGTCACCCTTCTGGACTTTATCGTAGACATCCATATTTGTATGATGCGTCCGTGTCATATAGTCCATCTCATCCTGGATAAACTGAAATCCCGGCACCCCCACCGCATCGAAACTCACGTGATCCGTGCTGCCCGTTTTACGTAAGGTCGTGGTAGTCGCACCCAGGTCATGAAACGGCGCTAACCAAGCATCAAAAATCGGTTTGACCGCAGCATTATTTTCGCCATACACACCACGTATCTTGCCACCGCCATTATCAAGATTGAAGTAGGCTGAAATTTTTCCGTGCATCGGTTTAATGCTCAATGGTCCGCTTGGTTTGCGTAAAAAAGAAGGCATCTCTTTTTCTTTAGGATCGGTCGGTTCAGGTCGTGCCGCGATCCACTGGCTGACATAGGCTCGCGATCCCAGCAGCCCTTGTTCTTCACCACCCCATAAAGCGATGCGGATCGTCCGACGTGGCTTGAAGCCGATCGCCTTCAACATCCGCACGGCTTCCATCGCCACTGCGACGCCAGCCGCATTGTCTGTTGCACCGGTTGCGCCATGCCATGAATCAAGATGCCCGCCGAGCATCACAATTTCATCTTTCTTATCGGTGCCCGGAATTTCAGCCAATACGCTGATGGCCGCGGCCGGATCTTCATCAGTAAAACTGACCTTGACATCGACTTCCAGCTCGACATCTTTTTTCTTCTCAACCAGACGATATAGCCGGTTATAACTCTCCGCCATCACGACCAGATTGGCGGGGCCGGTGACGTCATCCTTTTTGTAGGAACCGCCGCCCTGAACAAAGATCGTACCGTCTTCGCCACGCGACCAGTTCAGGGTCGCCAGCACTTTTTCTTCCATCAGGAAGGGCATGAGTTTTTTACGAAATTCTAACTGCTTGACGATCATCGCCAACTCAGCACGCCGCGACGGTGCCGCATCCAGATCGATTTTGACCAGTTCATCCAATTGCTCATCCGTATAGCGAGTCGCATCAGCCTTACTATGTAGTTTGCTCGCCTGCGGTTCATCCAGCATGACGATTGCGCCTGCCAGCTTACCCTTCCATTTCGCCAGATCCTCTTCCGCCGCTAATTTGGCATATACCAGCCTGCCCTTGTGCGCGCCATCGGTACCAGGCGTCCAGGCTTTAGGAATCGCCACGATATCGAGCTTATCCGGTACCACCATACGCAAAGTTGCATGTTCCAAAGCCCAGCTGCGGCCGAACGGTGCAAAGCTCTCGGTATGCACATTCTGCAAACCCCAGTCCGACAGTCGGGTCTTCGCCCAGTCGCCCGCTTTTTTTAATCCTGGCGATCCGGTCAGACGCGGCCCCAGTTCATCGGTGAGCACGCCCAGCGTCTCCATAACCTTAGAGCGGCTCATCTCTTCATCGCGTAATTTCGTGACCAGATCGAGGTCGGCACGCTCCTCCGCAGCCTGAGCTGCATGAGCTACATGAACTGACAAGGTGGAAGCAATCAATAGTGAACCCATTACTACGTATAGCAATCGCATCGGAAAATTCCTTTAAACAGGATAAATAAGATGGTGGGATAAGGCTGCTGAATTTTTATGTTGGTGTTTTATGTTGGTGTTTTATGTTCGATTCTGAGTTTTGATTCTGAGTTTTAATTTTTGCTTTGACTTCTTCAGAACGTATCCTCCGCCAGTGCGATTTGTGATGATTATTCGCTCGCATCTTGGCGTAACGCGATTAGACGCGCCTTATCTGATTTTGTTCCTTGCTTATGAGAAATTTGTTGGAGGTGTCAAGCCGGATCATAATGATCGTGCCGCATTTTAAAAATTACCTCCGCCAACACGCACTGTTCATGCGGCTCTCCAGCCGCTCTGTCCTGAGAGCCGCGGAATGACTGGGCGCTGGGCCTGCCTGTTTTACATTTTGAACTACCGCGTGAAGGTCGCGGTATTCCCGGATGTTCAGCCTGATTGCCTCCCGCTGGTCTGTTGCCACACGGAAGGCGTACTGACGATGCCTATTTCGCCGGTGGGGCGGCAGGGCTTGCCAGCGGCTGACCTTTTTCAACGACGTACACACCGGTCAGCTTGGCTGCTACCGTGCCAGCATTTCTGGCGTTATGAGCGACACCGGCGGGTATCACAAAGCCTTCGCCCGCTTTGACAACGCGGGTAGCCTGACCGGCGACCATCAGTTCGGTCTCGCCCTCATTGACGTAACTAATCTCGTCGCCGGGATGGGTATGCCAGCCAGAAACGCCACCCGGTGCAACCTCAACCCTTGCGATGACAGCTTCCCGCCCGGGCACAGACACGTCGGCCTTGGTGACCAACGTACGGGTCAGACCGGTGCTTTGCGCTGAGACGGCACTGGCGAAACACAAACCCAATGCGGCAAACGCGCTTAGCAAAAGCTGTTTTTTTACTTGATTCATCTTGTCTCCTTGGTTGAAAAAATTCTGTATTGAATGCCGGCTTATCAGCCCGTCTGTCTCTGCGCTTTTTATTCAACAATTTACTGAGTTTTTGCGCATCTGCTTATTGTTGACATTATTGTTGATATTGCTCAAACAATCCTCAATAACTTCATGATCTGACTCTCAATTCTAATCTGTGTCAAGTCGCATCGGCTGATCATGGCAGCCTTCACGGCAAAGCTAAGCGGCATACCGCACAGACCAGCTTGAGTGGCAAGCGCAGGATGATTTTTCCTTCATCCTTACCGGAAAGCTGATCATGAAATCGGATACGCAATTGCAACAAGACATACTCGCAGAGCTCGACTGGGAACCCTCCGTTGATGCCGCGCAAATCGGTGTAGAGGTCAATGACGGCGTAGTAACGCTAGCGGGCCATGTCAGCAGTTTTGCCGAAAAGTGGGATGCAGAGCGCGCAGCGCAGCGTGTCAACGGGGTCAAAGCTCTAGCAGTAGAAATCGATGTCAAGTTACCCGGCGACAGCAAGCGTAATGACAGCGATATCGCCCGAACTGCGGAAAACGCCCTCGACTGGATGACGTATATCCCCAGTGAATCCGTCAAAGTCATGGTGGAAGGTGGCTATATCACACTCAGCGGAGAAGTTGATTGGGAATACCAGCGTGAAGCGGTCACTGGCCGGGTACGCCATCTGATGGGTGTCACGGGTGTCAGTGACCACATCGTTGTCAAACCTAAGGTCTCATTACGCGCTGTAAAGTCCGATATCGAAGCCGCGTTGCGACGTCGCGCCCATGCCGACGCACAGAAAATTGCCGTTGGCGTCAATGGGAGTGAAGTCACCCTCACTGGCACTGTCCAGAGTTGGGCGGAACGGGACCTGGCCAAACATGCGGCCTGGGGAACTCCCGGTGTAAATAAGGTCGTCGACAACATCGCTATCTCTTTCTAAATTTTTCATCATTCGTCCATGCGCCGAAAAATACCTGGCACATGGTGAATGGCATATTGCCTGTCCCCCAGCAAAGGAATAGTTATGTCAAACGATCGCGCACCACTTTATATTTTCAATACCCATGTCGAAGCCGAAGAGGCTATCCAACAACTCGCCCGTTCGGGATTTGATGTCAAAAAATTGTCCTTGGTGGGCAAGGGCTATCACAGCGAAGAACATCCCCTTGGGTTTTATACCATGGGTGATCGAGTCAAGGCCTGGGGCGGAACCGGGGCATTTTGGGGTGGCATCTGGGGACTGCTGATGGCACCAGCGGTGTTCTTCTTACCGGGACTGGGCGTGGTTGCCATGGCGGGTCCCTTCGTCGCTGCGCTGGTCGGTGCGCTTGAAGGTGCTGTGGTGGTAGGCGGTATCTCTGCACTCGGCGCAGCACTCATGGAAGTGGGTGTAACCAAGGATCAGGTCATGAAATATGAAACAGCCTTGAAGGTGGATAAGTATGTCTTGATTGTTCATGGTAATACCGAAGATGCCGCAAAAGCGCATGAAGTGCTTTTGAACTCAAAAGCATGGAAGGACGAATAAGTGACGACAGGGTGTTGAATCCGGCAAAGACATGGCGGGTGATAACTACCGCCCGTCATTTCTCTGTCTCGGTCTGGATCTGATTAAATCTGAAATTAGAAAGTCTTATATGCAAGTCGGCATGATCGGTCTGGGACGAATGGGGAGCAACATGGCATTGCGCCTGATGCAGCATCGCCATACCTGCGTGGTCTATGACATCCATGCAAAGGCTGTAGAAGAACTCGTGCAACAGGGTGCAAGTGGTGCGCAATCATTGACAACCTTGATTGACCAGTTAGTTCAGCCACGAATTATCTGGCTCATGCTACCGTCAGCACTTGTCGAAAACGAGTTAACAGAACTCATGCTCTTACTCGATATCGGCGACATTATCATTGATGGCGGTAACTCCTATTACCGGGACGATATCCGCCGTAGTATTGCGCTGAAATCCCGCGGGATTCACTACGTTGATGTGGGTACCAGCGGGGGAGTATTTGGACTGGAGCGGGGTTATTGCCTGATGATCGGCGGTGAGCGTGGTATCGTGCAGCAGCTGGATCCTATTTTTCTGGCACTGGCGCCCGGCGATCAGGCTGCATCAATATCACACCAGCGTGCACAGCGCGGTGCAACGGGCAATTCTGCTGAACAGGGTTATCTGCATTGCGGTGTCAACGGTGCCGGACACTTTGTCAAAATGGTCCACAACGGCATCGAATACGGTTTGATGGCAGCATATGCCGAGGGTTTTAATATTCTGCGACATGCCAATATCGGCGGCAGAAACCCTGATGAAAGTCACGATATTACCAACCATACCTTGAGCGACCCCAAAAGCGCTGAGGTTACACCGCTCCGTAACCCTGAGTTCTACCAATACGATTTCAATTTGCCCGACATTGCGGAGGTCTGGCGACGAGGCAGTGTCATCGGATCCTGGCTACTCGATCTGACCGCTGAAGCACTGCACACAGATCCGGCGTTGTCCAGTTATGGCGGTATCGTGTCAGATTCAGGCGAGGGGCGCTGGGCGGTCATGGCCGCTATTGAGGAAGCAATTCCTACTCCAGTTTTAAGTGCTGCGCTATACGAACGGTTTAGTTCGCG
Source organism: Undibacterium sp. Rencai35W (assembly GCF_049340185.1). Taxonomy (NCBI): domain Bacteria; kingdom Pseudomonadati; phylum Pseudomonadota; class Betaproteobacteria; order Burkholderiales; family Oxalobacteraceae; genus Undibacterium; species Undibacterium sp. Rencai35W. The sequence goes on from NZ_JBMPPC010000004.1 coordinate 420,393, forward strand.
TGGCGAGGCAGACTTTGCGAACCGCGTACTGTCGGCTATGCGACATCAGTTTGGCGGTCATCAGGAAGCACCAAAAAATCCACCGAACGAGGCCGCTCATGGCACTTCCTCCTAAGCTGGTTTTTTTATTGGATGTAGATAATACCTTGCTTGACAACGACCGCCTGCGCTCTGACCTGATGTGCCATCTCGCACAAGAGTTTGGCATAGAAAATCAAGATCGCTATCGCACGATACTGGAAGACTTGCGTGAAGAATTAGGCTATGTCGACTATCTGGGAGCAATGCAACGATATCGGCTGACAGATCAAACCAATCCTCACCTATATCAGATGGCAGATTTTTTACTGGATTATCCATTGATGGACTTAGTCTATCCCGGTGCCTTTGCGCTGATCGAGCATCTTGGACAATGGGGTACCACCGTCATACTCACAGACGGCGATGTGATATTTCAACCGCATAAAATCAAGCACTCAGGCTTATGGCAAGCCGTTGATGGCCGTGTTCTGATCTATATCCATAAAGAGCAGATGCTGGAGGCGATCAGCACACAATATCCCGCAGATCATTATGTGATGGTCGATGACAAGTTACGCATATTAACGGCAATGAAGGCGGGCTGGCAGGAACGGGTAACAACGGTTTTTCCCAAGCAAGGACATTACGCTCTGGATCCCAAAAATCAGGAAAGATACAACCCGCCCGATATCACGATAGAGCATATTGCCGATCTGATCAGACATGATTTTTCTTCACTGACTGACTTATGACTGGGGCAAAAAAGTACCGCAAATTTCTGTCCCGATATTTAGTCAAGCTCAACCGCACTCAAGTGCAACCTGGCTCGATCTGATTCAGAAAAACTACCATAAGGACTGACATGCAAGATGCACCTGAGCTCGATCAACTTTGCATTAATACGCTAAGAACCTTATCGATGGATGCCGTTCAAAAAGCCCGGTCGGGCCATCCTGGCACACCAATGGGAGCGGCACCGACCGTATATTGTTTGTGGCAAGAATTTTTACGTTACGATCCGGCCGACGCAAGCTGGCCCAACCGGGACCGGTTTGTGTTATCTGCGGGTCATGCCTGTGCCTTGTTATATAGCCTGATTTATCTCAGCGGGATCAAGGCGCAGGGCTATGCCTATCCCGCAGGTGATCATCTGGCGGTGACTCTGGATGATTTAATGAATTTTCGTCAGGCGGGTAGTCATTGCACGGGCCATCCTGAGCATGGCTGGACTACCGGCGTGGAGACAACGACCGGCCCGTTAGGGCAGGGACTTGCGACCAGCGTTGGTATGGCGATGGCAGAACGGTGGCTAGCAGCAACCTATAACCGCCCTGAACTACCCTTATTTGATCACAACGTCTATGCGCTCTGTGGCGATGGTGACATGATGGAAGGCGTCAGCAGCGAAGCAGCCTCTTTGGCCGGGCATTTGCAACTATCTCATTTGTGCTGGATCTATGACAGCAACCACATAAGTATTGAAGGTTCAACTGAGTTGAGCTTTACTGAAAACGTAGCCGCACGCTTTATCGCTTATGGCTGGCACGTAATTTGTGTCGATGACGTCAACGATACGATGTCGTTACGCACTGCGTATCAAGAGTTCCTGGATACTGACCATAAGCCGACACTCATTATTACGCATAGTCACATCGGTTATGGCGCGCCGCATAAGCAAGATACCCGGGAGGCGCATGGCGAACCACTTGGCGAGGGAGAACTGCGTCTGGCAAAACAATTTTATGGCTGCAATCCGGATAAACATTTCGATGTGCCCAGAGGCGTGGTTGCTCACTTTGCTGCGCAATTCGGCAAACGGGGTAACCAAGCGCATGCAATATGGACAAACCTTTTCAACAGCTACCAGCAGCAATATCCAGATTTAGCAAACCAGATTCATCAAATGCAAGAACGCACTCTACCCGACGGGTGGGATGAGGGCATCACCGCATTCCCGGCCGATGCGAAGGGTTTATCTACCCGAGATGCGTCGGGCAAAGTACTGAATCAAATTGCCCGGTACGTACCATGGTTGCTGGGTGGTGCGGCCGATTTAGCGCCTTCTACAAAGACAGAATTACAATTCGACTTCGCCGGCGACTTTCAGGCACCGTCCTCCGAACCAGCAGAAGAATCAGCAGCGTCAAATAACTATCGAGGCCGTAACATTCACTTTGGTGTCAGGGAGCATGCGATGGTGGCGATCGGGAACGGCTTGAGCCTGTCCAGATTGCGCCCTTACGTTGCGAGTTTTCTGGTGTTCTCTGACTATTGTCGTGCAGCGCTCAGGCTAAGTGCAATGATGGAATTGCCACTCATTGCAATTTTTACCCATGACTCGATCAGCATGGGCGAAGACGGCCCGACCCACCAGCCAGTAGAACATCTGGCATCGTTGCGCGCCATGCCTGGCATGCTGGTACTACGTCCAGCTGACGCGAATGAAGTCATTGAAGCCTGGCGTGTCATCATGCAATCCAAAAACAAGGCTACCTGCCTGATTCTGAGCAGGCAAACACTGCCCGTCCTTGATCGCACGATCTATGCGAGTGCCGCTGGTGTTGCACGCGGCGCGTACATACTCGCTGGCTCAGAAGATATACCCGACGTGATTTTGCTCGCAACAGGCAGCGAAATTGCTCTTTGCGTTACGGCTTATGAGCAGTTGTGTGCGGAAGGAATCAAAGCCCGTATAGTCAGCATGCCGAGCTGGGAATTATTTGAGTCGCAGGACGCTGCATACCGTGATCAAATTTTGCCACCACTCATTTTGGCGCGTGTCTCGGTCGAACAAGCGTCCATGTTCGGCTGGGAACGTTATACGGGTTCTTATGGCAGTATGCTCGGCATGCATAGCTTTGGTCTGTCTGCTCCTGGCGCAGTAGTAAGTCATTTTTTCGGTTTCGAAGCGAGCCATATTGTTACCGCCGCAAAAATGCAAATAGCACGGCACCTGGCATCGGCGATCATACCGGCTCCGCTAACAGTTCAGACGACGCAGGCGACTACACCATGACGGCTATCAGCCCGCTCGCTGGCAAACTGGCTCCGCCGGAAATGCTGCTGGATATTGCCAGTCTGATGGCGGCCTATTACAGCGAGATGCCTGATCCCTTAAACCCGGCACAAAGCATTCAGTTTGGCACCTCGGGGCATCGCGGTACATCACTTGATAAGAGCTTTAACGAATCGCATATCCTGGCGATTACTCAGGCAATATGCCAGTATCGGCAACGCCGCTGGATTGATGGTCCTCTTTATCTCGGTATCGATACACATGCTTTATCACAAGCTGCATACACCAGTGTTTTAGAGGTACTGGCGGCAAACGGCATCGATGTCATGGTCGCAGGGAATGGCGCATTCACGCCGACCCCTGCAGTATCGCTGGCGATCCTCAATTACAATCGTGGCAAAGAACGAGGATTAGCGGACGGCATCATCATCACGCCCTCACATAATCCGCCGGAATATGGCGGCATCAAGTACAACACTCCAAACGGCGGGCCAGCAGATACCGAGGTGACGCAATGGATAGAACAACGCGCGAACGCCTACCTGCAATCGAGTTTAAGTGGTGTGCAGCGTGTCCCATTTGAAACCGCCTTGCGAGCAAAGACGACTCACTGTTATGACTTTATGTCAGCTTATGTGAATGAGCTGATTACGGTCATTGATATGGAGAGTATCCGTAGCGCACACCTGCATATTGGCGTCGATCCGCTAGGCGGGGCGGGAGTCGCCTACTGGCCTGCGATTGCAGAGCGCTACAAGCTGGATATTACGGTCGTCAACCCGTCGGTGGATGCGAGTTTTCGCTTTGTCCCGGTCGATAGCGACGGTAAAATCCGCATGGACCCGTCCTCTCCTTTTGCCATGCAGGTACTGGCGAGTCGTCGCAATGATTTCGATATCGCCGTCGCCTGCGACCCTGATCATGACCGGCATGGCATCGTGACACGCAGCGTCGGCCTGATGCCGCCGAATCACTATCTGTGTGTCATGATCGACTATCTGTTTCAACACCGTCCCTATTGGAAAAAATCTGCTGGTATTGGCAAAACGATCGTGTCCAGCGATATGATCCGCCGGATCGCCGCAGAGCTAGGACAGCCAGTGCTGGATATGCCTACAGGGTTTAAATGGTTCTCACCGGGCCTCATGCAGGGGACGCTCAGTTTTGCCGGGGAAGAAAGTGCAGGTGCCAGCTTTTCCAGACGTGACGGTTCAGTCTGGACCACAGACAAGGATGGCATCACGGCGGCATTACTAGCCGCGGAAATCACTGCACAGACCGGGCATGATCCTGGCTTTCATTACCGCAACCTGAGCCATCGTTATGGTGACCCGGTGGAAACACGTCTTCAGGTGAACGCGACCAGTGCAGAGAAAGCGAAAATCAGCAGGATTACATCAGCGCAAATTACATCGGCAGAACTGGCAGGTGAGTCTATCCTCAGCATCCTGACACGGGCGCCGGGCAATGAGGCTGCAATCAGTGGAGTGAAGGTCATTACCGAGCATGGCTGGTTTGCGGCAAGACCATCGGGAACAGAAGATCTCTATAAAATTTATGCAGAGAGTTTTCGCGGGGAAGAACATCTGGAGCGCATTCTGGAGGATGCGCAACAGATAGTCGATCAGGCACTAAAAAGTTCCTGATTTCTGGCGCTACTTACTATTTACAAGGTCCATGTCCAGTCCCGGATCTCAGGCATGTCTTCCCCATGTTCGCAGATATATCTCTCGTGTTCCGCCAGTTTTTCCTGAATAAAGCGATGCGTCGCAGACAAATCGCGGTTCATTGAAGATATGCGCTCAAGCGCAGCTCCCATCAGATGAAAACGGTCTAAGTCGTTGAGTACCACCATATCAAATGGCGTCGTCGTCGTACCCTCTTCCTTGAACCCGCGTACATGCAGATTCTGATGATTGGTACGACGGTAGGTCAGTCTGTGTATCAGGGTGGGGTAGCCATGGTAAGCAAAGATAATGGGCTTGTCTTTCGTAAACAAGGCATCAAATTCAACGTCACTTAATCCATGCGGATGTTCACTTTCCGGCTGTAGTTTCATCAGATCGACGACATTCACCACTCGTATTTTTAACTCTGGATGATGTTCACGCAGTAACTGCACTGCGGCCAAAGTCTCTAAGGTTGGCACATCACCGGCACAAGCCATCACCAGATCTGGCTCTGCACCGGCGTCATTACTCGCCCAATCCCAGACGCCAATGCCCGCATTACAGTGAGTAATCGCCGCATCCATCGTGAGCCATTGCGCTTCAGGCTGTTTGCCCGCGACGATCACGTTCACGTAGTTGCGGCTACGCAGACAATGATCCGTAACTGACAATAATGTATTCGCATCTGGTGGTAAATACACACGGATCACCTCGGCTTTTTTATTGATGACATGGTCAATAAAACCAGGATCCTGGTGACTGGCACCGTTATGATCCTGGCGCCAGACATGGGAGGAAAGAAGATAATTCAGAGAAGCGACGGGCGCACGCCAGGGAATGCGATTTGCTGCCTTGAGCCATTTAGCGTGCTGGTTAAACATCGAATCGATAATATGGATGAATGCTTCGTAACACGAAAAAAATCCATGGCGTCCGCTCAGCAGGTAGCCTTCCAGCCAGCCTTCACATTGATGTTCACTGAGTACTTCCATCACCCTGCCATCAGGTGCTATATGGTCATCAATGGCAATATGTTCTGCCGTTGAGCAGCGATTCGTCACTTCAAATACAGCTCCCCAGCGGTTCGATGAGGTTTCGTCAGGACTGAATACACGAAAGTTGTGCGGGTTTCGAGCGATGATGTCGCGGATAAACTGAGCCTGTACACCAGTTGACTCAATACTCACCGCTCCCGGACGCGGCACCGTCACAGCATAATCACGATAGTCCGGCATAACCAGATCCTGCAATAACAAGCCTCCGTTTGCGTGAGGATTCGCGCCCATACGACGCGACCCGCTCGGTGCCAGCGCAGCCAGATCAGCACGTAATTTACCGTGCTGATCAAATAGTTCCTGAGGCCGGTAACTTTGCATCCATGCCTCTAAGATGTCTACATGTCCAGGACGGCTCATGTCGCCCATCGGCACTTGATGCGAGCGAAATGTGCCTTCGACAGGCTTACCGTCAACAAATTTTGGTCCTGTCCAACCTTTAGGTGAACGCAGAATAATCATCGGCCAGGAAGGTCGTTGCCTGAATCCATGTTGGCGGGCGTCGGTCTGGATAGACTTGATCTCGTCGGCGATATGATCGAGGATCGCCGCCATCTTTTGATGCATGTCGGCAGGATCGTCTCCCTCCACAAAATACGGCGTATAGCCATAGCCACGGAATAAGGCGTCAAGCTCATCGTGTGGAATTCTCGCCAAAATTGTAGGGCCGGCAATTTTATAACCATTCAAATGCAGAATCGGGAGTACCGCGCCGTCACAGACAGGATTTAGAAATTTATTCGAATGCCAGCTCGTCGCCAGCGGTCCTGTCTCCGCTTCGCCATCACCCACCACACAGGCCACTAACAAATCAGGGTTATCAAATGCGGCACCGAAGGCATGGGACAAAGAGTAGCCCAGCTCCCCGCCCTCATGCACAGACCCAGGCGTCTCAGGGGCGACGTGACTGGGTATGCCGCCCGGGAAAGAAAATTGTTTGAAGAGGCGCTTCATCCCCTCTTCATCTTGCGTAATTTCCGGATAGACCTCGCTATAGGTGCCCTCCAGGTAGGTATTTGCTACTAGACCCGGACCTCCATGCCCGGGGCCGGTTACATACAAAATATTCAGATCACGCTCTTTGATCAGGCGATTCAGGTGAACATAAATAAAGTTCAATCCCGGCGTTGTTCCCCAGTGACCAAGCAATCTTGGTTTAATGTGTTCCAGAGTTAACGGCTGCTTCAGGAGAGGATTATCGTAGAGATAAATCTGACCTGCTGACAAGTAGTTTGCAGCTTGCCAGTAGGCGTGCATTTTAACCAGCAGACCGGGTGCCAGACTGACCTCGCTGAGTGGGATCGTATGATGTTTCATCAGAATAATTCCTTCAATGAAGAATGACGCCGTTGATCAACAACGACTCGCGCCTGACAAAGGATAATCACTAGTGCGTGTTCACTCTGTTCGATGCCGTACGCTTTTTGTAAGTCTATTTTGTAGATAGTAAGGCATCGATCAAGACTGTCACCAACCTCGCTTATGCTGCAGGCATGACGCATATCAAAGTACGGCTAAATAGTATTGAACAGTGCGACAAAATCATCTGGAAGCCGGCGTTTAAGTAGTGATTAATAGAGATGAAACGGAAGAAATGCTCATTCATTTGTCCATATCCCTGATTACCATCACTAAGCAATGTAGCTAAGCAATACAGCTAAGAATCCCCACCAGAGAAGTCTGTTCAGGTGTGGTGAATTAATTGCTTTAATTTTAACATTCTGGTAATTTATCATTTTGCATTTAGTTGGGTAGACGTATATGTCCACTACCTCCGTAGTACCGACTACTCCACTAATTTCCTCAAGTGTTTTTGCGCTTGTCAGAGTAAAAAATGACCAAGCATCAGCCATAAACCCTTAACTTTTTCCGAAAAGCAATATCCGCCTAAATTGAATCAAATACACACCAGGAGACTTTGATGAAACGTAAGTGTTTATCCAGATTATTGCTGGCATCTTCCATTGCCCTCACCCTTCCTGCTCAGTTCAGCTTTGCGGCGGAGGTCGTCGCAAGCGCCAGCGGCAAAGCCGCGCCCAGTCAGGTACATATCGGTAAGCTCGAACAGGATCTGGGGCTAGTCACACAAATCGGTACGCAAGTCACCGGACCGCGCGACTGGAGTGTGCGGCGCGACAGCAATATGCTGGTACTCGATGCGCCTGAAGCCGATACCCACGTCGCACTGATTGATCTGGAGGCGGAGAATGCTGCGGCGGCCGTCAAGGCGGCCTGGCTGCAATATAAACCTGGCGAGAAACATCCGGTCAACCTGGTCACTAACCGGGCCGCCAAAGATGGTTGGGAAGAACGCAAAGTCAGTGACTACGAAACATCCCCTAATGAGCGTATCGTGATCGAGGCAATCGCGCATCGTCGCGGCAAACAATGGAGCGTCGTGCTGTTGGACGGGTCAGAGCAGACTTTTGAAAAACGCGGCGCAGCGATTTCACTGATTGTCCAGAGCGTACGTCCTGCTGGCTATACCCGCGAGTCGTTTGCCGGTCGCACGCCACATCATATGGATGCATCACGAGTTGCCTTGTTGCGCAGCTTTCTCAGCGATTCCATGAAACAGCTAGGTGTGCCAGGTGCCTCGTTCGCCGTACTCGATGGCGGCAAAGTAGTCTATGAAGGCGGCGTCGGGGTACGCGAATTAGGTAAGCCCGCACCAGTGGATGCCAATACCCTGTTTATGGCTGCATCGAACACCAAGGGCATGAGTACCCTGATGCTGTCGAGTCTGGCGGATGAAGGTAAATTGAAATGGGATCAGCCCGTTACGCAGTTGTATCCGGGGTTTAAACTCGGTGATGCAGAGACTACGCAAAAAGTCTTATTCAAACATCTGATCTGCGCCTGTACCGGATTGCCACGACAAGATCTGGAATGGCTATTTGAATACAAAAATGCGACACCAGAAAGCTCACTGGCATTGCTCGCCACGAATAAACCAACCAGCGGTTTTGGCGATATTTTTCAATATAATAATTTGATGGCATCAGCCGCCGGCTATATCGGCGGCCACCTCGCGTACCCGGAAATGCCATTGGGTGCGGCCTATGATCTGGCGATGCAAAAACGGATTTTTGATCCGCTAGGCATGTCATCCACAACCTTTGACATGGCAAAAGCGCTCAAAGGCAATCACGCCAGTCCGCACGGCATGGATATCAAAGGCAAGACCATACTGGCTGGTATGGAGATGAATTATTCCATCATGCCGCATCGTCCGGCTGGCGGCGTCTGGATCACGGCGCATGACTTTATCCGCTACGTCAAATTTGAAGCAGATACGGGCAAAGTCGAGGGCGGTAAACAATATATTTCTGCTGACAATGTGCTGGCACGCCGTCAGCCGCAAGTCAATGTTGGTGAGAACGCGACCTACGGCATGGGACTGGAGACCGAAGTCGCCTGGGGCGTACCGGTGATCTTCCATGGCGGTAGCATGTTTGGCTTCAAGAGTAACTTTTACTTATTGCCTGACAGCGGTATCGGTGTGGCTCTTCTGACGAACTCGGATGAAGGTGGTCGTTTATTACGTCCGTTCATGCGCCGTTTTATGGAAATCGTTTTTGATGGCACACCCGAAGCCACCGCCGACATTAAGGCTGCCGTCGCAACCACCAAAGCCGGGTTGGCTCAGTTCCGTGATCGTCTTGTGATGCCTGCAGCAACACAACCTGTCAGCAAACTGGCAAAACGTTATCAAAGCCCTGAACTCGGCGAACTCATCGTGAGTAAAAAAGGACGCGATACCGTCTTTGATTTTGGGGAATGGAAAAGTGTCGTTGCCTCCCGCAAAAACGATGATGGCAGCACCTCCTTCATTACGACGGAACCGACCCGGCTTGGCTTTGAAATGGTGGTCGGTGAACGTCAGGGCAAGCGTGTCCTGATCACGCGTGACGGTCAGCACGAATATGTGTTTAGCGAAGGTAGCTAATCCGGATTAGTAGATGGCGACGTCAATTTTTTAGCCAAATTTGTTCGGTCTTATCTGGACTTATAAAAATTAAAAAAGCAGCTCGGGGGTTAATTTCCCGGGCTTTTTTATTGTTCAATCTGAACTGGCAAAAAGACCTTATTGCTGTCGAATAGCCTGTTTCAGCCCGATTTAAGCGTGTTTTCCGCGTAGAAAGCCATCTTCTCAGGCATATTCTCAGCCCTTTAGCAGCGCAAGAGAGTAAACTACGCGCCATATTGTTTCGCATTTGCGATACGAGCCCTAACGTGAATTGCTGAGAACGCCATGCCTGATACCCCGATCCCCTTATTTTCCGATTTACACCTGAGCGAGCCCCTATTGCGCGCCCTCAAGGAAGTTGGCTACGAGGCACCGTCACCGATCCAGGCGGCGACCATCCCGCCTTTGCTCGCGAATCGTGACGTACTGGGACAAGCGCAAACCGGTACCGGAAAAACCGCAGCCTTTGCTTTGCCGATTTTGTCGCGTATCGATATCAAGCAAACCTCGCCACAAGCACTGGTGTTGGCACCGACCCGCGAACTCGCAATTCAGGTTGCAGAAGCCTTTCAGCGTTATGCGACACATATTCCCGGCTTTCATGTCTTGCCTATTTACGGCGGCCAGAGCTACGGTCCGCAATTATCCGCGTTGCGTCGCGGTGTGCACGTCGTGGTAGGTACGCCAGGTCGTGTTATTGACCATCTGGATAAAGGTTCGCTCGACTTATCCAAGCTCAAGACACTGGTACTGGACGAAGCCGACGAAATGCTGCGCATGGGTTTTATCGACGACGTCGAACGGATTTTGCAAGAGACACCTGAAACGCGCCAGACTGCCTTGTTCTCGGCAACCATGCCATCCGTGATCAAACGGATTGCCCAGACCTATCTGAATAAGCCTGCTGAAATTACCGTCGCTGCCAAAACCGGTACTGCGGATAATATCCGTCAGCGCTATTGGCTGGTCAGCGGTATGCATAAGCTTGATGCACTGACGCGGATTCTGGAAGCGGAAACCTTCGACGGGATGATTATTTTTTCGCGGACCAAACTCGGCACCGAAGAACTCGCCAGCAAACTCGAAGCAAGAGGCTTCTCTGTCGCAGCGATCAACGGCGACGTCCAGCAACAGCAACGTGAACGCACGATACAACAACTCAAAGACGGCAAGATCGATATTCTGGTAGCGACCGACGTTGCTGCCCGTGGTCTGGACGTAGAGCGTATCAGCCATGTGGTCAACTACGATGTACCGCATGATCCGGAAAGCTATACCCACCGCATTGGTCGTACTGGCCGCGCCGGTCGTAGCGGTGAGGCGATTTTGTTTATCACGCCGCGTGAAAAGAATTTGCTCAAGGCCATCGAACGCTCTACACGCCAGCCTATTTCGCCATTGGAATTACCAACAATTCAGGCAGTCAATGACGTCAGAATTGCACGCTTTAAAGAGCAGATTACCGCAACGATCGCCCTCGGCGAACTCGAATTATTCCAGTCAGTCATCGAAGACTACGAACAGGAAAACAATATTCCGGCAATAGAAATCGCGGCCGCCTTAGCAAAAATGGCACGTGGTAACGAACCTCTGCTGCTCGATAAGAATAAAAAAGTAGCCAGTGACGATAGCTGGGACAAAGAACGCGCAGCCCGGACGAAGTTTGACCGCCCTGAGCGTGGTGAGCGCAATGACAGGGGTGACCGTGGCGACAGATTTGAACGTAGTGAGCGTGGTCCGCGCCCCGGCTATGAGCCAAAAGAACGCATCATCCGCGATGCCGATCCTGGCATGCGTACCTTCCGTATCGAAGTCGGCTATGCCCACGGTGTGAAGCCGGGCAATATCGTCGGTGCAATTGCGAACGAAGCGAATCTCGATTCAAAAAATATCGGTCGCATCGAAATCTATGATGACTATAGCGTTCTCGATTTGCCGCAGGACTTACCGCAATCCACGCTGGATCAATTGCAGTCTGTCCGTGTTGCAGGCCAGCAGTTGCGCATTCATGCAGACGGTGCCGCTGGTAAAGCGCCTGCGACCAGAAGTGCACCAGCGGCGGCACCCGAGCGCGCCGTCAAACCACGGGGCAGCAAACTCGATAGCACCGTAGAGCGCGCTGTACAGGCGGATCCACGTGACGACGGCTTTGCTGACAAGCACAACGATGCCGCAGAGCGTCCGGCTAAATCAAAAAAAGACCGCCCTGCGAAAGCGATTGCACCGACCCAAAGTTATCGTATTGAGGTCGGTCGTACCCACGCCGTGACGCCGTCCAATATTGTCGGCGCGATTGCTAATGAAGCTGGTCTGGAAGCCAAACACATCGGTCGTATCGAGATTTTTGATCACTACAGTTTGCTCGATCTGCCACAAGGCATGCCGAAAGAATTGTTAAAACAATTGAAAACGGTCTGGGTGGCAGGCAAGCAGCTTGATATCAGCGAATCTGCTGAGAAACCATCGGAGTTCACCAACTCAGCACCGAAAAAACCGGCATTCGCAGCAGAAAAACCGCGTAGCAAACCGGCCGCAAAGTATAAGAGCGACCGCAAACCCGACGCAGCAAAACCGCACCGGAAAAGCGCTAAGTAATCAAGGAAGTAGTGAGGCGAAATAGTTCCGGCAAGCCGGTGATCAATAACAATAACTAATGACAGTACAAGCTACCGTACTGTCACATTCATTCGGTTATGCGGTCAGGTGAGTTAGGCAACCAGATTAGGCAACCGAGGCAGTTAGATGTCAGTTCTACGGGAAAAATACTAAAGTGTCGCTGCCAGCAACGGCGTCATACTTCCAGTGGTAAATCCAGATAAAAACTGGTGCCTTCACCGAGTACACTTTTGACCGTGATTTGTCCGTGCAGGATCGATGTGACGATGTTGTAGCAAATGTTCAGGCCAAGTCCGCTGCCGCCTTGCCCGAGTTTGGTTGTAAAAAACGGGTCAAAGATGCGTTTCAGATTTTCTTCAGGAATGCCGACACCGTTATCCGCAAACTGAATCAGCACACGATGAGGTTCAGGACGGATGGCGCTGATCCTGAGTTTGCCGGGACCGCGCAGGTCGAATGCATGCAGAATCGCATTCTCAATCAAATTGGTAATCACCTGTCCCAGCGAGCCGGGATAACTATCCATACGGATGCCCATAGGAATGTCCTGCATCACCATATGTCCGGCATGCGCAATCCGTATATTCAAAGTCGCAATAATGTCGTGTACGACCTGATGCAATTCAAACGGACGGCGATGTTCTGAAGTGCGGTCAACCGCAACCTGTTTAAAGCTGCTGACCAGCGTCGCGGCACTGCTCAAGCCACGCATCATGATATCGGCAGAGAGCTTGGCTTCTTCACAAAACTGACTTAAATCCGAGCGACGCAGGCTTTGCTGGGCGAGTTTTTGTACCAGCGTGTTGGTACTGTCCTGCAAGGTAGAGGCGACCAGCAGACAGTTACCGATCGGCGTATTCAGCTCATGCGCAACACCGGCAACCAGTGAGCCTAAGGCCGCGAGTTTTTCCTGTGCGACCAAATGCTCCTGCGTCTGGGTCAGGCGCTGATAGGCATCGGCATTGGCGAGAGCAATCGCCCCGTAAGCACACAGCGTACGAAAAATCATGCGCTCTCGTTCACCATACGCATGCTCGCGTGAGGACTGGATGGTCATCACGCCAAGCACCGTATCAGCGCTCATCAGCGGAGCAAACAGGGTACTTAATACCGGTTCCGTGCCGGGAATCAGTTCAGGAATTTCAGTTTCCGGTGATATTTCGACCAAAATATCACTTCGTTGCTTAATGCAGCGCACCGAGTACGAGACCATACTGGACATATACACCGTATCCGGCGCAATCGGTTCACCGTTTTCTACCCCGTAGGCAGAGGTCATGCTTTGCTGGTCAGCATCCATCAGATAGATCACGAATGCCGTGACATGCAGCAAACCCTGGACGTGGCGGTTGAGTGCCTGGAATACCGCATTCGCATCCAGACTGCCGGTAATCTCCTGACCGACCTGACCAAGACGCTCCAGAATGGCACTCGATTGCTGCAAGACTTCCGCCCTTTGTGCTTCTGCGTTGGCGAGTTCACGTAAATGTTCGCCCTCGGCCCGCATGCGCTCGGTCTGATGACTGATCTGCATGGCGGTGGCGCGGTTGGTGGCTTCCTGGGTGTGAATTTTTTCGCGTGAACTGATTGCCAGACGACTGAGGTTAAATGCCTCTTCAAAATGGCCAATCGCGGCCTGCGCATCGGCGACTTCATCAAGCAGTTCACCGGTGACGTTGTAGCCACTGATGTTGGCCGCTAAATCCAGGGCTTGCTGGAGATAATGCAACGGCGCACTGGGCGCACTCATGTCCGCAGGCGCAGGCAAATTGTCGCGCATGTGAATCGCTGCCAGCACGCGCAAGACATCGATGCGGCGATAATTATCCTTGCTGTACTTGGCCAGCATCAGAGCATGTTCCGCAATATTAATCGCCTCTTGAGGCTGTCCAAGCAAGGATAAGGCGCGAGCCTGTCCGCGCCGTGACCCGATTCTGAAATCCAGCTGATCACGCGCATCTGCCTTCTCCTGCAATAAGCGAAAAGATGCCAGTGCCTGTTCGTTATCGCCGAGATCGAGGGATAAATCGCCCTGATAACGCAAGGCCATCAAATACATCCTGGCCTCTGACATCGGTGCCAGCGTCTCCAGCGCATCCGTGAGCAACTCTTTGGCCGCATCAAAACGTCCCAGCCTGCGCATGGTTTCTGCCATCTGCACCAGAGTGCCGCCGACACTGGCCGGCCAGGCTTTTGGTTTCGCCAGATCATGCGCTGTTTGCAGCCATTGCAAGGCCGCCTGATGGTCGTTCAGACTATTGAAACCGTCGCCGATATTGCTGAGCAAGGTCACGGCGCGTCTGAGTTCGCCGTAGTCGAGACAAAATTCATAGGCCAATATTGCATGTGCAATCGCACTGCCAAAATCACTCGACAGGGATCCCACATAGAAAAAATATTCCTGCGCACAGGCTGCGACGATGGGTCGCGGATCGTCGAGTTCGGTTTTATAGCGGATATTCCAGCGCTCTATCGCTTTAGGCAAATCGCGAAAGATCATTTGCGTTGCCAGAAACGCATTTGCCATGGCTTCGCGGTCAGCATCGCGGCACATTTGTGCATGGGCAATCGCCAGCTCTAACTGTTCAAACAAAGTAGTGATCTGACCACGGTTATGCGCGATGGCGGCCAGCAAATAATGCGCATCACTACTACCTTGTTCACGCTCACCGGCATGGGCAGCATCAATTGCAGAAAACGCCTGTAAAGCCTGTATGGCGAGGCGTTCTGCTTCATCGAATTTAGCATACAGCCATAATGCTTCTGCTCTGACCAGCAACAAGCGCGCCCGTGCAGTAGAACCCGCGCTATAGGCTAACGCCTGATCGTCAGACAGTACATAGTTCATCATTGCATCAGCATCGTCCGCCAGCAAGACTGCTCGCTGAGCGTCACGCTGTCGTAAATGCCACGCCAGTGCCACCATCTTGTCCAGACGCGGAATACCCTGCAAGAAAGGAAGTTCATCCTCCCAGCAAGCAATTACGTCATTGGTAACAAGCAAATCCATAGCAGTCTGACCTGAGAAAATATCGTAACAAAGCCTGATTGTGTCGAATCAGCACCATGTGGTGCATTTACAAAATCTGCAAAAATAATATGCGATCTGTTGAATAGTACCGTGATTAATGCATCAGGGCTATGCCGATGGTGTGACGGTATTCATGCGCTATCCGGCGCTCAGATCAGAGTGCGGTCAGAGCGCGTTCTGAACTCAGCCGGAGTTCCGTCAAAGAGTAATCCGCGCTGATTCAATATGAAATCAAAAGCAGCGATGACTCCAAAACGTAGGTCAACAAGCGCGTCATGTTTTTAGAAATTCTCGTTTAGAAACTTCTGAAGACCTACAGTATATGCGCCTTACCAGACAAAATCAGGCTACAACCCGCATGGATCATGCGGATTATGTTTTACGAGCACCAAATTTATTCAGATACATATTCCTGTCAGCGGCTTTCAGCAAGCTGATCGCGTCGTCGCCATCCGTAGGGAAATACGCATCACCGATGGCACCGCCCAGTAGCTGGGCGCTTTGTCCCTGCATGGTTGCCTCACCCAGCCAGGGCGCATGCAAAGCGTCCTCGATGTGCTGACGGATAGGTTCCAGCGCCTCACGATCAGCGACGCCGTTAAGCATCACCACGAACTCGTCCCCCGCATAGCGGGCGACCAGATCACCGGCACGGATATTGGCTTTCAGGCGCTCACTGATCTCGATCAGCGCACGATCACCGATGTCATGGCCGTATTGATCATTGATGAATTTAAAGCCGTTCAAATCGATGAACAGAATCGCAAAAGGCTGGGCACGTTTATCGTGCTTCGCTTCTGTAATTTTATTTTCCAGCCGACGCACAAAATTCTCACGGTTTGACAGCCCCGTGAGCCGGTCTGTTTGCAGGCGGTGCTGCATGAGCTCAAAACTCTTGGCGAGTTCGCCAATTTCATCACGCCGGTGGATACCAACAGGCGCATCAAGCTGACCGTCACCCACCATCCCGGCGGCGACTGACAGGCGCTTCAGATCATTGGCGACCCAATTCAGAATCCTGAAACCAACCGCAACAGCGATCAGCGCGGCGATCACGCTAATCAGCACGTTCAGCATCACGTTCTCAATCACACCGCCCATAAAGTCTTTGCGCGGCATCGCGACCACGTTAATCCATTCGAGTCCGGCACTGTCGACAATGCGGTCAAAGGCGACGTGAATTTTTTGCCCGTCTTCCGTATAGAAACTAAGCGTCCTGGCGCCGGAAGGTCCTTCGGCGGTGCTCAGCGCATGTTGTACTTCGGTATAAATCGCGGATTGCAAGGCATTGCCGCTATCGGCTGCGCTGATGCGTACATAGCTGCCGTCAGGCAAAGGTTTTACATTCTGCGTCACCGATGAGGCAATCAGATTGCCATTCGGTTCAATGATAAAAGCCAGACCGTTCGGCGAAACTTTGAGCTTACGCACAAAATCATTCAGCGAGCGCAAGGACATATCGGTTGCAACGACGCCTGCGGTTTCGCCGCGGCTATCCAGCACGCGACGGGCGCGGGTGGCGACCAGATCCTGGGTACCGAAATCGATATAGACCGAAGTCCAGGTGTCTTTCAGATTGGCTTTGGCGGCCTTGTACCAGGGGCGTTCGCGCGGGTCGAATAATTTGGTCTCACGGGAGGCAAATTTCAACTCACCGTCAATGCCGTTAAACCGGTATTTGGTCCGCATTTCTTCGGGCTTGATCTTGACGCGTAATTCGCCGTCCTGCATGGAGTGACGGAACAAGCCAATTGCCTGACCGTTCTTATTACCGTAGTAGACATAATTATTCGGATCAATATGCAACGAGGTCGCGATCCAGAAGCGCGTGCGCAAATTATGCATGTCGGATTCAATCGCTTCCGGTGCCACCATGCCATTTGGGAATGCTGCTTCCAGCGTCGCGCCTGAACCGACCACATGGCGATCAATCGCCTGGCCGATACGCCCGACGGTCTCTAGCAACAAATGCTCGGACACCGTCAAAACCGCGCGGCTACCGGCGCGATAAGACAATAGGCCGATTACGATCGCCAAACCCAGCACCAAGGCCACATACGGAACAATCAATACCGTGCGTAAGGAAAAAGACGTACTAGATTGGGATGCTGCGGTCATTCAAAATCCACCAAAAAAAGAGCGCACAGGTTGAACACGCACACTCGCGTGTTCAGGGAAATCTGTGAGCAATGAACAGATCTTGAGGAACAACAGATCCGGAAAAAAGAACCTTGCGAGTTTATTTCGCCGCCGGCAATACCGTGACGCTAATCGTTTTACTCATGCCGGGACCATATGACTGATGCGCACCGTTACCGAATTGCAGGGTCAGCGTGTGCTTGCCTGGCGGCAGAGATAATTCCACCTCGGTCTGCCCTTTGCCAAAGTGCATATGTTTTTCATCGAAAGGCACCGACGTCCCTGGTGTCACCGCCACACCGTCGATGATCAGATGATGATGGCCGGTCTTGTCTGTCATATCGCCAAGCGGCGCGATTTTCATGCCCTCCAGACCAAACTTCACTTTAAAGGGCGAAGTCACTTCTGCATTATCAGCGGGTGCCTCAAAAAAAGTCCGCTCTGCAGCAAGGGCTGACATGACGGACAAGCTGCTGATTAGCAGCGCGGCAGCGGACTGACGGAACAGACGACGCAGTGGTTGCGAGGATAGTAAGGTTAGGGACGCAGTCATGATGATGGTTCTCCTGAATTAGTATAGTTAGTGTAGCGAGCCCGGTGCTAGCACCAGAAATGAGCAAACTCGAAGTGTCTGACTTTACTCAAGTTGCACTTGCGAGCTATTTTGCGCTTTTTTTTTACAAAATTCTTTACAAAACGATAAATCTTGCTAAGTTTTGCAATTACGCACTGTATCCTTGCCGAATATCGTCTATCTCGCCTTGAATGAAGAACATCATGAATAAATCCGAAGCCATCCAGATTGCCAACGACTCACTGCAATTGAATCTGCTCAACGAAGGCAATACGCAATTTTCCAAGGTGGTGCGCTACGCCAGCGATGAGGGCTGGTGGCTGAACATTCCGCTGACGAATTTTCGCAAGGAATGCCACTTTCTGATCTGTAATGAAAAAGCCAAAACCATTCGTCACTTGTGTATTAAAGCAAACAATATCCTGAGCCCAGCAACCAAGTTCCGGGTCAAAGACGGTATCGCTGATATTTTTATCTCGGCCGCGAATCCAAAGAAGATGGTGGATGTTTTACAGGGCGGTACCAAGTACAGTTTTACCAAGCATCTGGTGGATGAGCACCGCTATTAAAACCTAGGATTCAGACGGATTCCGGCGGCGTCGCTCCGGTCGCTGCCAGCCGGTTTTTTTCAGCAATCCATTGCGACATGTACTGCGTGCTCTTGTGCTGATGATGGCGCAACATCAATCCAACAAAATTCGCTTGTCGCCGTTCTGCGCAATGCAGCCCGGCATCGTCCAGCGCCTTGAGTAATTCAGCCGCAATGCGCGGACGATCAAAGCGCTGCTGCACAATCTGGTCGCCGCGCGTCTGTGCCTGTTGCCATACAGCTGGGTCCTGATACAAATCGACCGCCGCCTGCACAAAATATTCTGCATCATCGGCAATCGCTCCGCCCCAGCGCAGGTCAGCGCTGTTACCCGTCATGCCTTCACACCCGATCGTGGTCGTCACACTCGGCGTACCACATGCCATGGCATCGGCTAATTTGCCTTTGATCCCCGCACCGAAACGCAAAGGCGCGAGACAAACCCGCGCTTGCCGCATGGCAGCGTGGGCATCAGGCACCCAACCAATTACATGAAATCCCTGCGCCGGATTGTGCAAGGCGCTGGCCTTGGGTGGGGGATACGAACCGGCAACATGCAGTTGCGCCTGTGGCAGGCGCTGCCGCAATTTGGGCCAGAGCGCATGCTTTAACCATAAGACCGAATCCCAGTTCGGCGCATGCCGGAAATTACCGATCGTCAGAAAATGCGCGCGCTCCTCAAACGCCGGGCGCGGCATGTCATTAGCCGGAGAGATCAGCATCAGGGCACAGTGATGCAACAGATAGGCGGGAACGCCAAATTCGGTTTGCAAAAAAGCCTGCTCCACATCCGAGATCATCAAGCTGAGATCGCACCGGTAAATCGCGGCAATCTCTCGCTGACTATGATCTTCACTTGCCATCACATGACGTAATTCAGCAAGACTGGCTGTCACCGGCGGCACACTCTGACGCGTGATCTCGTTATGGCAAGGCTGCTGCGACTGCTTCAGCAATAACTGCCGCGCATGGCGCAGGCTGTGCAAATCCTGGGTATCCAATACGCGCAAGGCCTGCGGACAAGTCCGCGCTACCCGCCAGCCGAACTGCTCTTCGGTAAAAAAGCGGTCAAACAAAACAATATCCGGCTGATATTCCGCCAGCATCACGTCGAAGCTGTCGCAATTGAGCTGGATACTTTTTTCCTCCACACCCAGCGCCGATAAATCCGCACGGTGCTCCGACAAGGCCGCCGCCGAGGCAAACACCACCTGCCAGCCCTGCGCACGAAACAATGTGATGAATTCCAGAGTACGGCTACCCGCCGCCGATGACGCCGGCTCGGCCCAGACAAAACCGAGGATCAGGATTTTTTTACTCTTTTGCATGGATGCCGATGATGAGTGAGGGTGAATATTGGTGAATATTGGTGAATTTCAGAATTCGTTTTACGGGTAATTAGTGATTGAGTTTAATAACGATTAGGGGGAGTATTTTTCAATCCCCTTGTATGACGTGCGCAATTAGGACTATTTTAAGCTATACACCTATTCAGTATAAGAAACGTCATCATTCAAAGCCACGGGCACCTTGCAAACCACCGGTATGCACCATCAGCACCCGCTTCCCGCCGCGCCACTGGTCGCTCTGGCAGAGTTGCATCAGCGCGTACAAAACTTTACCGGTGTAAACCGGCTCGATTGCGATCCCCGTCTCGGCGGAAAATACTTGGCAGAACTCACGCAATGCCAGTGGTGCTTTAGCGTAGCCGCCGTGATGATGCTCGGTGAGCAAGGCATAATTATCGTAGGCCGGATACGCTGCCTGTCCGAGCAGACCGGC
Organism: Undibacterium sp. Rencai35W; assembly: GCF_049340185.1. NCBI lineage: Bacteria > Pseudomonadati > Pseudomonadota > Betaproteobacteria > Burkholderiales > Oxalobacteraceae > Undibacterium > Undibacterium sp. Rencai35W. The sequence continues at coordinate 440,856 of NZ_JBMPPC010000004.1, forward strand.
AATATCCTCGTGCAAATACGCTGCGTTTTTTAAAGCGGCAATGCCGACCACCTGAGAACGACCACGCAAACCGGCAAGGACACCCGCCAGTGTCGCGCCGGTGCCACACGCGAGCACAATGCTATCCGGAACAAAGCCGGTTTGCGCAATCGCCTCATCCACCAGCTCCGCCACTCCGTGCAGGGCATCGGCAGTGCTGCCACCTTCGGGCAACCACACATAATCTGCCTCTGCTACACCTGGCATATCTGCCGCCCTGTGCGGCGCAAGCTGCAAACGCCATGCCTCTGCTTGCTCACGCAGTACCCGGTAAGCATCCCGGGTCACCGGTATGATCTGCATTCCTAGGGCACGGCAATCATCGAGCGTCGCCGTCTGCATTTCGGGTGCTGCACGCACCAGGCCAATAGAGGGCCAGCCAGCCAGCGCCGCCGCATGCGCAGTGGCATGCAGATGGTTCGACCAGACACCACCCATGGTGACCAGCGTCGGCGAACGACCTGCGAGTTGTTGTAAGGGGTATTTGAGTTTGCGGAATTTATTGCCCGACACCTGAGGATGCAGCAAGTCATCGCGTTTCACCCAAAGCTCAATCCCCGGAAAAAACCGGGTAACCACCTGCTGGCAAGGTGAGACAGAAAAAGTAAAAAGCGGCTGGGATTGCATAGAAAATTGCTGACAGCAAACATCAAAATGGTAGAGTAGCCGTATTATCACCTGACTTATCGCCTGACACGCGCTTGATGCCATGTTCACATCCGGCAAGGCGTCTGACAATGAAGGTATCTGGAGAACCCGATGTCGAATGACAAAACCCCACCAAACCGGAAAGCTGAGCTGCAATTATCACAAGCCATTCATCAGCTCAAAAACGGCGGTGAAAAAGAAGCCGTGCTGCCTTTGCTGGAAACGGTAATGGCACATCTGGAGCGCATGACCAGACACGACCCGCTGACCGGTGCACTCAACCGTAATGCACTGATCGACAGTTTGAATGCTGAACTAAACCGCTCACACCGTACCGGACACACCTTTTCGGTAGCGATTATCCGTATCGATGGTTTTCAAGAAATGATGGACCGCTATGGACGCCCTGTCGCGGTACAGATCCTGCGCCGGCTCACGCAAGAAACCCAGCTACTGTTGCGCACTCTCGACTCCTTCGGTCGCAATAATGCTGACGAGTTCGTAATCGTCATGCCGACGACCTGGATCGATCAAAGTATCAAAGCAATCAATCGCCTCAAGCAAACCTATGGAGCAATTGACTGGACCGGTATCGCCGAGCATGTACAGATTTCTTTTTGTACCGGCCTCACCACGAATGCGCAAGGCGACAGCGCCGAAGCCATGCTAGACCGGGCCCGTCAGGCGCTGCTGGCCGCCCAAGCCAAGGGGCCTGACAGTGTCAGCCAGATCGAACCTGGCTTACCGGATTTTGACCCGGAAAAACTCTGAGCAAGATCCGCTAAATTTTTTACTGCGCGGAACTTGTGCGCAGCGAGAAGACCTAAGGCCTGCTGGCAACGAAATCGAGCTGCGATTTTGTTACCAACAGGCCTTAAACCAATATAAATACCATAGCAAACACCACAGGGAGAAGTGCATGAACAAAGCGTCACGCTTGTCATGGATCATTGCGGGCGTCGTCATGAGCGCTGCCTCGCCGCTGATCCAGGCTGGCACTATCGTAGGGAAAAGCGATCAGAGTAGTGAACAGGCACTCGATGAGCGTAGCGAACAGATCAAACTGCGCAGCGACTATGTACGCAAAAATTACAGCAAGTTTGAATACCGCATCCCTATGCGTGACGGCAAGCACCTGTTCACTGCCGTGTATATCCCGAATGACGCCAGCGCCAGCAAACGCTATCCGATGCTGATGCAGCGCACACCGTATTCCGTTGGTCCGTATGGCAGCTCGCAGTACAAACGCTTTTTGGGAGCGACTGCGGACTACGAAAAAGAAGGGTTTATTTTCGTCTTTCAGGATGTGCGTGGCACCACGATGTCGGAAGGCGATTATGTGAATATGCGCCCGCAGATCGACAAGAAATCCAAAACCGATTTTGACGAAAGCACAGACACCTACGACACCATCGACTGGCTGATTAAAAATATCCCGAACAACAATGGAAAAATCGGCCAGTGGGGTATTTCTTATCCCGGATTTTATACCTCAGCTGGCGCAATCGATTCGCATCCAGCATTAAAAGCTATCTCACCACAGGCACCGATTGCCGACTGGTTCCGTGGTGATGACATGCATCGCAACGGCGCCTTTAATTTACAGATGGCCTTCGGTTTTTTTAGCGGCTTTGCCAAACCAAGGCCCGTGCCGACCGATGCCGACAAGGACAAGCCGTTTGACTACGGCACGCCAGACGGCTATCAGTTTTTTATCGATCTCGGCGCTCTGTCAAATGCCAATCCTAAGTATTTTAAAAACGCGATCCCGTATTGGAACGAAATTGCGCAGCATCCGAATTACGACAGCTACTGGCAAAGCCACAATCTGCTGCCGCATTTAAAAAATATTAAAGCCGCTGTGCTAACTGTCGGCGGCTGGTACGACACGGAAGATTTGTATGGTCCTTTGCAAACCTACAAAGCCATAGAGAAGCTGAACCCCGGTATCAGCAATACGTTGGTGATCGGTCCTTGGACCCACGGAGGCTGGACCCGTAGCGACGGAGACAAAGTGGGGGACGCGAATTTCGGTTTTAAGACCGCAATGAGTTATCAGCCTGTCGAATTCGCGTTCTTCAAATATCATCTCAAAGGCGGCGATAAACCGAATCTGCCTGAGGCCTGGATGTTTGAGACGGGTGCCAATCGCTGGCGTGGCTTTGATGCCTGGCCGCCAAAAAATGTGGCACCAAAATCGCTATATTTCCATGCAAACGGCAAACTCGATTTTAGCGCGCCAGACGACAAGTCAGACAATGCAGCATTTGACGAATACATCAGCGATCCGGCGAAACCTGTGCCTTATACTACGGAGATTTCGACCCGCTGGAGCAGTCAGTATGTGGCAGCGGATCAGCGTTTTGCTTCACGTCGTCCTGATGTCGTGAGCTACCAGACCGAGATACTCGAACGCGATGTCACTCTGGCTGGCCCGCTAACTGCCGATCTGTTTGTCAGCACGACGGGCACTGATGCGGATTTCGTCGTGAAACTCATCGATGTGAATCCGGCTGAAATGACCACTCCCGAAGGGGAAATTAATCGCGGTGCGCAACAAACACTGGTCAGGGGAGAACCTTTCCGGGCGCGCTTCCGCGAGAGTTTTTCTAGCCCCAAACCTTTTGTGCCGGATCAGGTGACGAAGGTGAATTTCAGCATCAACGATGTGCTGCATACCTTCCAGCGCGGTCACCGGATTATGGTGCAGATACAATCGAGCTGGTTCCCGTTCATCGACCGCAATCCGCAAACTTATGTGCCGAATATTTTTGACGCCAAAGACAGCGATTTTATTAAAGCGACACACAAGATTTATCACATCAAAGGACAGGCCAGCGCCTTGCAGGTACAGGTGTTGCCAGCACTTGATGACTAGACCCGTGTAGAAATTTTGCGCTCTAAAAACAAATCAGGGATGTGACACTGTTTTATCAAACAGCATTACATCCCTGATTTTTTTGACACGGAAACACAGCGAAAGACCGGCGTAAGCAGTTCCATCGCAGGCTGATAGCAAAGTAACTTCTGCAATCCTCAAAACGAATCCGCAAGCGGAGTGCGCCTGCTGACACGAAAAACCCTTGGAAGCCGCAGCCAGCCTGCGGCTTCGCATTGACGCTTCTTTTATTCCTTATCGCCCAACAATAAACGCTTGAGTTTATTATCTGCGACGTTTTCACCTAACCAGATTTTCAAAATCGCTTGCATGGTCAGATCGTCTTTCAGGACTTCACCGATTTGTTTGTTGTTGGAACGAAATACCGTACCCTTGCCGCGAGTCCAGTCTATCGTCATGACGTCGCCGACTTTCCAGTCGCCGATTGTCGCAAAACCTTCACCCAGCGCCAACAACTGATACACCAGTTGATTACGCTCTTCCTTGGTGGTACTGGAACGGATGTCGGCCAAAAAGCGGCGGCTCATTAATTCGCTTTCGACTTCTTTCAACATCACCAGCTTGATACGGATAGGACCGGTTGATGCTAACAATTCCTGGCTCGTGGTTCTGAGTTTCGGTGTGTAGATACCGATATTAAAAATCTTTACACGCTTGATCACGTGCGGGCCGCTGCCATTCAATAACAGGGTTTGTCCGTCAAGCTGTTGTGTCTCTTCCAGCGTCGCTGGTACAGGATCCTTGGCGGCATGCGCTGCTGGCAAAACTGTCAGGGATAAAAATAAGGCGATGCATGCAGTACGCATTGTCTGCATGAGGTAATTTGATGTGGTCATGATGTGTCCTTACTGTCCCGCTGCAACTGATCCCAGTTGCAGCGGACGCTGGCTGATTAAAACAAACGACTCAAGGTCAGCAGGGCGAAGCCGCCTGCAGGACGTGCGCGTGCGGAGAATTCCTTCAGATATTTAAATTCCACCTGCGTTTTCAAATCATCAGTCTGGTAGCTGACAATAGGACCAAGCGATGCAACGCGGGCGCGATTGCCGTTCACGATGGTTAAGGCGCTGGTGCCGTTCGGATCCTGATCGTCCGTCACTTGTTGCAGGTAATATCCTTGCAGACCTGCTTTGACATTGTTCGAGAACTGATAGCTACCGATATATTCGAGATGGACGTACTGACCCGACTTGTAATCCGTATCGCGGTTCGCTGTGCTGTAGTTGTAAGCCAGCGATGCCGCCAGATCAAAACCCGAGTCCGTAGACCATGCCGCAGATACCAGAGGACGGAAAGAATAAGAATTCAGACCCAGATTGACCTGGCTGTTTTTATCGAAAGAGCCGGTAGGCACATCGATATTCATGGCGGCAACCAGAGACAAACTTTCAAACTTCCAGCTGATGAAGCCTGCGAGTTCAACGTCGCCCACGCCACTGCGGCTACCGCTGGCGGCGGCGGACGCATCGGTACTGATTTTTTGTTGTAAAGCGACTGGCAACGGCGTATTGATATTGATGGTGATATCGCGCTTCTTGTTCAGTAAAGGTACGGCGACGTAGCCACCGTAACGACCGCCCAAGATGGCGTCTTCGCTGACATAGACGAGTTTTGGAATAATCGCATCAACCTTGATACTCGCTTTGACAGAGCCGTTCAGCACAACGGGAATGCCAGGTACCGGTTTACGGAATACCAGATCATCGCCATTGCTATCTTTGACGGTATCAGAACGATAACTCGGTGCAACGATCTGGCCATACACGCCGGACAGCGGCAGGATAGCGGAATCGAGACCCCAGATGCCCATAGGCACGGCGACTTCGTTATTTTCAGCGGCAAATGCAGCGGGCGCGAATGCGCTCATACCGACAATCATGGAGCCGGTAGCCAGGCCTGCGATTGAAAAGCGAGATTTCATATTTTCTCCAGAACGTTGATGCCATCGACACATCAGCAACGAAGCAAGCCAAAGCTGACGCCATTGCCTGCGGCCGACCGCAAGTAAATTAAAAAGGAATAGCAAAGACACGAAACGCAGAGGAACTATCTAAAATGACAGAAGACCATTCAACGCAGGTTTGTCTGATTGCGCGATTGGGAAGTCGATAAGCATCGACCATATTGCAGAGTAAGCGGGGACCACCTGATCAAAACGGTGGCCAACATTCCGGTTTTCGGGAAGAACTGACTAATGCAATAACGAATGCAAGTAACGTCTTTAAAATAATTCACACAAACTTAGTGTGTTGCTTGGGCGTAATGATAGCGTGATCTTTGCCAATACCGAAGCTGGCAAGCCCGTTGGTGGACAGGAATCAAGCACGGATATGCAGACGGATATTGAGTTCAAGGCAATATTCATGGTTTTTTTGAACACGCTTGTATCGGGCTCTCCCTAGGTAAACCGTGTGCCATGCGCCGGACATATTGGTCGCACCATCAAAATTTGGTTAACCCTACTAATCGCCCCAAAAGAATGCAAACTATTGTGATAAATCGCAAAAATGCGCTAAATCATGGCAATTTTTTATGTTTGTCTAGAAAATCCCTGTTTTTGGGAGTTCTGGTAATCAGAAAAAATACGACTTTTTTAATCCGCATGAACAGGGTATGACAAAAATTTTCTAAAACATTCCCCAAAAAAAATCCAAAAATCAACTGTTTATCGGGTGTTTGTAAATCGCTTTTTGTTGACGCCTGGCAACGATAGTCTTTTTAAGCAACTACCGCTATCATTGGCGCAGCATCAGGCGAAATTGCCTGGAGAATTCCTGATATTTCACCATCTAACTGATACGGCTTCGTGATTCAACAGCAAAGAAAATTATGTCAATCGTTGCGGGTCAGTATTGAAGATTTGCGCCTGGGCATGTTTATCTCGGAGCTTGACCGGCCCTGGGTAAATTCGCCCTTCATGATGCAAGGTTTTTTACTCACTGAGACGCTGGACTGGCAGACCCTGCAATCACTGGTGCGTGAGGTCGTGATCGATCCGCGGCGCAGCGATCCTGCATCGTTGCTGCATCTGCCCTGGGACGTGGTGCACGAAGTATCTGGTGCGCCAGAACCGATCAAGCCATCGCCGCCGAAAGCGCCACTAAAAGAAGCCCTGACAGCGCGTAAGCGGCCTCCTGCCGAATCAGCCTCGAAAAAACACCATAACGAGCCAGCGACTAATGCCTTGGTTGCCTGGGTCAGCAATCTGTTCAGCGGCACTGAAAAACCCGCCAAAAACCGTAATCAGCGTCCTAAGCAGCCAAAACCCTATTACCTGCGATATGCCAGTTCTGAACGTCACAACAATACAAAGTCCGGCAGCAAACATGGCAAAAATATGCGTGCTGACCGGGCGAGTAAGCTAACGCCAGGATCAAGTCCACAGTTCAGCGCCCTGATCGCCAGCTTATACCCGCGCGATACGATTTTCGCCCCCTTGAGCTGGATGGAGCGCTGGCAAAACTGGCGTCAGCAACGTAGTCACGGCAAAGTAACTCAGCGGGGTAATAATTTCCGCAAATTGCCCGCCCGCAAACGCAAGCACGATTATTTGCCGAGTTCGATTCCTCTGGTCAAGTACAAAGACAGTATGCCGATCGAGGAAGAATTAAAGTATGCGCGCAGCGGCATCACGCAAGCCGATGCGATGTTGAAAAAGCTCTCAACGGATCTCAACAATGACCGCAGTATTGTCCTTGAAGAGGTGCAGCCGGCAGTCCAGTTATTAACCGAAAGTGTCATCTCAAATCCATCGGCGTTGATGTGGCTGGTGCGCATGCAATCCGAAAATGCGAATGCCTATGCGCATAGTTTGAAAGTCGCAATTTATATGATGGCCTTGGGTCGTCATCTCGGCTTTTCGCGTCAGCAATTAACCGAGCTTGGCTTCATTGGTTTGCTACTCGATATCGGCAAACTCGAATTACCTGATGCGCTACTCGAAAAACCGGAAAAACTCTCCGAAGATGAAAACTCACTGATGCAAACTCATGTCAGTGCAAGTATCGATATTCTGGAGAGTAAAGAGCCGCTGGCAAAAAACGTCATGCTCGGTATCAGCGAACATCATGAGCGCCTGGACGGTAGCGGTTATCCGAACGGTCTGACGGGTAACGCGATCAGTATTTTTGGCCGTATGGCGGCGATTGCCGACAGTTTTGCCGCGATGACCTCGGCACGTCCTTATGACATTACACGTTCCGCATTTGATGCGATGAAAGAATTGTTCAAACTGGCGGGGACACAATTACATGCGCCGCTGGTCGAAGAATTTGTTCAGGCTATCGGGATTTTTCCTGTAGGCAGCATGATAGAACTATCCACCGGCGAAGTAGGTATCGTGCTTGAGCACAATAAAATCCGCAGGCTGGAACCGAAAATACTTTTGCTCACTGCGGCAGATAAAAGTTTATTGGCAAAACCTGGTCTGATGGACTTAATGTTGCAGGAAAATGTCTCAGAAAATGAGAGAATGAAGATATTGCGCGGTTTGCCTGACGGTGCGTATGGTCTGGCTTGCCGCGATTATTATCAGGCTTAATCGTTCTGATAAACCCTCAGGCCCAACAAATCCGATCAACTTCATCTAAGCGCAATCAGGCTAAACCGACCTCATCAGGCACTCTGCATGTCTAACTCAGCAACCACGCCGGCCGTATCCCTGACTGAACTCGCATCCGTCAGTGTGTTTTTTTCAGAATTACAAAAAGAAATGACGGCCGCGCATGAAACCTCGTCAGTGGCCGTACTGGTCATGTCGCTGCAACGCTCGGACCGGATTGCTGCACTCCTGCTTGATGAATATGCGGAGGAAGTGAAACAACAGTTTTTACTGCGCGTCCATCCGGTCTTACGCAGTAAAGATAAGTTTGTCTTTGTCAATGAAAACGAATGCTGGTTCATTCTGCCGCAACTGTCGTCCGAAGCATTGTCTGTACTGGCTGTACACAGATTGCTCAGCGAATTGAATGTACCGATCAAGGTCAATGAACACACCGTATTTTTAACCCCAAGCATCGGCATTGCCTGTGCACCTATGCATACGCATTCGGCATTTGCTTTATTACGTGCCGCAGACACAGCGCAAAAACATGCGCATGCTGCGAATCTGAAATTCCTGATGGCCGCGACGGAAGAGAGCAATCAGGTCATCGCTGCCGATCTGCCGAAAATGCTGGGTGAAGTCTTAGACGCCAATAGCTTGATGGTGGTGTACCAGCCGAAAGTCGATCTGGCCTCACGTCGCATGATTTCTGTCGAAGCACTGGTACGCTGGCCTGGCGATCATCCACAAACGGTGCCGACAAATATTCTGATCGATGTCGCAGAACGCACTGGCATGATTGAATCGCTGACACTCAGAGTGCTGAACAATGTCATGCGCGACTACTGCACCTGGAAGGCCGCAGGGCTTGAGGTACTGATCTGGGTCAATTTATCGACCCGTCTGCTGGAGCTGGAACAGCTCCCCAAAATCCTGCAACGCGTGTTGAATATCTGGGACGTGCCAGCATCGGCAATCGGTTTGGAGATTACCGAAAGTGCATTTATCCACGACATAGAACATAGTACCGACCTGCTATTTGAATTAAAAAAACTCGGTTTCCATTTATCGATTGATGATTTTGGAACAGGGTATTCGTCACTCGCCTATCTGCGTCGCTTCCCGATTGATGAGTTGAAGATTGACCGTATGTTCGTGCATGGAATGGCAAGCTCGGTGCAGGACAAACAGATCGTGCAGAGTATTATCGATCTGGGGCATAACTTCGGCTTGCCGGTCATTGCTGAGGGAGTAGAAACTGCTGAGACCCTGGCAGAGTTAGATGCTCTGGGCTGTGATCAGGTGCAAGGTTATTTTTTCGCCAAACCCATGCCCGCCGAACATATACTCGGCTGGCGTGAACGCTTTCATGCGCAGGCCACTGACGATTAATTGATCAGTTCAGTTCACTCTTTTTCTCCCGCTTCTTCAGCTCTGTCTTATGACCCAAGATCTCACACGTTCTACACGCCGCCTGCGCATCGGGCTGATTGCCAATCGTGGTCATCAGGATGCACCTGACTCCGCTTTAGTGCAATTATTGCGCGGTGCAAAAGCCGCTTTGCAAATCCTGCAGCCAGAAATGATCATCGTCGGCCGCACTTTAGATGCAATTATTTCGCATGGCTTACTCGAGTGCTGTCCTGCTCATGAGCGCTTCCCTTATGGCCGCGAAGGCGGTTTGATGAAGCTGGTCTCGCGCGTCGTCGACAGTGACCCGGCACGTGCTGTCGATGCGGTCATTTATCTGATCGATCCGGTCGATCCTTCTTCAATTTTCCCGGAAGCGCTGGCTCTCAAGCGCCAATGCGTCATTCATGGCAAACCCTTTTTATCGACGCTGGCAGCCGCGCGTGAATGGCTGGAGCTTGAGGCCTATGCGCTGCAGGCACCGGTCGATACTAGCTTAGATTCCAGCCTGGATTCCAGCTTCGCATTTGCCAGCGAAGGTATTGCGCTGATCGCCCACGATGCCATGAAAAACCGCATGCTGGCGCTCGCCGAAAAACACTTTGCGCTACTCGATCAGTTTGCCCATCGTTATGCCACCGGTACTACGGGTGGACTATTGAATCAGCTCGCACAAAAAATCAAAGGGCAGGAAGCGGGCAAGCACTGGGTCCAGCCTTTCCTCTCCGGCCCTCTGGGCGGTGATGCACAGATTGCCGAGCTGGTACTGGATAAGCAAATACGCCGCATCCTGTTTCTCGAAGATCCCCACGTCGCCCGTCAGCATGAAGCAGATATTCAGTTGCTGGAGCGCGCGGCACGCACGGTAACTGCCTACGCCACCGTGATCAGCGATGCCGATGGCAGTGATCGCTGGCTCAGCTTGCTGACCCAACGCGCCGCTCACCCTCGGAGCTGACCACTCATTCCAAGGCGTCAGCGCAGGCAGTGATGATGCAACACTCAATGACGATATAAAAAAGATGCAATCCGTTTTTACGAATTGCATCCTCATTTAACCAAGCTCAACCAAACTCCAATAATCTCAAATCACCTCAGAAAATGACTCAACTAGGCATGCCGCCTGAGACAACTAGGCTGCTGCACTGACCTCAGCAGGTTTGCCCGACAAGCGCTGTAAGCGTTGCAAGGTAGTTTCGCCAGCGGTATCTGCCTGACTCACCGATTTACGGATAGCCTCAATCTCTGCTGCCTGATCAAGTGGCTTCTGACCGATGTCGGCCACGATGCGCATTCCTGCTGCCTCGTTGCTGACGGTTTGTGCACGACGGGTCAGGGCGTTCAGCGCGCTTGATTGTCCTTTCATTCCAGACAAATTCGCGAGTTGACCTTGACGCTCTACACGCAATTCCTGCAAATCTTTTTGCGCTTTGGCGCTAGCCAGGTTTTGTAAGGCTTTCTTTGCTGCCGCATCGAAATCCGCTAATTGTTTAGACAAGGCATCAACGATTTTTTGTAATTCGTTCATATACTCTTGTGCGTCGATTTCTTCTTGCAACTCTAACGGCAAACGCGATTTGTTGGCTTCGAGCTCATCGCAAAACAAGCTGACGGTTGCTTCCGAAATCTGACCAGATGCCAGCCGTTCGGCCAAAGTGCCGGAGGCTTTTTCATCGTTGGCGATCAGCTCGCGCAGTTTGACAACGTCGGTATGTTCTTTGTCAAAGGCGGCGCGTGCTGTCGCGAGTTTTTGGGCGCTTTCTCTAAGTGTGTCAGCCAGCCGATCACGGTCTGCTTCTGTTGCGGTCTCCGGGTCGAAATTGGCAATCGCTTCGGAGACTTTGTCGCCTAATACGCCAAAGTGTTTGGAGATCAAGCGTGCTGTCAGGCCCCAACCATTCAAATTGCTCATTTTGTATCCTCTCAAGGAATTAAAGGTACTACGTTGTATTGTAAAAATTGACCGCTCTGCTGCTGTGTTGCCTTGCTACGTAACGATTGCTGATATGCCGTTTATTGGATCAGCAACCGATCCAGTTCTACTGGAATCCCTATCATGAAATCGACGTGGATCTGACGGCGATTGCTGTCACCATCCTGACTTCTGACGATCTCGGTACTAATTAATAAACTCTCGCGCTGTCCTTCCAGTGCACGGCTATACGGCATAAAGATCAGGTCCTGTATCAGTCCATGCTGACCGCTGGCGTCGTCGATCCGACTTTCCTGAGCCTGGAACGGTGCGACGAAATCACTCAGCGGATCACCGGCGTCACGGCTGTAGTCGAGATGACCGGCATCACCGAAAATGCTATCCAGACTGGCCTCATCCCAGGCCAAGCCAGTGAGCTGCTCACGCCATAAGGTATAACTACGGTCACCCAGGCCGTAACCCGCTGATCCCGAATAGGCTTCCTGATCTTCACTACTTTCGGGGATCAGACGAGTCAGGCGGCTGTAGTACATGAGCTCAGAAATATCGCCTGCATCGTTCTGATACAACTGGATAAAACACTCTTTATCATCCTGATCACCGGTCAGCAGGTAATAGCGGTAAAGGCTACCGGCAATGTCCAGACGTACCCGGCTGATGGCCCGGATCAATGCGTCTTTCTCTTCCGGCATACTGATCAGCGACCCCTGGCTTACTGCACGGATGAACGGTGTTTTTTGCAAGTTCACAACGCCGCCGATGCGGGCGCGTAAAGGCAGGTTCACATCTTCACGTGCTGCCTGCTGATGCTGACTTTCAGCACTGGCAACTGTGGTATTGCTATGTTTGCCGAATAATTTTCCGGCATATTGATAGGCATCTTTCCAGGCCATGATGCGGTTTATACCTTTCCTAAAGTGTAGTTACTGCGAATTTCCTGACGACGTTTGCTGACTTGCCTCCATTGGTAGATCATCCAACCCAGCCCGCCTAGTAAGGCTACCCAGAGCGTAGTGCGTAACAATGTCCATCCGAAGGACTCGGATTCCTCTGGTTTAGCTTTGGCAACTGTGGCTTGATCTGTGCCTCCTTTATTCGTCGCATCGGGGGTTTGACTGTTGCGATTGGTGTTGTTGCTGTCCATGGGTAGCGTGTCACGCGGACGGTTATCTACATTCACGGTGGTATGCGGACGGCTCATGGCCTGACCCAGCATAAAGCCCATGAACATACCGCCCATCGAACTGTGTTCACGCTGGACGATGATGGTCTGCGGTACTGCTGATATAGCTGGTGTTGCCGCAGCGCCCGCATTTGTATTACCGGTCCAGTTGGCATTCGCGCCTGCACCTGATTGCGCTGCGGGTGTCGTGTTGCCGAAGCCGGTTCGTACCGGCTCTAAAGGCTTGCCCGTCACGCTGAGGTTGCGCTCCGCATCATTATTTTTGCCATTGCGGGCATCAAGGTTTTTCATCGCAGTCGCTTGCGAGCGGCTATTGTCCATATCACGGTTCAGTGCTGAGGTCGATTTGGCCGGTGCTGCCGGTGTTGCCGTAGATGACGAGCCAAAACTACCGAAACTGCTGTTGCCCGCTTTGCGGTCGGTAGCGACATTGCCGTTGCTGCCACTGATCGTGCCGCTATTACTGCTGCGGCTCATCGCACTTTTTTGCGAAGAGAATCCACCTTTAAAACTATGTGAGGAACCGCTCGAACGACTCGCCGTACCGGCATACGCGACATGGCTGATCGAGATCACCGGCATCAGGACGATCAGGCTGGTGATCATCGCTTTGCTGAGCTGGGTTTTCAGTAAGTTCATTGCGTGCGTCCGTGGTTAAGTTATCTGCAACTCTGTACAATCTGTTCACTCAAAACATTGTGTGAAGATTTGTTAAAACGAAGCATAGTGAGCAAAAAGACAAATCGCATCGGTAATAAAAAGGGAAAATCACCATGACGCGTAAGTACTCGGATATGAATCAGCATGACGCTCTGTATAAAGTGGCGCGTGCCTATCCCGGCGGGCTAGAAGCGCTGGCTGCGCGCCTGGAAGTGTCGGTGAATGTGTTGCGAAATAAACTCGCACCGGGCATCGAATCGCATTACCCGTCGTTTGAAGAGTTATCGCAAATCGTCGAACTATGTCGTCAGGCAGGGGTCAAAGATGCGCTGCTACCCTTGCATGCCTTACTAGGACGGCACGGGATGGCCGCTTTTGTGGTGCCGGAACCGGATCAGATCAGCGACGACGATTTATCACAAACCGTCTGTCGCGTGATGAGCCAGGTCGGCAGTGTCGCCGAGGTGGTGTCCGATGCCTTGATGGATGGGGTCATTACGGTAGCAGAAGCCGACCTGATTGAACGCGAATTTCAGGGCGCGCTGACGGCGCTGGGAGAATGGCGTGCCAGAATCCGTGCGCACCACAAGCGGGAAGACCATAAAAAGTAAAACTGTTTTTATCTTGCGTGCATTGTCCTGGTCCGCATCCTGGCATGTAGGACCCAACGATTTGCAAAAGAAATACGCGTCTGACGAGCCGGTCAACGCTGCTTTACAATGAGGGATTATCGTTATTTCTTACTCCTACATAAAAATATACTCCATATCAGTATATTTTTAAATCCTACGTAAAACTTGCGGATTAGGCTTGTTTTATATAGTCATAAGGGGGAGTATAGTAAAAATTCGATCTTACTGCCTTCATTGCCGTCGTAGTTTGCGCTTTTTTTAACCGGAATTGTGCATGAGAATTTGAGAAAATGATGGATGCATTTGTCAAGATAGTTTTGGCGTGAATTTGGTGAATTTGGCGTAAATGGGACGCTCATGGCTGATTATGAGCAAGCAAGAACCTCAACAAAAGCACCAATGCGCAGTTAGCACTCAAATCTTATTTGGGGCGTGTCTAAAGAAAAAATGGAAAATTCCGGTTTAAGTCTTATCTCCAGCGTCAACGCTTAGTTTATGAATCCAGATCCCGTCGTACCCCGCCCGCAACCAGCCTCTGTCCGCGATTTATTTATTTCTTTCACCTTACTCGCGCTGCAAGGCTTTGGCGGAGTGCAGGCGATCGTGCAGATGGAATTGGTCGAACGAAAACGCTGGCTAAGCCGCGAAGAGTTCATCGAAGACTGGGCCGTCGCGCAGATCATGCCGGGACCGAATGTGGTGAATCTGTCGATGATGATAGGTAACCGGTATTTTGGCCTGGCCGGTGCCATGGCGGCGCTGGCAGGCATGCTCACCATTCCTTTACTGATCATCTTATTGCTGGCGTTGGTATATGCGCAGTTTGCCGATCATCCGGGTGTTACCGGCGCACTGCGCGGCATGGGCGCTGTTACCGCCGGGTTGATTCTCGCGTCCGGCCTGCGTCTGTTTCCGGCGCTCAAATCCAATCCCATCGGACTGACGATCTGCGTGCTGTTATGTGCGCTGTGCTTCGTCGGGGTCGCCTTGCTGCATCTGCCGCTGGCCTATGTTCTGCTGGGTCTGGGCAGCATTGCCTGCACACTGGCATATCAACGCCTGGGGAAATAAATGAGTAGTCCTGCGATCACCGGTCTGGCAAACAGCGCAATCGCTCCCGCCTTGCATTTCAGCATGCAAGCAGGCGACTGGTTCAATCTCCTGCTGCATTACATGATGCTATCGATGCTGTCGGTAGGCGGAGCGATTTCTACCTTACCCGACATGCACCGGTATCTGGTCACGCAACAACACTGGCTGACCGATGCGCAATTCAATTCCTCCATTGCGCTGGCGCAGGCTGCACCCGGTCCCAACGTACTGTTCATCGCCTTGATGGGCTGGAATGTCGGCATGAACACCGGCAATAGCTGGAACGCCTTGCTCGGCATGCTTGTGACCATGAGCGGCATCATGATACCGAGCACAACGCTGACCTACATGGCGGCGAACTGGGGTCATAAGAATCGTGATTTGCGCGGTGTGCGGGCATTCAAATTAGGTATGGCACCGATCGTGGTCGGACTCTTGCTGGCAACTGGCTGGATCATGGCCGCCGCGCACAATATCCCGGCTAAGGACTGGCCTTTGTGGCTGCTGACTGCGGTCTGCTGCCTGGTGGTCTGGCGCACCCGTTTGCATCTGTTATGGCTGCTGGCACTGGGCGCGGTTCTTGGCTGGTTCGGGCTAGTTTGATGGAGGCGAATCAGGGCTCGTTCAGCTTCTCATTAGCGGTCTACATCTACCTTAGTTGCTGATGTTATTGATGACTGTAGTGATGCCGTTAGCAGTGACTTTACCGGCAACTTTACCGGCAACTTTATCAGCAATTTTGTCGATAAATTTTGTTACATGTGTTTAGGCGGCAATCGGTTATCCTTGCCGCTTCTGAATTGGGTTTATCTTAGGTCTGGCATTATCACTACATGAAGTTTTACGTCGAGAGCAATCAACAGGAATTAGCTGAACCGGGCGAAATCCATCTGCATATCCGTTTCCGCCCAGCCAATGGTCTGGCGGTTTTGCTCGCGCTGCTGATCCATGCGCTACTGCTCTACTTCATCCTGACCCACAAGCCAGTAAAAAAAGAAGGCGACAAGGAACAGCCTGAAAGCGCCATCGTACTGATGCTGGATAAAGATACGATGACCAAAATGGCGAACATCGAAAAGCAAAAAGAACAGCCTAAACCACGTCCGGCAGTTAAACCAAAACCGATCACCAAACCGCAACCACCGCAAGAAGCCGTAGCCGACGCACCGCCAACACCCACGCCGCTGCCCGATGCCATTCAGCAGCCGGACATGATGAGCATGCTGACCGCCGCCCGCGAACGTCGCCGTGCTGCCGAAGAAGCTGCGGCTCAAGAGAATGAAGCTGCACGCCAGGGACCACGCGGCATGAGCCCGCAAGAAGTTGCCGAAGCCAATGTCCGCCGCAGTATGCAACAAGCGAATAACCGCGAAGGTACCAGCGGGGTGTTCCAGATCCTCAGCAAGAGCACGCGCATGGCGACCTTCTCTTTCCGGGGCTGGAAACCGAGCCGGCAAAACAGCTTCAAAAAAGTCATCGAAGTCGATGCCGGTCTGGGCGGCAATATCGAACTGGCAATCATCCGCCGCATGATTCTACTGATCCGTGAAGAATACCAGGGCGACTTCAGCTGGGATTCACGCCGCCTTGGTCGCGTCATCAACCTGTCCGCCCGTCCGCAAGACACAGCCGAGCTAGAGAACTTCATGATGAAAGAGTTTTTCGGTAATCCGAACGAACGCTGAGGCAGTATGGCCGGATCAAAAATATCCGGGTTGCGCCATATAAACAATACGACAGTTACTCCTGCCGCTGATCCGACGTGATATGCCCAAACGCAGCGTCGCCGTAAGACCGTATCACTTCAGAAATCACTATGTGGAAGCCCGCATACCAGCGGGCATACTGACGCTTGGCTTCCATATGCCGGGGATGCTCTGAAAATGCTTTCAGCGTATCCAGATCTTTCCAGTAATAAATCGCATTATTTCTCTTACCATCCGGCGAGTGCCAGACTTCGGCACCGAGAAAACCCGGTAAGGTATGGGCGACTTCTTCGATCAGTTGATCCAAACGATGGTATTCATCGTCCAGACCTTTTACTTCGTAGATAAATGATGCGGAGTACATCGTTCTCCTCAAGGATAGACGGTGATTTGCATGTTGATTGTCATGCAGAGAATGATCTTGCTGGCCTTGCTACACTCATTATGCAGGAGTGCGCGTTCTCCGACTGAACTCTCACCGAATTCTTACTGATCGCGCACTAAGCACACCTACAAGATCATGTAGGTGAACCAGTTGCCGCATCATTGCTTAATTCCTCAAACTCAATCAAGCGACTTAACCCAGACGAAGGCGGCGCGTGACGACAGCAATAGCTTTGAGCGCAGTCTGCTTCATCCGTGCCAGTAGCAATACCCTCATGCCTGTTTCGGGTAATTCGATCAAAAATTCACAGCGTTTTTGCGCACAGATTTGCAGCCAGCCGCTGCGCTGTACCGTATAAGTTGCCCCCTCGGTCAGAACAATCTGCGGCACATAAGCACAAGCATCCAGACTGAGAGGTGCCTCTTTGATGACGATGCTACCGACGTTCAGATGGAGTTGTGACCCTTGGAATAAGTAGGTCTGATAGGACTGTGCGGACTGCAAGGTAGTGATGTGCATGAGGTACTCCTGTTCTGGAAATCATGTGAATAATCATGTAAATGAGTCTGTCAGCGTGATGGAGACAGATGATGATCAGAATAGGGAAAGCCGTGTGAACATAACAGGCACAAGAAAGTACTAACTGCATCGGTGCAAACAGAGATTTTTGCATCTGTTATTGTATGCATTTAGATCAACTGTATCTGTTCAGTCCGTATGACCGGGCGCATGATCACTGCATGAACAAACACCACACATTTCAGACGCAGGCTCAGGAGTTGCCTCTGTATCGGCGTCTGGCAGCACATTATCTGTCAGCCATCAAGGCCGGTACGCTGGCCACCGGTGAACGTATGCCGTCGGTGCGCAAGCTCATGCAATTACACGATGTCAGCCTGTCGACCGCGTTGCAAATGTGTCGCCAGTTAGAAACCGAAGGCTGGCTGGAGGCGCGTCCGCGCTCTGGTTATTTTGTCCGTCAACCACGCCGCGTGAGTCTGGTGCCGGTGGCGGAGCCTGTTGTCAATGCGCCGATCGATCCAGCACAGTTTGTCGGGATACACGAGCGGGTATCAGCCATCATTGCACAGGGACAGAGGCCGATAAAAGTAAATCTGGCCAGAGCGACTGGCGCACCGGATATGTACCCGCAAGAAGAACTCAAAAACCTGGCGATACGTACGCTGCGTCAGCGGCCGCAATTGCTGACCAAGGCGATCTCTCCCGGTGGCAATAAAGAACTCAAAACTGCCCTCGCCAAACGGGCGCTCGGTATGGGTGTCAGCATTGCGCCCGACGATGTGGTGGTGACGCTCGGTTGTATTGAAGCACTGAATCTGGCGCTGCGCGCCGTCGCTCAGGCCGGCGACATTATTGCGGTCGAATCGCCGACCTTCTACGGTTTGTTGCAAGTGCTGGAAAGCCTCGGCATGAAGGCACTGGAAATCCCGACCAGTCCGCAAACCGGTATCTCGATAGAAGCGCTGGAACTGGCGATGCAGACTTACGACAACATCAAAGCCGTGGTGGTGGTGCCGCATTTGCAAAATCCGCTGGGCAGCATCATGCCGGACAGCCATAAACAGCGGCTGGTTGAACTCTGCGAAGCGCAACATATCCCGCTGATCGAAGATGATTCCTACAGTGCACTGGCAAACGTCGATAACGCTCTGACCAGCGCCAAGCACTGGGATAAAACCGGCAACGTCATTTATTGCGCATCGTTGCATAAAATTCTTGCTCCCGGCCTGCGCATAGGCTGGATGGTCGCCGGACGCTGGCATGCGCGGGTCAGCATGTTGAAATATGCACAAACCCGCTACAACGAAGAGTGGTCGCAAATTGTTCTGGCAGAATTCATCAACTCCAGCGCCTACGACCGACATCTGCGTCGCCTGCGTCATATTCTGACCCAGCAACGAGAACGGATAGCTGAAGGGATTGCCGCCTATTTTCCAGAGGGAACCCGACTCACCGTGCCGGACGGCGGCATCTCGGTGTGGGTAGAAATGCCGCACAAACTCTCGTCCAAAGCGGTATTCGACGCCGCGCTGGAGCAGGGGATACTGGTATCACCGGGTCTGTTGTATTCCAATTCAAATCGTTTTAACCATTTTTTACGTTTGAACTGCGGCATGCATTATTCGGACGAACTCGACAGCGCTTTACGCAGCTTAGGCCAGATCATCACAAGGCTGGCACAGCAGAGCCTGCATATCGCCGCCTGAGCCAGCTGACGACCTGCACGATCTGTTTGCACAATCACTTGTGCTCTGATACGAAGTTTCCGCAGTAACACGTGTGGAAACCCACAATAGGCATGATGTCACGAAGTTTTCATAATGGCGGCAGTTCAGGGATCCGTTCCCGACCACACTGTCGCGACAAGCTTGTAACAAACCCCTGTCAGCGGCAACCGATAACAACACTGGAGACACCAGATGAAAAAACCGCCGCTGTACCGTTCCCTCTATTTCCAGGTCATCACTGCCATCATCATCGGCGTGCTGCTGGGTCACTATTATCCAGAATCTGGTGCTGCCATGAAGCCGATCGGCGATGGCTTCATCAAGCTGATCAAGATGATGATTGCACCGATCATTTTCTGCACAGTCGTCGTCGGCATCGCCGGCATGGAAGACATGAAAAAAGTCGGCAAAACCGGTGGCATGGCTTTACTGTATTTTGAAGTCGTCAGCACACTTGCCCTGATCGTCGGCCTGATCGTGGTCAACCTCTGGCAGCCTGGCGCTGGTATGCATATTGATGCGTCAGCCCTGAGTACCAAAGAAATCGCCAGCTATACGGCGCCTGGCAAGATGCAGACGACGACAGACTTCCTGATGTCGATTATTCCGACGACACTCGTGGATGCCTTTGCCAAAGGGGAGATTTTGCAAGTCCTGCTGATCGCGGTCTTATTCGGTTTTGCCCTGCATCGCTTTGGTGGTCGCGGCACGTTGGTATTTGATGTGATCGAAAAATTCTCTCATGTGCTGTTCGTGATCGTCGGCTACATCATGAAAGTCGCGCCTATCGGTGCCTTCGGCGCGATGGCCTATACGATCGGTAAATTCGGTATCGCCTCACTGCTACCGCTGGCGCAACTAATGGCGGCTTTCTATACAACATGCCTGATTTTTGTGTTTGTTGTACTCGGTACGATTGCAAAAGTACATGGCTTCAGCATCTGGAAATTCGTTAAATACATCAAGGAAGAATTACTGATCGTACTCGGTACCTCGTCCTCAGAATCCGCCTTGCCAGGCATGATCGCCAAGCTGGAAAATCTTGGTGTAAAAAAATCCGTAGTCGGTCTGGTGATTCCAACAGGGTATTCATTCAATCTTGACGGCACATCTATTTATCTGACCATGGCTGCTGTATTCATTGCGCAAGCTACTGATACGCCGATGAGCCTTATGCAACAGGTGACCTTGCTGGCCGTCTTGTTGCTGACGTCAAAAGGTGCTGCGGGAATTACCGGTAGCGGTTTTATCGTACTGGCAGCAACCTTATCAGCCGTCGGCGGTATTCCGGTTGCGGGTCTGGCCTTGATCCTCGGTATTGACCGCTTTATGTCAGAGGCACGTGCGCTGACGAATCTGGTTGGTAATGGTGTTGCAACGATCGTCGTCGGCAAATGGGGGAATGATGTCGATGAGCTGAAACTTCATCAGCGTCTGAACGGTGAAGTCGAGAATATGGAAGAACGCGACGACCTGAATGTTCGCCTGACGTCGGGTCACTAGCGATTGACCATTGAAACAGCGGCAAATGTGTATTTGATGAACTGGTTCGGCTGGTTGATCTGCTTGGTCCGATACACAATTGCTGCTGTGACCCTCACACTCACACCCACACCCACACCCACACTCGCTTACAGCGCGATGTTAGTACTTCCCTCAACACGGCATGCCGTCTGCATTGTGACGACGTATAAAGTAATCGCGATCTGATAGAAATCCGGGTTTAAGACAGGCACCGCCCTGTTGAACTGTCGGTATTTCTTACGCCTCTTCAAAATTCCCTTCCTGTAGTAAAGCCAATATGTCCTTCTCATAGGATAGTTATATTTTTGGCACCATTTTTGCTTTACGCCTGATACCTCAATTCAAAGGCGAATTTCAGTCGGTATTCAGTCAGTGAATCGCTCAAGGCTTGATCAGTGCATCGGTCTCAGATATCCCACTTTGACTCAAAACAGGAGTACTAACATGGCTCAACCTATCGTTTCCCGTTTGTTTTGTGCAGTCGCAGGCATTCTTATGTTTAGCAGCGCACCTGCGTTCGCCATCACTGTCTCAAATGCAGCGCATACCTTCTCTTTTGTACGCGATTGCAGAAGCGCCGCCAGCCGGGTATTAGGCTCGACGGTGCCAGATAAATGCGAAGCCAGCGGTGATTTTTCCTCTACCAAAGTAGAAGAAACCTACGACGGTAATTATGGCGGCCTGGTCGCATCGAACCTCACAACCAGTACGTTGGCAAGTTCTGGGCTGGATCAAACCCGTTCCTATGTCGATGCCTCGGGCGCGCTAGGCGTGCTGACCATCAAGCAAGGTGCCTTTACTTCACTACCATATGCACGTGTCTCTTCACATTCAGAAGCCTTGCAAAGCTATAGCTGGGACGGCCTGGGTAGCAGCAATCGCACGCTCAATGCTGCAATTAATTTTACTGCCACAGATTTGATTGGCAAATCCTTGTTCGATACCTCGGGTGATACCGCTGCCAGCTTCGTTACGGGTACGGTACGCGTCTTCTCCCTCTTAACTACGAGTTTTGACGTGACACCGTCTGCGGAATTTCAAAACTTCTCAGACCAAGCATTTTTGACTGGCGCAGGGTATCAGCTGGAAGCGTCCTTTGATTCTGGCGACGTGCTTGGCAGCCCTTTGAGTAACAATCTCAATTTTAATCTTCAAACTGGCCGCTATTACTTCATTGATTCTTATCTTGGCTTATGGGCCAAGTTCGGCGCGAGCATTGATGCGACGCATACTTTTACGACGACGATCGGTGATATGACCGGTTTGACTGCGGCCAGTCCATCGGACCAGCCGTTGGAAATTACCAACAAGGTGCCTGAGCCTGCTTCTCTAACGTTGTCCTTACTAGGTCTGTGCTCACTGATTGCTGTATCGCGTCGCCGAAAAGGATCTGACAGGCTCTCCCCATTTTTTAGCTAAAAACATGTCGTTAATCATTTCCAGGTCAATCCCGGCTTGGCAATAGCGCATTCAACAAAAAAGCCTGACAGATACGTATCCATCAGGCTTTTTTTGATTTGACAATGCTATAGCAAAGTCAGGGAAATATTCAGGTAGTAGCGGGTTTATACAAATGCCGCAATGCCAGAATCAATGCAATCATTTGGACCGTCGCCGCCATAAAGAATGGCGCACCGAGCAGTAGACTCCCCTTGGGCTGGTGACTCACCTGACCCAGCAACGACGTCCCCGCCAGCGTAGCTGCCACACTCATGATACTCGCCAGTGCCGTCAGCGATCCCATTGCGACACCTTGCGAACGTGCATCCACCGCGCGGGAGAACATCGCCTGTAACGCCGGTCCCGTCGCAAACGCCAGTACATTGCACAAGATGAGGCCGTACATCATCCAGCCCTGATTCGCCAGTCCGTACAAAGTTAATGCCGTTGCTGAGGACGCCAGACCAATCAGAATCGCATTCGCATCACCAACGCGTTTGATGTAGCGGCCTAAAAATACCCCTTGCATCACCACACTCGATATCCCAACACAAAATAAAGAAAATCCGTTTTGCATCGGGGTCCAGCCAAAGCGCAATTCGGTCGACAGTACCCAGGTCGTCTGCAAAGTAAATTGGGCAAACATCGTGAACGCATACACCCAGACCAGAGCGCCGACACCGCGCAGATGACCCAGCCCCGATAAACCGGCAAACGGGTTCGCCGATGTCAGAGAAAAATTCTTGCGATTCTGCATCGACAGGGATTCTGGTAACGAAAAATATCCATAGATCACATTCGCCATGGAGATGGCTGCGGCCAGATAGAACGGGTAGCGGATATTCGCCTCTCCCAATACCCCGCCTAACACCGGACCGCAAATAAATCCCAGTCCAAACATCGCACCGATTTTCCCCAGCGATTTGCTGCGCTCACTTGGCGCGGACACATCGGCGATATATGCACTGGCAACCGAAATATTGCCTGCGGTGACACCACCGATCGCGCGGACCAGCAGCAGCCAGTAAATCGAGGTAACTGCAGTCATCATGAGAAAATTCATTCCCAGACCGAACACACAAACCAGCAACACCGGACGCCGGCCAAACCGATCACTCAGGGCGCCAATCACCGGTGCGCAAAAAAACTGCATCACGCCATAGATCGCGACGATTGCGCCGTACCAGTACGCCTGCATGTCGGCTTGCGGCAAGTACGCCCCAACCAGTCTCGGCAATACCGGAATTATTAGTCCGATACCGAGAATATCTAGAAACACGGTAATCAGTACGAAACGGATATTGGTGGGTAAAGCCGGTGGTGCCGGGGGTGTTGCAGCGCTTGTTGGTGGGGAATTCGCAGTCATGCAATCAGACTTTCAGGCAATTTGGTGAAGCTCAATAGTATATGATTCAAACAATGTATTTTGTAACGGAGTATGTATGGCTTTGTTCGACCACTTTTTAATTATCGCCCTTCTGGTCGCGATCAGCGCCTTTTTTTCTATGTCAGAAATTTCTCTGGCGGCGGCACGCAAAGTTAAATTGCAAGTGCTTGAATCCGAAGGAGAGGCCCGCGCAGCAAGGGTCTTAGAGCTGCAAACCCAGCCCGGTCACTTCTTTACGGTTGTCCAGATCGGTCTGAATGGCGTCGCGATTCTTGGCGGTATTTTGGGTGAGCAGGCATTGACTCCGTATTTTTCCAGTGTGTTCCACTCGGTGTTTGGGAATGCAAGCTGGGTAGACACAGCGAGTTTTATGACCTCGTTTGTGTTTGTGACCTCGCTATTCATCCTGTTCGCCGATCTGATGCCGAAAAAACTCGCAATGACCGCGCCAGAAACCGTCGCAATGACCGTCGTTGGACCGATGTTGTGGTGCGTGCGCCTGTTCAAGCCGCTGGTCTGGATATTCAACGGTTTATCGAACCTGATTTTCAAATTGTGTAATGTATCGACCACGCGAGACGAGCAAATTACGTCTGATGAAATTTATGCGATGTTCGATGCCGGGGCCGAAGCCGGAATATTGCAGGAGCGCGAGCATCATATGATCGGTAATGTATTTGAGCTGGAGAGCCGCACGGTTCCGTCAGCAATGACGCAACGCGACAGCATCGTGTATTTCAGTTTGCAGGACAGCGACATCGTCATCCGTCAAAAAATCGCCGAACATCCGCACACTAAGTTTCTGGTGTGCGACGGACAAATCGATAATGTGGTCGGCTATGTCGAATCCAAAGATATCTTAAAGCGGGTTCTGACCAATCAAGCATTTTCTAAAGTCCAGGAACTGTCATTGCGTACCGCGCTGGTGGTGCCGGACTCACTGACGCTGTCCGATATGCTCGAGCAGTTTAAAGGTACCCGGGAAGATTTCGCCGTTATCCTGAATGAATACGCTCTGGTTGTCGGCGTCATTACCCTGAATGACGTGCTCAGTACCCTGATGGGAAATCTGGTTCATCCGTTCATGGAGGACCAGATCGTGCAGCGGGATGCAAACTCCTGGCTGATCGACGGCGCGACGACCATTGAAGATGTCTGCCGAGCGCTGGAAATCGATGCTTTACCGGAACAGGGTAGCTATGAGACTATTGCTGGCTTCATGATGACCATGCTCAAGAAGATCCCCAAACGCACGGATTGCGTCATGCTGGGTCATTACAAGTTTGAAGTGGTGGATATTGATCACTATCGCATCGATCAGTTGCTGGTAGTCAGAATCGATGATGCAGGCAAGGCATCAGAATAATTCCCTCTGGGTTTAAATACACTATAATCGCTCCCCGCGTTTTTCATCAGGAAGTTTCATGTCGCATGCTTGTGGAGTAGATTTCGGTACCTCAAATTCAACCGTAGCCTGGCATAAGCCAGGTCAGCCTGAGCACACCCCAAGCTTGCTGGCACTCGAAGATGAAAAACTCACTTTGCCATCTGTCGTATTTTTTAACGCCGATGAAGACGAAGTCAGCTATGGCCGTGCGGCATTAACGACTTATCTGGCTGGCTACGAAGGACGCCTGATGCGCTCAATGAAGAGCTTGCTCGGCACCAGCTTGATGGAAGGTCAGACCGAGGTGCTGGGTCGTTCGCTGCCGTTTCGCCAGTTGTTAAGTCAATTCATCACTGAATTAAAACACCGGGCTGAGCGCTCGGCAGGCCAGCACTTTGAGCGCGCCGTGATGGGTCGCCCCGTACACTTCATTGACGATAATCAGGTCGCCGATCAGCTCGCCCAAGATACGCTAGAAGAAATTGCCCTCGCGGCGGGTTTCAAAGAAATCCAGTTTCAGTACGAACCTATCGCCGCCGCATTTGACTATGAATCACGTATCAGTAAAGAAGAACTGGTCTTAATCGCCGATATCGGCGGTGGTACGTCAGACTTTTCTCTGGTCAGGCTGGCACCGGAACGTGCACACCGCATCGACCGCTACGACGATATTCTGGGAAATGGCGGTGTACATATCGGCGGTACTGATTTTGATAAATACCTAAGCCTGGCTCACATCATGCCGTTGCTGGGTCTGGGCGGGCGACTGGCGAGCAGCAGTGATATTCCATCGAGTTATTACTTCAACCTCGCCACCTGGCACACAATCAATCTGACTTACACCCAAAAAGTCTGGCGCGAATTGCAAGATGTTTACCGCGATATCGGGGAAGCAGAAACCCGACTGCGCTTTGAACGCTTATTGCATCTGATCGAACAACGTGACGGTCACTGGCTGGCAATCCAGGCTGAAGAAGCCAAAATACAATTGTCCGGCAATGCCACGATAGAGCTGGCACTGGAACGCCTGCGTGGCAAGGTGCGGCCCACGGAGCCTTGCATCCTGAGTCTTGATCAGGCAGGTTTTCAACAATCGATCCAGCATCTGACCGGGCAAATTGGCAGCACTGTCAGTCAGGTGCTGTCTCTGGCGGATGTCAGTCCTGATGAGGTCGATACCGTGTTTTTTACCGGGGGATCGAGTGGCGTGCGTGGTCTGCGTGATCGCATCAGCGCGATCGTGCCGGATGCTAAAAAGGTCGAAGGAGACTTGTTCGGTAGCATTGGCGCGGGACTTGGTCTGGATGCATATCGCCGCTATGCATGACAACCGACTTTTGTGATGGGCAGGCCGGGCTTATCGGATATACTAGGAATTACTGATTTACATGTCATTCAAATAATCTTTTAAAACATCATTTCCTAATCCTTTCAGCGGGGGAAACATGTCTACGATGCCAGGTGATCCGGATGACGAGTTGGTCATCCTGGAAGACCACCATGAGGTTTCCCCACCGAATTTGCGCACCTGGAAAATCGCCATCGTTGACGATGATGAGGATGTGCATCACACCACCAAGTTCGCCCTGCTCGATACCAAAATTCTGAATCGCCCGCTGGAATTTATCCACACCTATTCCAAAAAACAAACCCGCGACGTCTTCGCCCAGCACAGTGATATCGCCGTCGTGCTGCTCGACGTCGTGATGGAAACCGAACATGCCGGTCTGGAGCTTGTCAGCTTTATCCGGGATGAATTGAAATGGCGCGATACCCGCATCATCTTACGCACTGGTCAGCCCGGCTATGCGCCCGAAGAAGAGGCCATCCGCGATTACGATATCAACGACTACAAAACCAAAAGCGAGCTGACGCGCAAAAAGTTACTCACGGCACTGACCGCCGCGATCCGTTCGTATGAACAGATACGCACCATCGATGCAAGCCGTCGTGGACTGCATCAGATTATTACGTCCAGTGCCTCATTCACGGTAGAACACGGGATACAGGCATTCGCAGCAGGGGTGATTACGCAGATCGCCGCTCTGTGTGGTGTGCCGCCCGAGGGGCTGTTGTGCGCGCAAGCCGATGAGCTTGATCACACAGGCAATAACCCACGTTTTAGTGTGATCGCTTCGGCGGGTCATTACAGCGGCTTGATGAATTGCTCTATCGATGCGATTGGCGATAAAAAAATCCGGGAATCCCTGCAATATGTGCTGACACATCGTGTACCTCTGTTTGGTGAACACGATATGACCTTGTTCTTTTCCGGTCAGGGTAATCGCCCCTTAGCGGCGTATATCGATTTACCTTATGCACTGTCCGAAATCGATCAGCAATTGCTAGAAGTGTTTTGCTCGAATCTCGGTGTCTGCCTGGATAATCTGAGCCTGGTCAGTCAGCTCAAAGTACATGCCTATCGCGATCAGCTACTGATGCTGCCGAACCGGCTAAAATTCATAGAACAGATTGACTTGGCACTGCATCAGGCGCAATCAAATCGCGCCCTGGTTGCGCTGATTGATATTGACGATTTTGCTGAAATCAATGATGTACTCGGTCATCATTATGGTGACCTGTTATTGAAAGCCGTTGCCGATCGCCTGCGCACGGATCTCGGTGATACAAACTTTCTGGCGCGGATCTCCGGCGATGTATTTGGTCTGCTGGGGCTGGAAAGCGTATTACATCCGGATAAGCTGAAACAGGTATTTGCCGAGCCCTTCATCATCGAAGACACCGCGCATGCGGTATCCATGTCGATCGGCATGGTCGCTCTGCAAGGTTATGAGAGTGACGGTGCTGACGTCTTAAAAGACGCAAGTATTGCGCTCAAACGCACCAAGGGTCATCAACGCGGCAGCTATACTATTTTTACCCGCGAAATGGGCGTGGAAATCCGGGAGCGCGCGCGCCTGATGCAGCATTTGCACAAAGCCTTTGATGCCGAACGTTTGTTCCTGATGTATCAGCCACAAGTCGATCTGCACACCCGCAAAATAACGGGACTGGAAGCGCTGATACGCTGGCGTACCGATGAAGGACACATGATTCCGCCTGGCGATTTTATCCCGCTGGCAGAGCATTCCGGCCTGATCATCAGCCTGGGTGCCTGGGTGCTGCGGACGGCTTGTTTTACCATGGTGCGCCTGCAACGCGCCGGTACTGCGCCGGATAAAATTGGTGTGAATGTCTCGGTGATTCAGTTTCGTCAGCCGGATTTTATTTCCGTCGTAGAAACCGCCTTACGTGACAGCGGCCTTAGTCCGCACAGCCTGGAACTGGAAATCACCGAATCCGTCACGATGGCGGGCGTCAATGTATTTGAAGAGTCTCTCACCAAACTCAAAAAAATCGGCGTACAAATTGCAATTGATGATTTTGGCACCGGTTTTTCTTCGCTGAGTTATCTCGATAAATTACCAGTCGATCGCCTCAAAATCGACCGGGCATTTGTCAATCAGATCGATACGCCGGAAGGACCAAGAATCGCCGAACTGATAACGCAATTAGGAAAAAAACTGAACCTGCATGTCATCGCCGAGGGCATAGAAACCGAACACCACTGGGATGTCTTGCGCACCATGGGTTGCCATGAGGGGCAGGGATTTTTCATTGCACGACCAATGGTCGAGGATCAGTTAAAAGACTGGCTCAGCAACTGGCGGTAAGCCCGGTACTCACGTCAGCAGGCCTGTCCCGCTTTATCTGCATCAGATGAAACAAATAAGACTATGCTGCATGGCATGAACGCATGGGATGGCTCCGGTTTGACAATAACTGTCTTGAATCATAAGAGTCATAGCAAATACCAATTGACTTCATAATTTAAATTGAATTGATCTATCATCAATCGACCCCTAGAATCAGTTTGGTAATAAATTTTTAATCAATTTAAGGAGATACGCATGTCAAACGAAGCAAAATGCCCGTTCTCAGGTGGTGCCGCTAAAAATACCGTCGCCAGAGGTGCGCCAGCCAATGCGGATTGGTGGCCGAATCAACTCAAACTTAATATCCTGCACCAGCACTCCGCCAAATCCGATCCTATGGGCGAAGAGTTTAATTACACTGAAGCCTTTAAAAAACTTGATCTGCACGCCGTTGTTAAAGACCTGACCGCGCTGATGACAGATTCACAGGACTGGTGGCCAGCCGACTATGGTCACTATGGTCCTTTCTTCATCCGTATGGCGTGGCATGCCGCGGGTACTTACCGTATCGCCGATGGTCGCGGTGGCGCAGGCTCCGGCTCACAGCGCTTCGCACCGTTGAACAGCTGGCCTGATAACGGCAATCTGGACAAGGCGCGTCGCTTGCTTTGGCCGATCAAGCAAAAATACGGTCGCAATCTGTCATGGGCAGATCTGTTCGTCCTGACAGGTAACGTGGCATTGGAATCGATGGGCTTCAAGACTTTTGGCTTTGCTGGTGGCCGTCCGGATATCTGGGAACCGGAAGAAGATATCTACTGGGGACCTGAAGGTAAATGGCTGGGAGACCAGCGCTATACCGGCGATCGCGATCTGGAAAACCCACTCGCCGCTGTGCAGATGGGTTTGATTTACGTGAACCCTGAAGGTCCGAACGGTAACCCAGACCCGCTCGGTTCAGCCCGCGACATCCGTGACACCTTTGCCCGCATGGCGATGAACGACGAAGAAACCGTCGCGCTCACTGCCGGTGGTCATACCTTTGGTAAAACCCACGGCGCGGCTGACCCGGGTAAATATGTCGGCGCAGAACCAGAAGGTGCGGACATTGAAGAACAAGGCCTGGGCTGGAAAAACAGTTTTGGTAGTGGCAAAGGTGTGCACACCATCACCAGCGGCCTGGAAGGTGCCTGGACACCAAATCCGATCAAGTGGGACAACGGCTATTTTGAAACGCTGTTCGGCTATGAATGGGAGTTGACCAAGAGCCCTGCCGGCGCACATCAATGGAAGCCCAAAGGTGACACTGGTGCTGGCACCGTGCCCGATGCCCATGATCCAGCTATCCGTCATGCACCGATGATGTCCACAGCGGATATGGCGATGCGCATGGATCCGGCTTACGAAAAAATCTCACGCCGTTTCATGCAAAACCCGGCCGAATTCGCGGATGCATTTGCCCGTGCCTGGTTCAAGCTGACACATCGCGATATGGGACCGATTACCCGTTATCTCGGCCCACTGGTACCAAAAGAAGAACTGATCTGGCAAGATCCGGTTCCGGCAGTGGATCACAAACTGGTCGATGAACAGGATGTAAGTGCGCTGAAAGCGACGCTGCTAGCCTCTGGTCTGTCGATCTCTCAATTGGTGAATACCGCATGGGCATCCGCCTCCACCTTCCGAGGCAGTGATAAACGCGGTGGTGCAAACGGTGCACGTATTCGCCTGGCACCGCAAAAGGATTGGGAAGCCAATCAACCGGTAGAACTGGCAACGGTACTGGCGAAACTCGAAGCAATCCAGAACGACTTCAATACAGCACAATCCGGAGGCAAGAAAATCTCTCTCGCCGATCTGATCGTGCTGGGCGGATCTGCTGCGGTAGAAGCTGCGGCTAAAAAGGCGGGGCATGATGTAAAAGTATCGTTCACTCCAGGTCGTACGGATGCCTCACAGGATCAGACCGATGTCGAGTCGTTCGCGGTACTGGAACCGATTGCAGATGGCTTCCGCAATTACATCCGTAAAGGTCTTGAAGCGCATGCGGCTGAGCTGCTGGTAGACAAAGCCCAATTGATGCGACTGACTGCTCCTGAGCTGACCGTGCTGATCGGCGGTTTGCGCGTTCTGGATGCGAATGTCGGACATGCCAAACACGGCGTATTCACCAAGCGACCTGAGACTCTGACCAATGACTTTTTCGTGAATCTGCTCGACATGGGCACGAAGTGGCAAAAGTCCGCCACATCGGCCGGCGTACTGGAAGGCCGCGACCGGACAAGCGCTGGTACGGCCGACATCAAGTGGACTGGCACCGTGGTAGATCTGGTCTTTGGTTCTAACTCACAGCTAAGGTCTTTGGCAGAAGTGTATGCATCAAGCGATTCTCAGCAGAAATTCGTCAATGACTTTGCAGCCGCCTGGACCAAGGTAATGAATCTGGATCGTTTCGATCTGGCTTAAAGACTGCATCAGCTTTTCTCTGGCATCCGTTGACATGATGTTGTGGTGTGCCGGAGAGAAGCTGGACAGCTCGCCCATCCGGTCAGGCAAAGTTCTTCCGACCAAATAAAAACTCCACCAAAACACCGCATGCGGCAGTCTGGTGGAGTTTTTTATTCAGCAGCTAGTAGCAGTTGATGAGTAGCGTTGATGAATGACGATGATGAGTGACATTCAACACTAGCGCTGACAATCTTTGCTGACAAGGTTTGCTGGCATGCTTACCAGCGATCCTTGCTTATTTTTTGTCCATCATCGGCTGATCCGGTTTGCCGTCATGTCCCATAGGACGACGCATACCATGTTCCATCTCGCCGCCCATGCGGTGATGCATGTGACGATGGCTTTCGTCGAAAGTTTTTTTCTGTTCCGGAGTCAGTACGCCGTAAAAAGTTTTCAACGCTGCCAGATGCGCTTCGGCTTTGGTCTGACGATCCTTCATCATGCCCAGCATTTTTTCCATGCGCTCTGGTGTGCTTAACTTGTCCATCTCTTTCGGATCTGGACGCATTGGCGGCGTGCCTGCCGGTGGTTTGACCGCGTCGATAAACGTTTTCCAGGCAGGTTCTTGCGCTGCGCTGAGTTTCAGCTTGTCATGCAGTTCTGCCTGATGCTTGGCCATACGCTCTTGCATTTTTTCGCCCCACTTGGCGTGATCCATGCCACCTTTATCATGCATAGGTGGCGGCGGCGGTGCAGATG
The DNA here is from genome assembly GCF_049340185.1 of Undibacterium sp. Rencai35W. Taxonomy (NCBI): domain Bacteria; kingdom Pseudomonadati; phylum Pseudomonadota; class Betaproteobacteria; order Burkholderiales; family Oxalobacteraceae; genus Undibacterium; species Undibacterium sp. Rencai35W. The sequence continues at coordinate 472,836 of NZ_JBMPPC010000004.1, forward strand.
GGGCAGACTGTGCAAATACAGCGCTGGTCATACTCAGGGAGATCGCCGTCAAAGCGAGCATCAGTGGTTTTTTCATTGTTTTCATTATTTCCTCACGTGGTAATTGGATGCATGGGTATCGATGCATTGGTGTCAAAGTTTGCCAGTGAATAGGGTGAGCTTTTTTAGCAATAACGCGCTCTGGTGTTCATCGCAAACTTTATGTGCCCTGCACATGGAACGTATGTTGGATCAATGATGTAACCGGCAAGTGTCGGTACCTAGCTGCTTTGTATCGCACTGTAACAACTCCGGTGAATATGCGACCCGCGTGTTTCGCATTGTTTCCACAAGGGTTTATCATAACAAGTCGATACAAAATCCATTTCTACGCTAACTTCAGACGGTCATAATGAGAACCATGGATACTTCAAGCAAAATTTTGATCGTTGATGACGATCGCGACATTCGCAGCCTGCTGGCGGATTATCTGGACGGACATGGTTACAGCACCATGATGGCAGCCGATGGCAATGCCATGTGGGCTACGCTGGATAGTAATCAGATCGATCTGGTAGTACTCGACCTGAATCTGCCTGGCGACGACGGACTGACTCTGTGCCGCAACCTGCGCGCCAAATCAAGTATGCCGGTGATCATGCTGACCGCCCGCAGCGAGCCGCTGGACCGGATTCTGGGTCTGGAAATGGGGGCCGACGACTATCTGCCAAAACCTTTTGAGCCACGCGAATTACTGGCACGCATACGTAGCGTATTGCGCCGTACCCAGTCTGCGACGCTAGGCAGTAACGGTGAGCAGATTCAGCGACTGAAATTTGCCGACTGGACACTCGACTTGACCGCACGCCATCTGATTAGTCCTGACGATATGGTGATCGCTCTGTCGGGGGCTGAATTCCGTATGCTGACTATTTTCCTTGATCATCCGAACCGGATTCTGAACCGCGATCAGTTGCTGAACATGACGCATGGCCGCGATGCCGATCCGTTTGACCGCTCGATCGATATTCAGATCAGCCGTCTGCGCCAGAAGCTGCGCGAGGATGCACGTTCTCCACAGATCATTAAAACCGTGCGTAACGGCGGCTATGTCTTATCCGTCACCGTCACTGCGGAACACGGCGCATGAAGATCATGAAATCGATGTCTAGCCGCATTTTCGGCATACTCCTGCTCGGTGTCGTCAGCTCCACGGTATTGACCTGGTGGCTGGCGTTCGGTGAGCGGCAAAAGACCATCGAGCAGTTTCGCGATTCACGTGCGGTAGAACGTGCCGAACAATTGGTGCTGGCGATGGATGCCTTGCCCGAAGCCAGCCGTGAAGCATTCCTGACGACGGCACCGCGGCTAGGTTTGCGCGTGACAAATTTACCAATAACGAGTTCGACCGAAGCGCCGCGTTCGGCCTATGCAGCGGCATTGAGTGAACGGCTGGGCAAGACTTTTCGCGTGCTGTCTTTGCCGCCAAATTCAGAAGGATGCACCAATCTGCCAGCGGAAGCGCGCACCACACGCGGGCCCTGTGAAGAACTCGGCATTACCCTGCATGATGGTACCGCTCTGCGCCTGACAGTATTGCCGCCACGTGGTCCTTTGCCGCCGTTACGACCGGATTTCGTGTTGTACTTGCTGCTGTTCCTGCTGAGTATTGCCGTGCTGGCCTATCTGGTATCGCGGATGACGATCCGGCCTTTAAAACAGCTGGCGCAGGCCGCCACCGATCTGGGTAACGACATCAACCGTCCTGCTTTGCCTGAAGATGGCACGACTGAAATTTTGCAGGCGACCAGAGCCTTTAATTCGATGCAATCGCGGATACGCCAGCACATTCAGCAGCGCACACATATGCTGGCGGCGATCACGCACGATTTGCAAACCCCGCTGACCCGCTTGCGTCTGCGTCTGGAAAAAGTCGGCGACACCGAATTGCGCGATAAGCTGATCGGCGATTTATCGGCCATGCAAACCATGGTCAAAGAAGGACTGGATCTGGCGCGCAGCATGGACAGCAATGAAGCGCTGCGTCCGATGGATCTTGACTCACTGCTCGACAGCGTCTGTAGCGACGCCGCAGATGCGGGACAGGACGTGAGCTTTTTCGGCAAATCCGGCATTACCGTCATGGCGCGACCACAAGCTCTGCGCCGCTGTCTGACCAACCTGATCGACAATGCCGTGAAATACGGTCAGTTCGCCAAAGTGAGTTTAGAGACCAGCAATGAGGCCGGTAAAAAACTCATGCACGTACTGATACGCGACGGAGGCAACGGCATTCCCGAGGATCAGTTAGAAAAAGTGTTTGAGCCGTTTTATCGCACCGAGACGTCGCGCTCACGTGATACCGGCGGTACCGGTCTTGGTCTGACGATTGCACAAAATATCGCCCAGCAACATGGCGGCAGTGTGCAACTGAAAAATCTGCGCGAGGGCGGGCTGGAAGTGCAACTGATACTACCGGCGAAGCCAGCGCTATAACAATTACGCAATTTAGCCATTCTGCAAACGCAACTTACAGCGCGATGCTATAGGTAAGAAATACTAAATACTCCCATCTAGTATTTATAGTATTAGCTTATAAACAGTGCGGATTAAGGCATTATTTACCATGCAAACAGGGGAGTATCCTGTTTTTACTAAGTATCTCGCCGACTCAGGACACCAGAACCGACATCATGCTGATCGCGCCGAGCTCCATCCCCTCGGTTGCGATCTCAAGTTTGTCATCGGCAGATTTAGCGCCCAGCACATACAGCAGCGGTAAAAAATGTTCCGATGTAGGCACCGACAAGCTCGCATCCTGACCCAGTGTCTGATAATTCACGATCTGATCAAAATCCCCGTCCAGCATCGCCTGACGCATCGCGTCGTTAAACCGTATTGCCCAATCATATCCGCTTGAACGCGGATCCATGCGACGCAGATTGTGCACGACATTGCCGCTGCCGATCAGCATGACGCCTTGTTCGCGTAAAGCCGCGAGTTTTTTACCCAGTTCAAAATGAAAGGCCGCAGGCTGATTCATATCCAGACTCAGTTGCAGCACCGGAATATCGGCAGCCGGATACGCCTTGATCAGCACCGACCAGGTGCCGTGATCAAGTCCCCATTGCTGATCAAGCTGCACGGGCAGAGGCGCCAGATGATCCGCAATTTTGGCTGCCAGTGCAGGATCTCCGGGTGCCGGGTACTGCATGTCAAACAAAGCTTGCGGGAACCCGCCAAAATCATGGATCGTCGGTGGCGCCGCCATCGCCGTCACGCCGATGCCATAAGTGGTCCAGTGCGCCGAGATCGCCAGAATCGCTTGCGGTCGCGGGAAGCGCTCGGCAAAGCCGCGCCAGGCCTTGGTGTAGCGATTATCTTCCAGCGCATTCATTGGACTGCCGTGACCAAAGAAGATGGCGGGCATGCGGATGGTTTCAGCCATGATGTATTTCCCCTGAGAGAGTGCAGATAATCAGGAGTATGTCGGATTTTGCGCAAATGTGTGCATCACAGCCCAAAGATGCGACAAGCGCTTCGCTGTTAGTTGAGCTTGCGCAAATCAGCACTCATTTCGCCGCGATGCAATGATGTGGCGAAATGAGTTTGCAGATCTTGTTAAATTCCCAGACGTACTTGCATTCCGGTGTCGGTATAAACCGGTGTTGCCGTAAAACCGTCCACGACGACACTGGTGAATTTGCCTTTAAAACTTGCGGCAGTAATGATCGTCAACGTATCGCCCGCCGCTGGCTTATACCCGCTTTGGAATTTGATATGCAACGCGCCACCAGCAATCGTGACCAGGCCGGTAGCCGTCAGTCTGCCTTGCTGGGCACTACCTACATTCAGCTCCAGACTTGAACCGCTCAGTTGCGTGTATTTGCCGACAATGGTTACCGCAGCCGCCGCGTTGCTGATCAGCGTACCGCCACTGACATACACGTCGCCCTTACCTAAGGCCGACGCCGCATCAGCCTGCAGCACACCAGCGGTTAATTCTGTTCCACCGGTCCAGCTATTATTACCTGTCAGTTTTAAAACGCCGCTACCTTGCTTGATCAATTTGCCCGTGCCGGAAATATCGTTGCGCCAGCTATCTGCTGCACTGAAGCCACCCTGGCTCGCATCCATCAGTACCACCACATTGCCGGTGAACGTGCCGTAGCCATCAGCCGCCGCAAATAAATTCAGTCGCCCCCAACCCTCTGCATCGTCCATCACCGGATAGCCCGATGCAATCGCGGTTGTTTTCAGCACCACACGACGCTGCGCATCGCTCAGATAAGGCAGGCGGGTTTCCAGCAAGACCTCCGCGCCTTTCGGCACAACAGCAGGTGCCGTAGTAGCACCAATCGGTGCAAAACCATAGGTCATGCGACGCAGATAATTTGCCTTGTTAGTCGCATAATCGGCGAAGCGATCATTGTCCAGGCTAGCGGAATGCGCAAAAGCATTAAACGTATCGGCGCTAGTGCCGGTCTGTGCGATCAGAGCGCTATGTGCCTGCGCGACTGCCGCACCTTTTTTTGCTGCATTGGCAGAATCAAACAAGTTGGAAGCAACGACAGCCTGCCCCTGTATGCGGCCGCTAATAACATCCAGCGGTGAGTGCATGCCTGCCAGAATGCGGTTTTCACCTAGCTCCAGACCACGGGTCAGAATTTCCTGAAAACGCTCAGGTACGGCGTATGCCATTGCGACGGTATCGCGTGTGGCTTCCGCCGCATGACCACTGGTAAAACCGCCGTCCGTGGCAGGCGTTGCGCTTTTTGCCGGCACCAGAGCGGGGACAACGACAACACTGTTACTCCAGCGATAAGGGCGGGCGTATTTATAAAAACGCTTGGCTGGTTCGGTTGAGCCATTGGTACTCATCAAATTGACGAAGTCGACCACGTTACCAAATGTCGCGTTGGCACTGCCGCCAACACCCGTGTTGTTACCGCTGTCGTTATACAACACGCTGGTGGCATCTGCTGCGATTGCGGTAATACTGGTGGTCTGCTGTGCGACTGTGCGCCAGGCGCTTGTCAGCGGTCCCATGCCATCAGTCACGCTATATCCCTTGCCACGACGGTCATCCAGATAGGCCGCGGTCTCTTGCGCCGGAGTGCGCGCAAGCGTTGCTGCGACAACGTATTGGATATTCGCATTATGGACGGACGTATTAAGTATCGTGCCGCCCGCAGTACCGTCATTTGGCAAACCCGTCCAGACTGAAGGCACTACAGCAGGAAAACTTCCGACCGCAGGAGCCGTGACACCAGCATCGACGATCTCGGTCAGGGGTTGCCAGATATCTTTAAAACCGGCCAGTACGCGCACCCCGGCATTGGTGCTGAGCGTCGCATAACGCGCATCGCCACGCTGATTGCTCGCAACATTATCAACAAAAGCCGGTACCGATGCAGCGACGGGTGCCGTATCCACAAAACCCTGATCAAGCGGCGCGGCTGGAACCGTCAACGGGACTTCCGCCTGATTTGTACCGCCACCGCAGCCAGCCAGCGCCAGTGCGGTGCTGATCGCCAATACCAGAGACGTCAGAGATACCGGCGGGAGTTGTCGGGTCGTGAATCTGTCTTGCATAAGAATACCTCTTTGGTTGCTATTAGTTGCCATTAGTTGCTATTGGTCAACAGGTCTTAGGGAAGAGGTATCTTAGTTGTACGATGTTACAGACTCATGACGGGCTTACTGGGTATTCGACGAATGTCGTTCGCTAATAGTGGTATTAGTGCTGTCGTACTATTCGTAATGTTTGTACTGTTTGTGCCTGTTCGCGTTAGACACCTTATTCACGCAATGTCAGCATTTTTTGCCTTCTGGCTCAGCAAAAGCACGATGCAAACTCAAGGCTGCTAAAATTGCGCATCGTCTTCAACCGTCTTTACCACTACACGGAATCACTGTGATCAACTTACAACTAGGCGATGTCAGCCATATTATTCAGCTCGCGATTGCGCCGGTATTTTTACTCACTGGTGTCGGTACCAATCTCACTGTGTTGACGAATCGTCTGGCACGGATTATCGACCGCTCGCGCCGGCTGGAGGATGTCTTTCAAGCCGATGCCAGCGCCATCGACAAACCGGGGCTACGCGAAGAATTGAATGAGCTTTATGAACGTTCTCACCTGATCAACCGTGCGATCACGCTGAGTACCGCGTGCGGCCTGCTGATCTGTCTGGTCATTGCGACCTTGTTTATGGGAGATGCGACGGATCTGCGTCTGGATAAGCTGATTGCCGCTCTGTTTGTCGGCGGCATTCTTGCGTTGATCGGCAGCTTTGTCTATTTTCTGCGCGAAATTTTTGTGGCCACCAGAACCTTGTCCAGACAACGCGAACTGGGATTAAAAAACCATCCCGATTCGCTGAGGAAAAACTAAGTTCGGTTCAGAATTAAAAACAATTCAATTAGGTAAAACAGTGTTCAGGTGACGCATGATTGTCATTCTCAGTGTCCGCGTCGTGTCACTGTCGGAGTCCGTATATTACGGCGTCACCTGTACCAACACATCCGTAGACACTGAGCCAGGGTTTGCCGCCGTAATTGGCTGATAACTCGCACTGACGCGGAATACTAATAAGGTCTTCGAGGTCACCGTCGGGGCAATAAAACCCGCATTGCTAGAACTTGCGCTCGCTAATACGACGCTAGGTCCTGAGATCTGGGTCCAGCTGTAATACACCGTATGCCCCGTCGCAGCAGATGGTGTAGCCGCAGTCAACGTGACATTATTTCCGGACGCCACGGTCTGGGTCGGTACATACGAAGTAATCGACAATGGCGGCAGACTGTCAACAAAATACACAACATCCACCTGTTGTACCGGCTCAGTCGAATTGCCACTGGCGTCGATAGGAGCGTTCGATACGTTCAGGGTGAACAGGAAGGTAGTCTTGGTCACGATATCACTAGGTAAAGCAACGGTAGCAATCGCACTGTTCGCGTTGACAATGCTGACTGCAGGCCCTGATTTTTGCGTCCATAAATAATAAATCGCGCCAGTCGTGACCTGATTACCATTCACATCAAACCGCATAGTTTTACTGCCATCCAGTGATACGGCAGCACCTGCTTGCGCTACGCCACCGCTATACGAAATCGGCACGATGGTCGGCTTGATGACGGGATTAATCGTAACTGTCTGAATGGCGGTACCGGTTCTCGGCTTATCATCGGTAACGCGGCATTCAAACTTGACCACCGTTGGCGTCGTCACGATAGGTGCCGTGAAGTCGGTTACGGCGCTGCTTGCCGACGTGATTTTCAGAGTCAGATTCGCCGCATCGCTGATCACCCATTGATACGCATACACCCCGGTATTTGTTGTGCCACCACTGCCGCTGCAGCTGAGTGTTGCCTTACTGCCCGAGGTTACTTCTGAATTTGCTGCAACCTTGACAGCCGGATTGAGCGTGACTGAGGCTTCTTTCAATACGACCAGGTTCGTGCTGCTGGACGTTGAATTATTTTTTGCATCCACCACCGTGACGGTGAGTTTGTAAGTGTAATCTGCGGTCAGTTTAGCGGGCGGGGTCAGGCTGACGACGCAGCTCCAGTCACTGCCAGTAGTACTTTTGGTCGCGACTTTGCAATCGGTATTGGATGAGGCGGCTAAGGCTGCGGCATCCAGTGTCAGGGCTTCTATACGCCAGGTCACCGAGCTGATCGCCGCCGCACTGCTGCTGACGCTGGCAGTAAAAGTCAGGGGATCGCCGGTACTCACAGAAGCAGGGCCGGCAAATGCAATCGCAATCGGCGAACTGCCCGCGCCGCCGCCAGAACCGGAGGAGCCGCCGCCACATGCAGCGACACTGATCAATAAAATGAGCGCGAAAATTCGGAAAAAAACTGACACCACATAGACTCCGTCTGAAAAGATTGCTGCTTGTTAGCTATTTCATTGTAACTTTAATCGATCCGTAGTTAAACCCGGTGTCGGCCAGGCCAAGATTTTTTACATTCCGGCCAGCCATCCGGAGCGATATCAATACGTCGTTGTAATTTACGAACGCTCGTGCCAAAATGGGACTTAGGGGCAGCACTCTAAAAGCAACATCCCAACGGAGACAAGACATGAACACCAAGCACTATGCGCACTGGCCACCTGGTCTGCCATATCATCTGATCGCACCGGAAACCAGCGTCTATACCAATCTGCACATTGCTGCCCTGCGCTATCCAGACAAACTTGCGATTATTTTTTATGACAGTGTACTGACGTATGCTCAGTTACATGCAGAAGTGCTGGCTCTGGCGGGCTATCTGCAAAAAACCTGTGGCGTGCAACGCGGCGACCGCGTCTTGCTCGATATGCAGAACTCACCTCAGTTCATCATCGCGTATTACGCGATCATGCGCGCCGATGCGATGGTGGTGCCAGTCAATCCTATGCTGATGACCGATGAACTCGCTCATTACATCGACGATAGCGGTGCGAAAGTCGCGATTGCGTCACAAGAAATTTTCTCCCGCCTGCAACCTCTGGTTGGCAGTACGGGGTTAAAACATGCGATCGTCGCCACTTACTCCGACCATCTGACCACAGACACCACATTGACGGTACCGGACTTTGTCCGCGCGCCGCGTGATGTAGCAGTGCAAACAGGTGTCACCACATGGAAAGACGCGATTGCGCAAGGCAGCCGGGCAGAGCATCAAGTTGGCCCGCATCTGGCGACACCCGACGATCTGGCGTGTATGCCCTACACCTCAGGCACGACCGGCAAGCCAAAAGGTTGCATCCACACGCATCGCTCGGTGATGTTTAATATTGCGGCCAGTCCGGTCTGGTCTGGCTCTATCGTACCGACCCATGTTGCACTCGCCGTGCTACCGTTCTTTCACGTTACCGGTATGCAATCAGTAATGAACAGCATGATATTTTGCGGCGGTGCGCTGGTCATACTGCCGCGCTGGGATCGCGATGTTGCAGGCCAACTCATCACGCGCTACAAGGTGACCAACTGGACGCTGGTGCCGTCGATGATGATCGACTTCCTGTCGAATCCGCGACTCGCCGAATACGATATTTCCGGTATGAACCGGGTCTCAGGCGGCGGTGCAGCAATGCCAGCGGCTATCGCACAAAAGCTGCTGGAGCTATCGGGTCAAACCTATATGGAAGGTTATGGTTTGTCAGAGACGATGGCACCATCCCACCTGAATCCACCGCAACGCATGAAACAACAGTGCCTGGGAATTCCACACTTCAACACGGACTCACGGATCGTCGATCCGACGACGCTGCAAGAAGTAAAACAGGGTGAGACCGGTGAAATCTGGATCAACGGCCCGCATGTCTTTCAGGGATATTGGAATGACCCGCAAAAAACCAAAGAATCGTTTGCCGACCTTGATGGCAAGCGCTTCTTCCGCAGCGGTGATTTAGGATATATGGATGAAGAAGGTTTCTTCTTTTTTACCGACCGGCTCAAACGCATGATCAATGCCAGCGGCTTTAAAGTCTGGCCAGCCGAAGTTGAATCCATGATGTATCAGCACCCAGCGATACAAGAGTGCTGCATCATCGCCGCCCGCGACGCCTATCGGGGTGAAACCGTCAAAGCAGTCGTCGTCAAAAAACCCGGTGTCGACGTCAGCGCCGAGGACATCATGACCTGGGCGCATGAAAAAATGGCGGCATATAAGGTGCCGAAGTTTGTAGAATTTGTCGACAGTCTGCCCAAGTCAGGTACCGGCAAAGTCATGTGGCGCTCGCTGCAAGAAAAAGAAGCCGCAAAATAGCCTTAGCAATTCGCTGCTTGGTTTTTGCTTTGGTTTTTGCTTTGCTTTTTTTTAATTCACTTCTTGCGTCATTTCGCTTCAATTGTATTCAGTCTAAAAACGCAAAAAGCCCGCCAAAAGCGGGCTTACCATTCATTGCAACGACTCACCAGCAACCCATGCTATCTGCGTGGTGCCACTGGCTAGGTCAACAACCCGTGCTATCTGCGCGGTGCCATTAACGGATTGAGTCGCTTTTTACTGCTTATCCATATCCTTGCGAATATGTTGACGGTAGAACGAATGTTTTTATTTCACAAATCAACTAAACCATTTTCCGGTGCCACTGATAATTCACTGGCACGGCCGGTTAGAATTGATGCACGTTTGAAAATCAGCGCTGACCTCATGCCAGCACGAATTTTCGCTGCGGTGACAACTCACTGAAGAACTAAACCATTTCCCAATAACCCATGCTATCTGCGTGGTGCTACTAGCCGGTAAGAATTCCTCTGCGCATTAGAAATCAAGCTTACGATCTTGTTCTAACTCGTGAAATCTTTGTCCTGCTGTGACAATCTTTTTTCACCGCCAGCCCATGCTATCTGCATAGTGCCAGCGGCCGGTATTACTGATTAAAAATGATCACGGCAAGACGACTACTTAATCTGCTGCCCGGCGACCAGTGATCGCCGCTGCCATTAATTAAGAAAGAATTTGAATATTGCCAGCTTTGTCGCCTTTAGGACCAACAGCAGCTTCGTAGGAAACGCGTTGATTTTCGGACAGACTCTTAAAGCCGGAAGACTGGATGTCTTGAAAGTGGGCGAATAAATCCGGACCACCTGCATCTGGTGTGATAAAGCCGAAGCCCTTAGCATCATTGAACCATTTGACTATGCCTGTTTGCGTGCTCATGTTATTTCCTTTTATTTTAAATATAGGCTAGCTTGCCTGAGAGGCACTTGAAACCAAGAGATGAAACCGGAGGAAATAAAACAGAACGACTAGAGGAACAGCCATGCAGAATTGGGACCAACAATATGACAACTTGATGCAAGTACGAGACGGAATATACACGTTTACTTCTTAATCACCTAATTATATTTTCAGACGTCATTTTATTTATCCGGCGATAAAATATCAGGCACAGACAAATAAGCGAAGCAGGTAACCACACCCAGCGCAATTCTGAATAAATCACCTCAACACCGCGACCGCTCATGATACGGCGGAGCCCGATTGGTGATACCTCGATCACGCGCCAGGCTGAAAATAATCGATCATTCAAAAACGGCGACCACAAAGCGACACCCAGTCCCCCATTCGTGAGCATATCGAGCAAGCCATGTGACAGTGTGCAAATACCGACAAAACACAATGTGCTCCGGCGTCCGCTGTGCAGAGTCCGAGCAAGGGTCGTCGCAATTAAAGCGATGCACAAGGCAAATAACATGGAATGCGTGAAACCGCGATGCCCGAACAGGTCTCCATACGCAATATACAAGCGAAAACCCACAACGTCGAAATCGGGCAAAATCGCACCGGCTATCCCGGCAACTAACAGGCTCCGGCTAATTTTTTTGCTCCCTAAGCCGATACCCAATGCCAGCGGCACTGCCGTATGCGTCAAGATGGTTGGCATGATTTTAGTTCTCCCGGTCAGACCGAATGCCTGTTTCACCGTAGATAAAAAAGGACAAGGCAACGACAAGCAGGCAAGCACCGGACAAACCAAAAAAGAGATCTGACAACGTATCTGCAACACCAAGATTCATCATCGTACCGAACGCAATATCCGACAGATATTCTAAAAACTCCCAGAGAATTGCGGTTACCGCCGTCAAACCAACAGACAGCAATCCTTGAATCACAAGCGGTATCGCACCAGTCAGCAACTGAGCGTGTCGAATCACGATCAGATAAAAATACGCCATCGCAATACCACCAGCAAAATGCGTCGGCATGTCTAGCCAGGGGAAACGTATGTAAGCATTAAATGTTTTGGCAGCGACAGCATAAAAAACGAAGACGGTGAACGGTGCCCACGCAGCGTGCCGGAATGACGAAATAAGCCAGGTTTTCATAAGATTTTAAAAAATACTAGATGGGTACCGCAGCATCTATGGGCCTGCTGGCGTGAAAACAGGCTACGAGGCTCATAGACGCTACGAGTTAAGTAATTAAGTCAATATTTCATCGACATTCCATCGCTATACCGTTGATATACGGTATACGGCGAGGTAAATCAGACCGCCGCGCTTTTCCCCAATTGATACCAATCTACTTTGCGCGTAATAACCATGATGGCGGACAACAAAGCGAACAGCAAAATACTGCCCATCACAAGTGCATTACTTTCAGAGCTCAGCAAACCAAACAAAGCGCCGTATAACAGGGTCAGTGCACAACCGAATCCCATGCCACGTTTCCAGCTTTGTAAAACATAGCTGAGGTAAAAACCCACTAGAAAAATACACGCACCACTTGCCATCAGATAGGCAAAGATAAAACGAATATGTTCGGACACACTGACCAGTAACAAGAAGAACAAAGACAGCGCCAAACCCACAAGCAGATATTGAATCGGATGTATGGGCAATTGCTTCAGAACCTCGAACAGGAAAAATGCAGCGAAGGTTAAGGCGACAAACAACATGCCATATTTAATCGCCCGGTCCGCTTGAGAATACACATTGATCGGCTCAATAAAAGTGACACTAAAACTATCTAACCCTGGCACTGCTTGCACAGCAGCCATAGCCTCATCAGTCGCCGGTGTTGTTGTCGCACCTGATTCGCGACGTGTCATCTGCTGCTGTGCTCCGCTCGACAAAGCAGAAATAGCCCAGGTTGCGGAGAAACCGTTCTGATCAATCTTACGATCCTTGGGGGAGGGCAAAAAACGTCCGCCGAATTGCGGATGCGGCCATTTTGACGCCAGCGTAATTTGGTTGTTTTTAGCAATCGGTACGAAGTGCAAACGCTCTATGCCGTCAACCGATAATTCCAGGCTAAATTTGACTGTATTGGCGGCTTTTAAATCCATCGGTTCGAGTGGTGCGTGCAGACCTGTTTGTAAAGAACGTAACTTACTCTCCTGTTTAAATTCATAAGATTTTCCACCCCATTGAATACGCGGAAAATTTCGTAATCCACGCGTATCACTGAGTCCCATCGCAATGAATGGCGTTCCTACATTCAACTGCGAAGCTGGCTTGTCTTTGATCAGCTGATCGATTACAGGCAATACAAAATCGCCGTGAATACTGTGCTGGCCGCTGTAAGTCAGTACCTTATGAATACCGCGATAACGATGATCAGTATCGATCGTCCCATTCACGTTGAGTTCGTTCGGATACACATAATGCCGGTGCTGCAAGGTGTATTTACGCGTGACGGTTTTCTTAGTCAGCTGATCAACCAGCTCCTCTTCTTCATAGGTCTCGGAATAAGGCAACACTAGTACCGGTCCCAGCAGAGTCTGCTCACTAACGGAATCCGCCGCAATACTACGCACAGCATCATCACGAAACCGCATGCGCTCGGAGATAGTCGATTGAATCATCATCAACGGCACACCAATCAGCAACATAAGAATGCCGATCATCATCGTCTTAAAAAATAAAGTCTTTTGCATATGCAACTCCGGATTGTAGGAATCGCCACTGTAAAAAACTTGTGTGCGCTGTTGATGCGTTTTGTGTGAAGTTTTTTGTATGAAGTGTTTATTTCATAATTAACAATTAACTTAATTTTGATCGAATACGACTACAGCAGAGGCAAAATCAAACATGAAAAAATACTGACAAGCGCTCTCCTATTTAGCGTGAGTTCTATTTTTTAAGCGCAGGCTGAGATCACACCGGCCTTGGATGAGATCTTGCAAGCTGCACTAAAAAAGGGGGAGATGACTTCGGAATACTCCCTCAGTTCATCCACTGAAGCAAGTATGCGAGCATTTGCCAACAGTTTGTCCGAACAAGGCTTCTTGGTTGAAACGCAATCCGTCAAGACAATAACGAACAAACCATCGTCTACACTGTTGGGTGCAATAAGTCCGTCTGAAAAAGATAGGCAGACGTCCATAAGCTATTCTATAAAAGCAAAAAAACTGGCGTCTTCAATACAAAGAAAGCTATGGCACTTTATGACGAATGCATGAAGATCTTTAGCCAACCAGATTCCACCTGTAGTTATTCTTTTACGCAAAACTCCGCCACTCATTAAAGCTCATTTAGTCGATGAGCTAAAAGTAAACCAAGTAATTTAATCCGGCAAACTCAACATAGCGCAAACCCCGCCGTCATCCCGGTTCGATACCGCCACACTCCCGCCATGCAATAACGCAACCTCGCGCACAAATGGCAAACCCAGGCCCGTGCTCTTCGCAGCATCTGGTCTTTCCAGCGAATAAAACCGGTCAAAGATTCTCTCCATCGCGTAATCCGGTATACCCACCCCATGATCTAGTACGGTGATTTGACCTGTCCTGTTTTGTCTGCTGACCATGAGGACAATCATGCTGCCCGCGGGTGAAAATGCGATGGCATTCTCAATCAGGTTGCCGACCGCCTGCCTCAATAGCAGGGTATCACCTTGCACCTGTATCGCTGGCTCGCTCAAACTCAGTTTTAATTGCAGTGATTTTTCTGTCAGACGGCTGATTGCGTCGGCCTTGACCTGCTCCAATAACTGGTTTAAATCAATGGTGACAATACTGTCTAACACTTGTTGTTTCTCGATTTTGATCAGGGCTAAAAGCTTATCGATCAATTGTTTCTGTCGCTGATTTTGTTCGATGATATTACTCAAAAAATGCTGGCGGTCGGCGGCGGACATGTCCTCTGTTAACAGTTCTGCCGATCCCTGTATTGCAGCAATCGGGCTTTTTAGTTCGTGCGCCAGCGTATGCATTAGCTGTTCAACATATTGCTTGCCCTCTAGCTTGTGACGCATCGATTCTAGCGCGCGGCCAAGCGTACCGATCTCGTTGTTGCCAAGCTTTGGTAGCATCACTTTTTCGTCTTTCTCTACACTACTTGCATAACGCTGCAATTGACGTAAAGAATGACTGAGCCAAAAAGAAAATCCCAGTCCGATCAACAAAGAACCAAGCAGTAGCCAGCCACTGCGACGTAGAATTTTTCGCTGGCTACGTTCGATAAAAGGAGTGATGGTGGAGATAGGTTTAGCGACGGTCAGCGCTCCGATGATTCGGCCGTCGTCAAGGATAGGGGCAGCAACATGCATGACGGTGGAGCTGTCATCGAGGGGATCGCTACGTGTGCTACGTGCTCCGTATTTGCCTTGCAGCGTCAGGTAGACATCGTTCCAGCGAGAATAATCTTTGCCCACATCTTTGTTTTCCGAATCAAAAACGACGATACCGTGTAGGTCTGTGATGTAGATACGATAGTCGAGATTCGCTTTTTGTACTCCGCTGATTTTGACATCAACGCTACGATGCACATAGTTTTGTAGTCTGCCGATCAGAGCCGCATGCTGTAAGTCGCCAGCCTTAACATCTTCGGCCACCAATTGCGCCAATAACTGAGCTGTATCGACCAGGGTGTCCTCAAGTGTGGCGCGGACACCGGGCTTCACTTCTTCGACAAAGACATTTAGCACAAACCAGGCAGCCAGGCCAACAACCAGGAAATAACCTAGCAGTATACGTAGTCCGATTTTCATGAGAGCGACAAACTATATCCCATGCCACGATGGGTCTGTATGGGGTCGTCCTGCTCATTAATCAGACGCAATTTGGCACGTAGCGATTTGATGTGCGCATCGACGGTACGCTCCAGCGTATCACTAGCATCAGTCCAGACCAGATCCATCAATTGCGCGCGCGAGAATAATTGCTGTGGCCGGTCTATGAAGGTTTTTAGCAGCAAATATTCGTAACGTGTCAGAGCCAATATCTGGCCGTAATACGCAATACGCGCTTCGTCGGCACGCAGTTCGAAGCTTGATTTTTTCTCATTCGCTACATTTGCTGCAGCACTCTGGCCCGCCTCCAGCCTGCGTAATACGGCACGGATGCGTGCGACCAGTTCTCTGGGTGAAAATGGCTTACTTACATAATCATCAGCACCAATTTCCAGACCAACGATACGGTCAATTTCGTCATTGCGCGCTGTCAAAAAAATCACCGGTGTATTCGAGAACTGACGCAGACGGCGACATAACTCAAAACCATTCATATCCGGCAACCCAACATCGAGCACGATCAATGCTGGTGTCTGCACATCGGGTGAATGCAAAAAATCCAGCGCAGCCTGAGCCAGCGTCACGTGATGCGGTGTAAAGCCATCGGTAGCTAAGGCATAGGCGAGAGTATCGGCAATCGCTTTTTCGTCTTCGACAATAAGAATAGTTCTGGACATGGATCTTCAGTTTAGTAAAACGCGAAAATAAACTATCGCGGATGTAGCAAAATCATCGGGCATGCAAGTTTGCCGATTGCACTCAGCTAGCTCTTTAGGTACAGAGGGCATAAACGCATGCCCGGCGATTAGGCTGTACGCCATCCACAACATGACCGCGCCGTAGAATATTTTCGGTAACCAGTCGGCTAGTTGCTGTTGAAACGCCGACAGTGCGGCTGTTTCGCTGTTCGCATGGCGTAACATCATCTCGGACAAAGTGCCACTGCTTTCACCGGTCTGTATCAATTCTGTCGCCTGGGTATTTCCCAGGTAGTGGCAAGCAGCGAGGGCGTCTGCGAGCGTCATGCCTTGTTGCAGGCGGGGTAGGACTTGAGAAAAATCAGTGCGTATAAGCTGATTGCTGATGGTATTGCAGGCTTGGGGCAATGCATCGAATACGGGCAGGCCGGCTTCAAGCATCAAGCCCAGACTTTCAAAGAAATCTCTGGCATTGCGCCTGACATGCATCGCACCAAACACTGGAAAGGTGATCAGACTTTTTTCTACGCTATGACGCAACGCAGAGCCAGAGTTGCCGCCTGACCAGTGGAGTAAAAAGCGATAGCCTGTGAGGCCGAGGGCAAGCAGCAGAAACGGGCGCAACACGCTCCATAGGTAGGATGCCTTGCTGATCGTACCTGCGACGAGACCCGGTAAAGGCTGCACCAGTAAGGTCAGGCCGAGTACCAGCAGCGGCATCCTCATGCGGGCTTTCACGGCTTTTTGTAGCCGGTCTTTTTCGGTGTAGGTTTCTGCCAGTCGTCGGTACATTGTCGCAGGACTACCGGCGCTGATGGCGGCGCGTAGCAATTGCGCCTCCAGATCGCTGAACAAACCTGACTGTTGACCCGCAGTCGCTATGTCTTTCCCCCGCACCAGCAACTTGCGGGCCGCCTCTACACGAGCTTGCGCACTCGACGGCAACCTGATCAAAGTAAAAGCCCGGGCAGCGGGCAAACCGGCCTTTTCCAGCGCCGCGAGATGCGTAAATAATCCAGCACGGATGCTGTAGCTGAGAGGAGAAAAGTGATGGGATGGCATGGGCAACCATTCTAGTTGAATGCTGCTCTGCTCTGACAGATTTTTAGAGTCGATTCATTGCAAAAATTGAGCGCAGACGAGCCATGCGCAAAAATTAAGCGCTCTCAACACAGAGACACCGAAGCACCACGGAAGAGCAGAAGTAAGCGACTCATTGGAATATCGATTACAGGGTTTTTAGAAGTTCCCCATATTGAACCCGCAGACTGGATGCGGCTTCCGAAGGTTTTTCGTGCCAACAGACGCATTCTGCTTGCGGATTCGTTTTTAAGTGTTCTTGACATTGATATTGTATGAAACCGCTTGTTCCCGCTTTTCCTCTGTATCTCGATGTATCGATGTATCGATGTTTCGGTACCTCTGTGGTGAGCGGTCTTAGTTTGTGCATCAATCCCAACTGAACATCTTCAGCAATCAGTTTTATGCTAGCTGTATTTCACGCAGCATAAATAGCTTGTCGTTGCTGCGTGTACGCGTGCGTGCAGCAACTTCGTCATACCAGTAGACGGCAGCATGCTGGATCTCAGTGGTAGGTTCAGCATGGTCAGCATAGTCATGCTGGTTCAGTTCATTCCAGGTCTGTTCGCAGGCCTGCACCAGCCGATCTGCGCCGCCGTGTTGCATCCAGTCCTGCGCCAGTCCGCTTAAATTCTTTTTGTGCAAAGACCCCAGCCACAGTTGCCGGTCAACGTCATGCGTCAATGGCAGCACCGCACCGTCCGCTTGGACAATCAGTATAGGTGCGGCGTCGGTGATGTTCACCAGCGGATAAGCGGGGACCAGATGACGATGATAAGCACTGAGTTGTTGCAGGCTGATAGCATCGACATGGACTGCAACGCCGAGTTGTTGTCCTATTCTTTGTGCCTCGGCAATAGCGACCAGTAATTCGAGTCCATCCGGTCTGGCATCGCTTAAGCTTGCTGCCGCACGTCCATACAAGGTCAGCGGATGCACCTGAACACTGCGGGCGCCTTGCTGTGCGGCGAGCTGTACCACGAACTCAAGGCTGTCGACGTTGTGCTGCGTCAGCGTAAAGATCAGGCCAAACGGTATGCCGGACGAACGTATTACGGCCAGATGTGACAATGTTTTGGCGAAGGCACCTTGCTGCCCGCGCATCAGGTCATGTTCAGCCTCGGTGCCATCAATCGATATGGCAACTATGTCCAGATGATCGCTGATCTGCGACCAGCGTTGCGGTGTCGCAAGCATGCCGTTTGTGGTGATGCTGGTCAGCATGCCGAGTGCACGTGCCTGCTTCAGCAAATCTGGTAATCGCTTGTATAAAAGCGGCTCACCGCCGGACACGGCGAGCTGCCGGTAACCCAGTAGCGCCGCATCTTGCACACATGCCGACAACATATCCCAATCGAGTTGCTCACTCACCGTTGGCGCAGACAAGGTGTAGCAATGCGCGCATGCCAGATTACAGCGGCGGGTCGGATGCACCTGCAATACCGGCGCAATGCCGGTCGGACTTTCGAACAATTGGCCGCCGGATTCTGCATCGAAACGCGCATCGAGATGTGTGTCGGTCGCCGTCATGCCATCAGCCACCAAAGCTGCCGCCATGGCCAAGTTTTGCCCCGATATCCTGTATCTCTGGCAAACCCGGAGTGACATCGCCAAAGTTCAACTCCATCCTGACCAGATCCGGGAAAGGTGTACCGTCGATAATGATTTTTGGTGGATGAACCTCACCACCGTGCAGGCGATGCCATTTCAGCCAGAACAAAATATCGTTGCCGCAGCGTGGTGTATCGTCACCTGCATAGCTGAGCGACAATTGCACACCGGTTGCGCTGCTGCCACCGACGACGCGGGCACCCAGCACATGGGCAGGCGATTCGTCGAGAGCACGGGCAATTTCGCGTACCGAGTCCTCAGTCAGTGTCCGGTTTTTCCAGGCACTTAATAGTTTTTCCGAACCGCGTAATTTTTGGTTCGATATGTCGTTTGTCATCACAATCTCCTCGTGAAAAAATTTCTGGAACACCAGCGTGCACAAATGCCCGCTGACGTGCTTCACATTAGATGATAAAAATGACAATGCAAATTAATTAACCAAATGACACCGGAGGATTGGATAGCTTTTTTTCAACTTTCCGGCCTTGAGATACCGATGCTCAACGTAATTCTTTACGCAGAACAAGTTTGAGGCCGGACCAAACTTCATCAACGGCACAGACCTTGATATCGACAAAGCCGATGGGTAAAGCGAACTCACGTATTGTGTGTTGGCATCATTGGATAGCGTCTCTACCAATGCCCTCAAATCGACGACTAATTTGCGATCAACCAAATTGATCGGCGGATTATTGATTTCGATGATGGCAACATGGTTTTGATCGGTGTGACGTAAAATTGATGCGTTTTCAGCGTACATGTTGGATTCCTTTTGATAATTTCAGCAACAGAAAACTGCATATGCACCACTAAGCCTAGGACAATGGCTCTCGAAAATATGCTTCCTAAACGGATAGGACGTCAGCCATATCGGCGGCGTGCTGACAAATGAAATCAGCGATACCGGAGATATCGGATAATTCCAGCGAAGAGATGCCAAGTATGGATGTATTTCTGTCCGTTGCAATTGCCGCAACACCGGGCAAATCGGGCCAAAGTGGGAGCTTGCCAACTGCCGCGCGCCAAACTTCCAACTTTGGGAAATCCCCTTGTTTGAATCCTTCGATCAATACCAGATCACACCCTTGCAACCTGCTTAGTAAATACGATAGAGACGGTTCTTCGTCTTCACGCAATTCGTGCATCAGAGCCCAACGACGCCGACCAATTAGCAAAACCTCTGCGCAACCTGCCTCGCGTAGCCGGAACGAGTCTTTACCAGGATGGTCAATATCAAGATCCTTATGGCTATGCTTGATCAGTGATACCGCCAAGCCTCGCGCTTGTAGCTCTGGAAGGAGGCGCTCCAGCAACGTCGTCTTACCCATACCGGAATGACCGGCAATTCCAAATACTCGCATTGCATCCCTTCCTGGTCGCTTATAAAGACGTGTCGCTGTCGAAAAGTTTTTCCCCGGCCTCACGAACTGCGCTCAAAAGTTCCCGTTGCACTGCTTCGGAACACATACCGCGAGCCAACATGACAGCACCTACATTTTGTGCCATCACTGTCCAGGCAGCATCTGGATTGCCTGTCAGGGCTGTCACGTTGGCATGGATGGATTGAACACCCTTTTCGAAAGCTTCTTTCACTGTATCGTCTGCGCGTCCCACTTCGGGAGTCAATGAAGGCAATGGACATCCCGCTTCTGGATGTTGTACATGATTGAAACTTAAATAGCCCGCTAACGCTCGCGATACCTGCTCGGTATCGGAGGGATCAACGGCATCATATAAGTCCGCCGTGCGCTTGAGTTCAGCGGTAATCATTGCAGCGAACAAGTCTGACTTACCGCTGAAATGTTTATACAAAGAGCCTGTTGTCACACCAGCCGCTGCGGCTAGATCCGCCATCCCACTGCTGGTAAAGCCATGTTGTTTGGCGTGGCGGCCACCTGCCTCCACTAGTTTTGCGCGGGCTTCTTCTTTGTACTTGCTGGTGTATCTCATAAAACTCTTTTCTAAAAATTGGCTTGACACATTTTCGGATTGCGCCTTAGGATAACAATCATTATCTAATAGATCAAGTCCCCCGATTATAAAAATGAATGAGGAAGAACACATCATGGATGGCAAGGAAACAAACTCCTGGAAAAAGACCGCATGTATTATTTGTTCGCTTAACTGCGGTCTTGATATAAAGACCGAAGATGGACGAATCACCAAAATTAAGGGTGACAAATCCAATCCTATTTCACAGGGGTACATGTGCGAAAAGTCGCAACGCATGGACTTCTATCAGAATGGTGCAGATCGCATCGATTCACCCAAACGTCGCAGGCCAGACGGTAGCTATGAGAATATCGATTGGGAAACAGCCATCCGCGAGATAGCAGAAAAGTTCACTGCAATCAAAAAAAAATACGGTGGCGAAAGCATTTTGTATTACGGCGGCGGTAGCCAGGGTAATCATCTCGGTGGA
The DNA here is from genome assembly GCF_049340185.1 of Undibacterium sp. Rencai35W. Classification (NCBI taxonomy): domain Bacteria; kingdom Pseudomonadati; phylum Pseudomonadota; class Betaproteobacteria; order Burkholderiales; family Oxalobacteraceae; genus Undibacterium; species Undibacterium sp. Rencai35W. The sequence continues at coordinate 494,082 of NZ_JBMPPC010000004.1, forward strand.
ACGTACGCTGATAGCACGATCAAAGCATTAGGGATTCAATACCGATCCAATGCATTGGCACAGGAAAAGACGGGCGAAGGCTGGGTGCAGGGAAAGATGACAGGTGCGCCAGTACATGGCGACTTTGAACACTGTGAAGTAGCGGTTTTTTTAGGAAAAAATCCGTGGCAGTCCCACGGATTTGCCCGAACCCGCGTAATACTGCGCGAGATTCAAAACGATCCGAAACGCGCAATGATCGTGATCGACCCACGACGCACCGAAACAGCAGAGATGGCAGACTATCATTTGGCCGTCAAGCCTGGCACTGATGCATGGTGCTTAACTGCACTGTCCGCCATTCTGGTTCAGGAGCATCTGGTGGCATCTGCCTGGCTTGCAGAGCACACCACTGGCTATGACGTCGTAGAAGCGGCAATGAAGAAAATCGACATCCCACATTACGCCGCTGTGTGCGGGGTAGATGAGACACTGCTTCGATCTGCCGCACGGCGAATTGCCAGTGCCAAAAGCGTGTCTATGATTGAAGACCTTGGCGTGCAAATGAATTTGCATTCTACCTTGAACAGCTATCTGAATCGGCTTGTCTGGCTGCTGACGGGTAATTACGCCAAGGCGGGTGCCAACAACGCGTTTGTTCCCCTGCTCAATCTCTCTAACTCAAGCCGTAGCGCATCAAAAAAATCGAGCTCTGGCAAGCCCGCAGCGCCGCGCAAATGGACTCACAGCCCCGTTACCAATTCCAAGGTGATCATGGGATTGATTCCGTGTAACGTGATTCCGGATGAAATACTGACGCAAAACCCCAAGCGCTTTAGGGCGATGTTTATTGAAAGTGCGAATCCTGTTCATTCTTTGGCAGATAGCCAGCGCATGCGCCAATCGCTTCGAGCCCTAGAGTGCAGTGTGGTGATAGATGTGGCCATGACAGAAACCGCGCGGCAGGCCGACTATGTGCTACCCGCCAGCAGTCAGTTTGAAAAGGCCGAGGCCACGTTTTTTAATTTGGAGTTTCCTCGCAATGGATTTCAGTTGCGCCACCCGCATCTTAGTCTCCGCCCAGGCACCCTTCCAGAAGCTGAAATTCACGCACGTCTGTTAGAAGCAATGGGAGAGTTAGACGAATCCAACTACCGCTTTTTACGCTCCGCAGCAAGGGGCGGACTAACGACGTACGGGCTAGCATTCGCATGGAAATCTACGCGTGATAAGAAGGTGGCGCGATATGCCCCTGTCGTGCTGTATCGCACGCTGGGGCCAAGCTTACCAGTCAACTTAGCTCCAGCAGCATCCCTCTGGGGAATCAGCCAACTTTATGTACGGGCACAGCCGGCAGCCGCAAAGGGCGCTGGGTTTGGCGGTCCCAAGCTATTGGGCGGAAATCGACTTTTTGACGCGATATTGAATAGCCCATCCGGCGTCATCTTTGGCGTTAGCCAGTACAGCGATAGCTGGGACGCCGTGAAGTTGCCCGACCATAAAATTAACTTGAACATTAAGGAGATGTTGGACGAGTTGGCAACAATTGACGGCAAGCTTCCACCCCACCGCCCCGAATACCCGTTCATCCTCTCTGCTGGGGAACGTCGACCGGATACTAGCAATACATCCATCCGTAACCCCGAATGGATGAAAAAGGGTGGCTTTGGAACGCTGCGTATCCATCCGAAGGATGCGGAAGCGCTGGGCTGTTCGGAGGGCGATTGGATTCAACTGCGTACGCAACGCGGTGCTGCGCAAGCGCCTATCGAGCTGACCGACGAATTGCAGCCTGGACATGTCTCGTTGCCCAACGGTCATGGCCTCGACTACCACCAAGCTGACGGGTCGCTCGACCGTCGAGGTGTTTCGTTGAATGAGCTCACCAACACCGAGGACCGTGACCCCTTTGCCGGTACCCCTTGGCACAAATACGTGCCGGTACATCTTGAACGTCTCACCCCAGCCTAACACCGAATTGAGAAAAAAATGACCCATGTTGTGACCGAAAGCTGCATCCGCTGCAAATACACCGACTGTGTAGATGTCTGCCCCGTAGATTGCTTTATTGAAGGCCCGAACTTTCTCGCAATCGACCCTGACGCGTGCATTGACTGCGCCGTGTGCGTCCCTGAGTGCCCAGTCAATGCGATCTACGCAGAAGAAGACCTGCCCGTCGAACAGCTGCACATGATAGCCCTCAACGCGGAACTTTATCGGCTCCCTGGATGGAAATCTATCACCATGCGAAAAGCCGCACTGCCCGATGCAGAGGACTGGAAAGAACGGACTGGAAAACTGTCTGAACTTCAACGCTAAACGCACACCCTTACACCACGACCTATTTCCCGGAAAAATCCATGAGTGCCTTTTTAGAAGAAACCGTCCTGACCGTCCACCACTGGACCGATCGCTTATTCAGCTTCACCACCACACGCGACCCCGGTCTGCGTTTTTCTAACGGCCACTTTACGATGATTGGTTTACGCGTGGAGGATAAACCTCTACTTCGAGCCTACAGCATTGTCAGCGCCAATTACGAAGAGCAACTGGAATTCCTGAGCATCAAGGTCCCAGATGGCTCACTCACGTCGCGACTGCAGCACATCCAGCCCGGCGACAAAATCGTTGTCGGACGCAAGCCTACCGGTACGCTGCTCATCGACTATCTACTTCCCGGTAAACGTCTGTACCTATTGGGCAGTGGCACTGGCTTGGCACCATTCTTAAGCGTCGCGCGCGATCCCGACACGTATGAGCGGTTTGAAAAAGTAATTCTGGTACATGGCGTACGGCAGGTGGCGGAACTTTGCTACCACGACTATCTCACCAAAGTATTGCCCAAGCACGAGGCTCTTGGCGAGTATGTTACAAACCAAATGCTTTATTACCCTACGGTCACACGCGAGGACTTCGCAAACCAAGGCCGCATCACTACTTTGATGGTCAACGGGAAATTGACACGCGATCTCGGACTACCCGATTTAGACCCGGCCCATGATCGCATCATGATTTGTGGAAGCCCGGGCCTGAACAAGGATATGCGCGTAATCCTCGACGCCAAAGGTTTTTATGAGGGAAACACTACTACACCGGGTGACTACGTAGTGGAGCGGGCGTTTGTTGACTCTTGAGGTTGAAGTTCTATTGTAAGGATCGGTGTATCGCAAAAGAATTTTCCTAAGCAATAAAAATAATGTGAACGGACTTAAACAAACTAAAAAAAGTTGGCGCGACCATTTAGAACAGGGTTGCGCCATCTTCTTTCAGTTTGACTCAGATTACTTATCAGCGAAGGCACACAGTAGAGTGGCTTAACCATGATAAAACTTCTTGGCTCTTTTACGAAATCGGTGATTCTTTTAAATCGCAAAAGAAAGACTTCTTTTGAATGAAAAAAGTGGCTGACTTACTGAAAATACTCGGTCCTGACTAAATTTTTTGACTACAGTCAAAATTGATCCGGCTAATAACCAATCAGGTCACTATATACTTTTTGGGTAATTCTAAAGACCCCAGACTCCACGATCAGATTCACCTTACCGTCGCAAAACCAAGCCTTAATGGTGGCAGGAATCGTACACGCCATCAATCAATGACTCCGCATGAGGAAATTTATAAAGAAACTCTTTTTCTCGCGTTTCATCATGCGGAGTGATTGATTTAATTAAATGTATTTTTCAATCTAGGATTTTTTAGAGCTCCCCCGCAATTGAATCCGCACTATCCATGCGCCTCCTGGCGGCATATTGGCTGCAGAGCCGCATAAAAACTAGGCATTCTGCTGATCAATCTTATTTATCAATTCCGCTGATCAATGCTGTTGATACATCCTGCAATCTTATTTATGCATACTTGCTATCGTTAAATCGATGTTTACTTGCACTTTTAAAATACTTGATATACATTGAGTATCAATAATTGACCACCTAAACGATAGCAAGTACCCAAAATGAAAACATCCAAATCCCAGCAAGAGCAAACCCGGCGCCTTGTGATTCGTACTGCGGTCGATCTGATGACGGAGCATGGTTATGAGGCGACGACCATGAAGCAGATTGCGCGGGCGGCGGGGATCGGTGATACGACGATTTATAAGTATTTTCCAACCAAGGAAAAACTTTTGCTCGCCTATTACGAGTTATGCATCGACATCGTGATGGAAGTCACGCTGGAGACGCCGGGTCTGGCGCAATTTAGTTTGCAAGAACGCTTGCAAAGACTGGTTGATGCCTTGCTCGAACTCTTGCTGGCGGATCGTGAATTTGTCGAGATCACGCGCACGGTTGTCGGCAAATCGCCGCTCCTGATGATGCGGGATCAGATGCCGGGACAACAAGCCCTGAAGACGCAGATCGTAGCTTTTATCGATGCGGCGGAGCAGAGCGGTGAGATCGCTGCGTGCGATTTTAAAAACTTGTTAGGTGGTTTGTTCGCGGACTATCTGTTTGCCGTGATCGCCTATTGGCTCAAGGATGAGTCCGAAGAATTTTCTGATACCACCCAGCTGGTGGATCTGACGCTGGCAGTACTGGTGCTGGCGCTGAAGAGCGGCGTGGTGAATAAACTGTCGGAACTGGCCAGCTTCTTAATCCGGAATCAATTGTCGCGTGTGATGCAAAACGGCTCAGGTTTGTTGACTATGCTCAAACTTGCTAAACACGGCTTCAGCACTGAAGCAGGTGTCAAAACACGGATCTGATTTGATGAGCAAAAATCCTCCTTCCAGCAAACTCGGTCGCAGCGCAGTCAGCGGACTGGCACTTGCCCAGGTCGGCATCAGCCATGTCGGCCACAAAGCACGTCAGCTCACGCGCAGTGACGAGGCCAAAATCACGGCTCAAGATGAGCATGAAGCCGAGCTAGGGCGCATCTTATTTCGCGCGCTCAATCAATTGAAAGGCACCGCGCTCAAGATCTCGCAATTGCTGAGCATGGAGGCAGATTTTCTTCCGGCTGGCATCCGGCGTGAATTAGCCAAAGGCTGTTATCAAGTGACGCCGCTAAACCGGGCACTGGTGCATAAAGTCTTCAGCCGCGAATTCGGACAAGCACCTGAGCATGTGTTTGCTCAATTTGATGCGACCTCGTTTGCGGCGGCTAGTCTGGGACAGGTCCATCACGCGAGTCTGGCCGACGGTACACAACTCGCAGTCAAAATTCAATATCCCGGCATCGCCGCGTCGATCGGCAGCGATGTCCGTATGCTGCGCGGCTTGCTGCATACCATGTCACTTGGCTCTGATCTGATTCCGCGTAAAGAACTGGTAGATCGCATCATGAGCGAACTCGAACATAAGCTCGCCGAAGAACTCGATTACGAGCATGAAGCCGCGCAACTGCGCTGGTTCGGAAAACACGTGCGCTTGCCGGGCATCGTGATTCCGGTGCCGGTCGCAAGTCATTCCAGTCAGCGCATATTGAGCATGCAGCAGCTAGATGGATTGCATCTCGATGAATGGCTGGCGACCAATCCGGATCAGGCTACGCGCGATCATTTCGGGCAATTGCTCTTCGACTGGTTCTGGCACAGCGTCTGCGAACTTGGTCGTCTGCATGCCGACCCGCATCCCGGTAATTTTTTGTTCATGGCGGATGGACAATTGGGTGTGCTGGATTTTGGTTGTACTAAATCGATCTCTGAGAGTTTTTGTACCTCAATGGCGAAAGCCTGGCGCGGATTATTGGATCAGAACAGAAGCTCGTTTGCTCCCGTGCGGCTTGCGTATATCGAACTCGGACTGATACGAGCTGATCTGAGCCTGGAGGATTTTGAAACGCAATTAATAACCGCCGCGACGGCGTTGGTTGAATGGCAGCTACAGCCTTTTACGATGCAGCGTTTCGACTTCCGGTATAAAACATCCTACCCGGCACCAGATACTGGTCATGGAAAAATCCTGGTCAAACTCGCGCTGAGCTATCACGAGGACATGCCATATTTTGATCGCGCCTACATGGGCATGATGCATATGCTGAAAAAAATCGGCGCCGTCGTTGATACCCGTAATCCCTGGTTGAATCCTGAGTTGCACTGATTAGATCACCATCACCGTTATCAAGGGAGTACTCATGCGTCGCGTCTATCAATATGCTTACCACTATGCCATCGCCAGCGATTTGCCAGAGCACTCGCGCATCACCCATGTGTACGACAAGCCGGATCTGGCCGATGCATACGCTGTGCGCCTGCCGGCAAACGCCATCGACGATCCGGAACTGCTGGCACGATTTATCTTTGCCCAGCAAGCGCCCTGGGTCAAGTCGTTAATGGGATTGCGCGATGTGCTGGTGGCAGGTTTTGGGTTAAAGACCTCACGCCAGCTAGAAGCTGCCGGTGCCAGTGCCAGTGCCAGAGATGGTCAGCATATTCAGATTTTCAGGATCATAGAAAAAAGTGCCGGTGAAATCGTCTTAGGCGAGAACGACAAACATCTGGATTTCAGATTGTCTGTGATGCTGCAATCTCAGCCAAATCGTCCCGAGTCAGTACGCTATTTAACGATCTCAACTGTGGTTCATTGTCACAACAATCTAGGGCGAGCTTATCTACGCTTGATTGCTCCTTTCCATCGCCTGATTGTGAGTTCTTATTTGCGTCGTGCGGCAGGTTTTGGCTGGCCGCTGCGGAACAGTTAACGAGCAAACGGCTTTGAGGAACCTCTAAAAACCACAAGTCGAGTGCGAGTAACGCTGAAAAGCATATTTGCTATTCCCTATGCAATGTCTACAATAGCTTCTTTTTTAAACCAAAAATGACTATGAAAAAATATCAATTTATTCTAAAAAGCGTACTGATTTTTTTTGGAATAGCAATATTGAGTGCCTGCACAAGTGCTACTTTGCAGACAAAAAAAGCAGCTAACTACGAGAAAATTTTGACAGAGACTAATATCGTCTTGCAAGCCCCAGTTAATTTTCAACTTAGCTCCGTCACTACTGTTCGAGGAACTAGTGGTAATAGTCAAAATCAGATGGGTACAGGCGATAAAGTTAAATTTACTCAAAAAAGTAAAGATCTGATGGCCATCATGACACCCACGATGGAACAAGAATTTACTAAAAAATTAGAGAAATATAAGGTCAAAATAGTTTCTCCAGGTGAGACAGCATTAACCACGATGCGCATCCTGCCAACAGGTTATATGGAAGACTGCAGTGCACTTGCTTGCCAGGGATCAATGCTGTATCAGGTTTCTCTTTTCGATAATGAGGAGAAAAGAGTGGTGTGGACTGGCAGCTTCAAAGTTGGTGCTCCATTCCCGTTCAAACCAGATGCAAGTATTGTAGAAAGTTTCGCATCAAGCGTAACAACTCAGTTAGTTGGCGCACAATTACTGCTGCTATTCTAATTATGGCAAAGGAAAAATTAAACAAGTAGTGGTCGCATGCGCATAGATTTTGCCGCTAGCGTCCACGATGCGGCCTTCGGCAGTACCGACCTGACGGCCGACCTGGATCACTTTGCCTTCGGCGCGCACGGGTCCGGTTTTATCGGTTAATGCACGGATCAGGTTGACCTTGATTTCCAGCGTTGTATAGCCCACGCCTTTTGGCAACATCGACTGCACCGCGCAGCCCACAGCGGAATCGAGCAGGGTACAGAAATAGCCGCCGTGCACGCTGCCTAGCGGATTGTAATGCTGACGTCCCGGTGTACCCTGAAACACGATGCGGCCAGCCTCGCCTTCAACCGGGAAAAAATCCAGCGTCTTGCCGATGTGCGCCACCGGAAAATCGCCTCTCAGAATACCTTGTAAAAATTCCAGGCCGCTTAGCTCTTTCATTTTTTCCAGCGGAATCACGCCGGGCTCTTGCATCCGTGCGCGGACTTCTGCTTCTTTTGCCAGCCATTGTTCCAAGACTGTGGTGTGGGCGTCGCTCATTTTGCTTCCTTCGGAAATAAGACCATTTGCGTGCAGCGGAACAAGGCGATGGTTTTGCCCTTGTGACTGACGGTGGCATCCCAGACCTGGGTCGTGCGTCCCAGATGAACCGCATGGGCTTTGACTTCGACCAGGCCTTCGCGGGCAGTGCCGAGATGATTGGATTTAAGCTCAATCGTGGTAAAGCTGCTGGCGCCTTCCGGCAGGTTACTGATACATCCATAACCGCAAGCGGTGTCAGCCAGCGTTACCACACTGCCTGCATGCAGGAAACCGTTCGGCGCCAGCAATTGCGGCGTGACAGTCAGTTCGGCGCTGACGGTGTTGCCTTCCAGCGCGGTGATGCGTATGCCCAGATGTCCGGGCAAGAACTGGCTACCGAATTGATTTAAGCCTTCAGGTGTAAGGCTGCGTTTGGTGTGCGCTGTATCCATGGGGTTCCTGGCGATAATGTGGTTGGGAGTCATTGTAGATATTGCGGAAAGGCTCGCATAGTGTCAGTATTGACGCAATTAGTGCAAATACTGACATGCATTCAATTACCTTCTCAAGATTTACGCAAAAAACCAAGACCTCTCATCACAGAGACGCCGAAACACAGAGGCGCCGAGAAAAGCAGGAGCAAGCCGTTCAATGAAAGATGGACTGAAGGGTTGTCAGAAGTTCCCTACATTGAATCCGCAAGCTGGATGCGGCTTGCCGAGGTTTTTCGTGCCAACAGGCGCACCCTGCTTGCGGATTCGTTTTGCGTTTTGCTATTCGATGAAACCAGTTACTCCTGCCCTTTCGTTTTTCTCTGCGCCTCTGTGTTTCGGCGTCTCTGTGATGAGAGGTCTTGGTTTTTTGCGTAAGCCTTATTGCTGATATTACCAACCAGAACAAACGCTAAATCCATTTTAAATACACACACAATGACTCATATCGCCGTCTGGATTTACCCGCAATGTATGGCTTCGCCAGTGACTGCACCGCTGGATGTGTTCGCGATTGCGAATGCGATCTGGATCGCGCAGGGTCAGGCAAAGGAGCAACGTCAGCCTTTGTTTAGCTGGTCTATCCATTCTGCCGACGGAGCGGCGGTAAAGACACCGACCGGCGTGGTGCTGCAGGTAGATGGCGATTTCAGCAGCAATATCACCAACAATATCGCCAACGATATTCAGGCGGATGTGTTGATGCTGCCGGGTATTTTTCTTGGAAACGGCATGCAGGATCTGTGGCGTACGCTGGATGAGTTGCGTCCTTATTTTCCGTTGCTCAGGGAAAAACATGCGCAAGGCAGTTTGCTGGTCAGTAATTGCAGCGCGAGTTTTGTTTTTGCCGAAGCCGGTCTGCTGGATCATGGCCACGCGACCACCGCCTGGTGGCTGGAGCGGGTGTTTAAAGCACGCTATCCGCAGGTGGAGTTGCGTCTGGGTGAGGTGCTGGATGAATACCGTGACATCGTGACCAGCGGTGCCGCGAGTGCGTATATGAATCTGGCACTCGATATCGTGCGCCGCTTTGCCGGTCCGGAAGTCACCGCCAGCGTCGCAAAAACCATGCTGATTGATGCGAACCGGGCGACCCAGACACCGTATATGAACTTGTCCGGCATGACCCAGCAAGAGAGTCAGTCACACGCCGACGATCTGGTAATCCGGGCGCAAAAATGGTTGCGGCAACATCGGCATCTGGCGTTCCGTTTGCCAGCGCTGGCCGATTATCTGGCGGTCAGTGAACGCACGGTGATACGGCATTTTCATCAGGCGCTCGGTACGACACCGGCGAGTTATGCGCAGTTACTGAAAATTGATCTGGCCAAGCGTTTAATGGAAACCACCACACTGACATTGGACGAAGTTGCCGAGCGCACCGGCTATACCGATCTGAGCTCGTTCCGGCGTCTGTTCAAGCGACATACCAGCCTGTCACCCGCGGCCTACCGCGAGCAATTCAAACCACAAAAATCAGTCGCCGCCGCAACCACCACTACAGCCGCCACTACAACCTGAAGAACCGCTGTCACCGCCACTGTCAGCGCTGCCACCAAAATCATTGCTGTCGCTAAAGCTATAGGGGCTGTCACTACTATCTGGGTTGCCCGAACTACCGCCCGCGCCAATGTCAGAAAAATCTCCGCCGCAATACACGGTGCCGTCACCGTTTTTACGCAAAGCGCTGCAATCAGGTTCATAGCGAAAGCCATCGGCGATATTCCATTTGCCATCGAGTGCAAACAACAAAGGCAGACGCGTCGCGCGACGTGGGTTGATGTTCTCTTCAAGACAGGCAAACCACCAGGTCCGGCGCAGGCCATCATTATTGCGCTGGCTGGCACCCAATACCGCTGCCGGTGTGTGATGCATATAACGGCCAAAGGCTTTATTGCAAAACTGTTCGTAATGCTTGGTGTACAGAATAAATTCATGCCATAGATCATCCACGACTTGCGAGGGCATGGACACATGCCGATAACCGCTCTTCAGATACACCAGAAAATACTGCCGCAAGGCACGCGCTACCAGTTGCCGGTCTTTCAGCGATAACTCTGGCCGCAGCTTGACCAGGCGCTCCAGCAATCCGGTGGGAAACATATACGTGCGGATATAGTCAGCTCTGGCAGCCGCACGCGATCTTAACCAGACATAAAAAAGCGCAATGGACAAAACAATCGATAAACCAATAATAAAAACCATACGTTATATGCTGTCAGAAGTAGTTGATGGAGATGGATGAGTGCAAGTAAGCGATCATGAAAAGGTTCAGGATAATTAATTATATAAACAATTTATTCTGTTTTTTTATCGGTTTTTTCATTGGCTTTTTCATTGGCTTTTTAGCATGGCAATAATGACACGCACAATAATGCCACAAGCAAAACCAGTACAAACAAAGTCTGGTGCGCTGCGGTAAGATTTCACGTAACATAAGAATGCGTTTCAATATTAAAACGAGTGCACCATAGCTTGTTTGTTAATCGGTACCTGATTCGAGATTTTCTACGCTGTAAATTCTGTTACGTTGTTGTTCTGTTCGTCGCGTGATGTGCGATGAAGCGACATTCTTACATTAGGGAGCTGCCATGAATTTGCGCAATCTACGCATAGGAACCCGTCTCGCCGTTGGCTTTGGCGTCATCCTCGCGATGTTAATACTGTTGCTTATTACCGACAGTATTTTTAGCGCAAGTAACCGCCGTCAAATGATCGCCGGCCTCGAATATTCGAATAACAAAACCGCACTCGCCGCTGCGATGAAAAGTGGTCTGCTCGAAGGTGGACTGGCACTGCGCAATATCGGTCTGCAAACCGATATCGCTGAAATCGACAAACAAAAAGCCATCGTCAAAACCCACCGTACCCGGTTTCTGGAAGCCCGCGACAAACTCATCGCGCTCGGCCTCAGCGATGGTGAAAAGAAAATTATCGACACCATCAATCAACTGGATCAGCAAACGGATGAGCCGAATAAAGAGGCTTATAAAATGATCCTGAATTTCAACAGCGAAGAGGCCGTCAAAGTCATTGCGACCAAGATTGATCCTTTGCAACAGCAAGCTCTGGTAGAGATCAATAAGCTCGTTGATGTCCAGAGCAAAGCAGCACAAGAATTGTCCGGTGACATGGATAGCAAAGGCAAGCGCCTGTCCACTCTGTTGTTTGGTATTGGTGCTGTGATGCTGGTGATGGGTGCGGCATTTTCTATGCTGATGACACGCAGTATTACGACGCCTTTGCAGGACGCTGTCGAGATTGCAAAACGCGTCGCTGCCGGTGAACTGTCGTTCCGCGAAACAACCAGCGGCTCCGATGAAATCAGTGAATTGCTGAACGCCCTCAAAGAAATGAATGACAACCTGCATCATATCGTAAGCGAAGTGCGTCACGGTACCGATGCAATTGCGATTGCATCCGCTGAAATTTCTACCGGCAATGCGGATCTATCCTCACGTACAGAAACACAAGCTGGTGCATTGGAAGAAACGGCCAGTTCGATGGAAGAAATTACCGCCACCGTACGACATAACGCAGACAACGCCAGACAAGCCAATACCCTGGTGGTATCAGCGTCGAATTTCGCGGTCAAGGGTGGTCAGGAAGTCGGTCAGGTCGTCAGCACCATGAGTTCGATTAAAGAGAGCTCACGTAAGATTGTCGACATCATTGGCGTGATCGACGGCATTGCTTTCCAGACCAATATTCTGGCGCTGAATGCGGCAGTCGAAGCAGCGCGGGCAGGCGAGCAGGGTCGTGGTTTTGCCGTAGTGGCATCTGAAGTGCGCAATCTCGCACAACGTAGTGCCAGCGCCGCTAAAGAGATTAAAACACTGATTGGCGACTCGGTCGAAAAAGTCGATGCCGGTGGCAAACTCGTTGACGCTGCTGGCAAGACCATGGGCGATATCGTCAACTCCGTCAAACAGGTGGCCGACATCATGGCAGAGATTACCGCCGCAGGTCAGGAGCAGAGTTCCGGCATTGAAGAAGTCAACCGCGCCATTAATCAGATGGATGAAATGACGCAACAAAACGCAGCGCTGGTCGAGCAAGCGGCAGCAGCAGCGGAGAGTATGGAAGAACAGGCCGATGCGCTGGCTAAAACTGTATCAACATTCAAACTGGATAACAGTGCGCAGCCTGTCCGCAAAACACCCATGGCGGCATCCTCTGTTGCCGCCGAGAACCGAGAACCGTCTTTGGTTGTCAGTACGGCACATAAGCTGACGAGCAAGCTGACTAAAGTGTTGAAATTTGACAAGAACTTCTGATAACTTTCTACTGATTTGAGTGTTTTCATTACGCTGAGGCAGCCTGCGCGAGAGTATAATTTCATGCATGAAAAAGTCAGAAGCACTTAAAAGTATCGTTGTAGAAGCAAATCAAGGTGAGTTAATTTTTCCCACCAACGTTAACGCGTCTCTTAAAATCCAGCAATTACTCGATGACCCGAACTGCAGCCTGGAAGATGCCGCCAGGCTCACCTTAACCGAACCTTTACTAGCGTCACGCGTTGTCGCCATTGCCAACTCTGTTGCGTACTCGCGCTTTGGTGGCGGCGTGACGAATGTGAGAACCGCAGTCACGATACTCGGCTTCAGCACTCTGCGTTCTATTGTCGCCTCGGTCGTAGTGAAGCAACTCAGCTGCGCGATCCACAATCCCGTTCTGCGTCAAAAGGCCCATCAGTTGTGGGAGCATTCAGCACATGTCGCCGCACTCGCCCATATACTCGCGCGCAGGGTCAGCAACACCGATGCCGAGACCGCGATGTTTGCCGGTATTGTGCATGAGGTCAGTGGGTTTTATCTGCTGTCACGTGCCGATCAATTGCCTGCCCTGATGGAGTCCGACGAGCAAGAAAATACGGACAGTAACGGCGAACTCGCTGAGCCGGATGAAGTCGTTATCGGTCGTGCCGTATTAAAAAAACTGATGCTGCCAAAACGTATCATCAGCGCCGTGGAAGCACTCTGGTCAGGCATCCGTGTCATGCCTCCGGAAACCCTCGGCGACACGCTGGTACTGGCGAATGATCTGGCATCTGTCCCATCACCGCTGGACATCCGTTCGGAAGCGACTATACGGCAAGCTGCATCGGAGATTGATTTTCTGGTCGGCGACGGCACTATTCATCACATTCTTGAAGAATCCGACAAAGAAGTCAAAGCACTCACCGTTTCGCTGATGACCTAAGAATCTCCCCTAAGATCAAAAAAACCGGTCGCGCAAAGCAGCAAATTCCGAAAGTCGGCATAATGACGCCACGCTATTTTGCGCATATCGGAGATTCAACGTGACTACAGTTCACCTCACTAACCGTTTTTTGCGCGCCAGTAGTTTGGCGCTGATCACCGCTACGACCTCGTTCTCCCTCGCTGCATTTACTGCCGTCATCGCACCGGCAGCACACGCCGCCGCACCGATGGTCAAAACATCGGCGCCGGGCTACTACCGCGTCATGCTAGGCGATTTTGAAGTCACAGCCTTGTCTGATGGCACCGTGCAATTGCCGGTAGATAAACTGCTGACCAATTCTTCACCGGAAAAAATCGCCAAAGGCCTGAGCAAGTTTCACCAGAAAAGTCCGCTGGACACCTCTGTCAACGGCTACCTGATTAATACCGGCACTAAGCTCGTATTGATCGATACCGGTGCTGCTGGTCTGTTCGGACCAACTTTAGGCAAACTTGCCAGTAATTTGAAAGCTTCGGGTTATCAGCCAGAGCAAGTGGATGAAATCTATATCACCCACATGCACCCTGATCATGTAGGCGGTCTGGTCGATGGCGACAAACTGGTGTTTCCGAATGCGGTCGTTCGCGCCGATAAGCATGATGCCGATTTCTGGCTGAGTCAGGCAAATCTGGATAAGGCTCCGGCAGAGTCCAAAGGCTTTTTCCAGGGAGCGATGGCCTCATTAAATCCTTACGTCAAGGCAGATAAGTTTAAGGCCTTTGAAGGCAATACCGACCTGGTGCCGGGGATCAAAGCGATTGCCAGCCACGGCCATACAGCTGGTCACAGCATCTATCTGGTGGAAAGCAAGGGGCAAAAACTCATGCTCTGGGGCGATCTGATGCATGTGGCAGCAGTTCAGTTTGATCATCCTGAAGTCACTATCCAGTTTGATTCTGATAGCAAATCAGCCGCGGCGGAGCGTAAAAAAGCGTATGCCGATGCAGCCAAGCAAGGCTATATGGTTGGTGCATCGCATTTGTCCTTTCCTGGCTTAGGCTATGTGCGTAATGAAGGCAAAGCATATGCATGGACACCATTGAACTACGCACCTGCGCAGTAATCTGTAGTTGCACGAAATAAAAAAGGAACCTTGCTGGTTCCTTTTTTTTACCAAATGAAATTGCCATATTCACTGGGATTAAATTTCCTTCAGTTTTTTAATAATGCGGCGGTCTTTCATCAATAATCCGCTGCTGACTAGCATTGATCGCCATTTCTTTCATACGCCCGACCAGGGCCGTACATAAGGCCTCCAGCTCAGCAATTTTTTTCTGCTGCTCATAAACGAGCTGGTTTAAGGTATCAACGACATCTTCCTGGCGCGATATTTTGATTTCTAATTCTTCTAAACGATGATCGATTACCTTGACGTCCATGATCTTACTTTCTGCTGTAACAAAGCACGCAGTATAAGGTAAATGCGATCTGTATCATGGACGGCATGGAACAAACACATCCTGCCGGATAGGTGACATGCCAGATACCAGCATTGGAAAAAAATCATCTGGTATTGGCCGAAACGACATCACAAGCACGGGAAATTGGCACTGGTATGCAGCGTTCGAAAGCAATCAAAAAATCTGTTGACCAGCCTCCGCTGACACCGCATTCTCACCACCATGTTAATGATGCACTGTAACCCGATTGCAGCGCCGGTCATGAGAATGAAACGTATGCGCCATCCATTTTTATTTAATTTGTTGTTACTCTCAGCAATCCTGATGCCGCTCACAGGCTTTGCTAATACCAGCAGTCGTCAGCACGTGGTGATCGGTTATTACCTGCTCGAAAAAGAGCAGATTAATCACTATCCAGAGGCTGCCGAATTCCCGGTGTCGTACATTACGCCGCGCAAGGCAGCGATGCTGACGCATATCAATTTTTCCTTTATCAATATTAATGCAAATGGCGAATGTGATCTGCCTGAAGGAGTAGAGACAGACAAGGCAGCAAAGGTGTTCAGCGAACTAATGGCATTAAAAAAACATCACCCCAAGCTGCGTATTTTGTTCTCTCTGGGTGGCTGGACGTATAGCAATGACAGCAGCCCTACCGTGACGCGTTATCGCGATGCAGTCAGCACGCCAGAGCAGCGGTTAAAGCTGGCGAACTCGTGTGTCGCGTTCATGAAACATTACGGTTTCGATGGAATCGATATTGACTGGGAATATCCGCGCCCGCAAGATGCCGATCAGTTCGTCGCCCTGCTGACAGAAATCCGTCGTCAATTGACCCAAGAGAATCTGCAAAGACCCAAAAAACCCTATCAGCTCACTATTGCCGGACCAGGCGATGTCGCGAATATGACGCGCTATTATCCGCAACTACCTGCGATCGTAGCGCAACTCGACTACCTCAATTTAATGAGCTACGACCTGAACGGTGTCTGGCAAGCACGCAGCAATCACAATGCTCCCTTGTTTGGTCACCCAGATGAGCCGCTGATCAGCAATCCCTTACGCAGCTTGGCTTCTGCGGCGGGAGCCAGTCAGGTCAGTCTAGATAAACTATTTCCGTCTCCGATCGCCAGCACGATCGATGCGGCCGTGACGCACTATTTACGCGCCGGTATTCCGGCGAAAAAGATGGTGTTAGGCGTGCCATTTTATGGACGGGCATTTTTTCAGGTGACGCCGGAGAACGATGGTCTGTATCAGACATTTGTCACGGAATCCGCAGAAAATTATCAGGGTGATCCGGCCTTACTAATCGGTTGCGATAGTTGTACCAGGCGCAAAGAACCTCGCATGGCAAGCTATGCAGAAATCCAGACCATGCTGAAGGCACCACTGGGCTATGTGCGTTATTTCAGTCATGAGACGAAAGTTCCCTGGCTCTGGCATCCGGAAAAACATATTTTTGTCAGTTATGACGATACGGTGTCTCTGGACTACAAAATTGCTTATCTAAAACAACAAGGAATGGCGGGTGTCATGTTCTGGCACCTCGGTCAGGATGACCGGCAAGGCAGCCTGTTAGGTAGTTTGCATCGAGGTTTGGTGCAGCCGGTACCTCGTCGCATCAGTTTATCTGGTGGTCTGCACTATTAAGTCTTGCCAAATAGCAATTTACCTTCTATTTATACTTGACTTGTTAAATCACGAAAAATGAGGCTTGTGGTAAAAGCGGCATTGAGGAATACTTTGCTTTCTGCAATGAGATTTCTTTTGCAATACATCTGGCGCCAATATGACCTCATCTCTACCTGTTAGCTTCTACAAGAATAACGTCTTCATGCTCGCAGAACGGTTTTTCATTCAGGATGAAAGCACCACTTTAAAACTGCATGCACACAAATATAATTTTGACATTATTTTTTTCAGTCAGATAGATCCCTTTATTAAGGCAATCGCATCCGCAAATGATGACGATTTGTTCGTCGTTGATTTAGATGTGCTACATGATTTGCATGCAGTAAAAGATAAACGCAATATGTTCCTACAAGATCTGCTGAAGCCTTTACCGGATAACCGTCAATACGTTTATCTGGAGACCGCGAAGCAAGGCAGCCGGTATCTGTTGCAAAAAATGTTGCTCGACACGAATTGTATGGCGTATGCAGAAAAACCCTTCAGCAGCGAAGATCTGGTCGACAACCTGTTTAATCTTTTTGCCCAGCGCAAACGCGACGATCAGGGCAAGATCCTGTTCCACGGCACCTCCGTATGGCTGGATGAGTCAATGCTGGTAGAACACAATATCAGCCTGATCCGGCACGATGATTATCAAACCTTGCATACGCAGGTAAAATTTTCACTGCCGGATGTGGTGGTCATCGATAGCGAGAGTTATAAAAATGCTGAATCGATTGCCGAAATTATTCAAAAAAATATTGCAGCAGATCCGAGTCTGGAAATTGTCATGCTGCAGACAAGCAACGATAACGCGCTGTCTGAACGCGGTGTCAAAGCCGGATTTGATGTCGTGATGATGCATCAGACGAATCAAATTACGACTGCGCAACTGATCAATCGTATCAATAAAATCCGCACCAATAAAAACCTGATTTCCAGAGACCGTGCAACCGGTTTGCTGAATAAAGTCGGCTACAAAAAACGCGCGCAAGAAAGAATCTACGAAGCGGACAAAGCAAAAACGGCATTAGCTGTTGTCATCTTCGATATCGATAAATTTAAAACAATTAACGACACCTGGGGACATCATTTCGGTGACGTCGTCATCAAGCGGCTGTCCATGTATTTAGGGCAGTTTTTAGAAGACAAATACTTGCTAAGCCGCTTCGGTGGTGAAGAGTTCGTGATGTTGTTCTGGAACGCCGATCATGATGCGGTGATGCGCAGCTTAAACGACATTCGCGAAGGCTTTAATCAGATCGAATTTGAAATTGCACCCGGCGAAATCAAGCGCTTTTCGATTAGCGGCGGGGTGGCTTTTTATCCTAAGCACAAAACTGAAAATGCCTTGTTTTTGCATGCAGACGAAGCACTCTACCGGGCAAAAACAGGTGGGCGTAATCAGATTTGTGAATAGGCAGGGGACGGCATTTTATTCAAGATGCCGTCTGATTGCCGGTGACAATGAGGCCATGAAATCTTCGACGGCCTGCGTGTAAGAATTCTCCAGACCAAGCTGCTGATTAATATCTCCATGACTGCGCGCCTGCGGCAACACACTGGCTCGCATGCCAATGGCGTTGGCACGCTTCACAAAATAGTCGGCCTGATCGCAAGGATGATCCGGACGTTTGCTGGAGCAGACTGCCAAAAACGGCGCACCGGCAGTATTGAGGGCATGCAGAGGAGAGCTGCGTCGCCAATAGGCAGGATCGGTACCAAAGGCTTTATCATAGAAGCCGTAATGCTTGGTCGCCATGATCGCCGGAATATCATACGCAGCGCTGTCCAGTGACACACTGCCCAACCAGGGGTGTACGCCGAACTGTGCGACCATATCCGGCGAGGTGCTCAGCAAAGAAATCAGATGCGCTCCCGCAGAATGCCCCATGATAATAAACTGATCTGGATCGCCGCCCCATTCGGCTGCCTTGGATTGCGCCATTGCCAGAGCGCGTGCAACATCCTCGGCCTGTTCTCTGGCCAATAACTGCGGCAACATCCGGTAATTAATCGAGATAAAAATGAAGCCTTTGGGAAGCCAGCGGGCGACTTTGTTTTCGACGACTTTATTATGGGTTTTACTACCGATGGCCCAGGCACCGCCATGGACCATAAAAATCACCGGTAACCTGACAGCGCTGTGATCACCTGCACTGGCCGGGAGATAGACATCCATTTTTTGTTTGGCATCGCTGCCGTACGCGACATCTTCGAGCACCCGTGTTCCCGGCGGCAACTTGAAGCGAGGCCCGTTGGTAGCGGCCTCTTCTTCCTCCATCTCCGACTGCTGAGCGCGACGTTCCATAAGTTTATCGCGGATCACGCCCGCCTGGCTTAACTGACTGACGAACTGACATACGATTAATGCAGTACAGCAAATCAGCAGTCTGCTGCTTTGACCGGGTCTGGACATGGTATCTCCCTTCAGATTGGTAATGAAACGACACATTGGCCTCACTAGCCTCACGATAGCACCAGACTAAGGCGGAAATTAAAGTTACACTGCACAAGACATCTCAGCAACACCTGGTAAGCCTGTCTCATGACTAACTGAAAGGGATATTGTGCAGAATTTCCTGTCCAAGTTGTTCAATCAAGTATTCAGCAAAACACCCTCAGCCAAAACTGCTCCCCGTGCAACTCCGGCAGCGGAAGCAGTAAAGTCGCCAGCAACACCCGCCGCGCCACCTACCCCATCACAAGAGCTTATCGTAGCGCAAAGCACACTTGAGGCAAGTCCTTCTGTAACAGCCATTACACCTGTTACAACTGCGGCAACGGAAACCAAGCCCGCAGCAACAGAAATCGTCCCTCCCGTATTGCAGGCATGGCGTCCGCAGATCGCAGTTGATCCCCTGTTTTTTTCCTGGCTCATGGGCAATCCCGGCGAAGGCAGCAGCATGGACATAGAGCAAAAAGTACTACAAGCCTTATACGCTTTGCTGGCATCCGATCTGAACGACGCGGTAGTAGTTCCCCGCGTACCGACCGTGATCCCGCAATTATTAGGCAGCCTGCGCAATAAAACCGTGTCGGCAGGCGAATTGTCTTCGCATATTGTCAAAGACGTGGTGCTGGTAGGCGAGGTCATCAACGCCGTGAACAGCGCGCTCTATAATCCGGCAGACCGCATTAATAGTCTGGAGAAAGCCGTCATGGTACTGGGAGAGGATGGCTTGCGCCTGCTGATCGCAAAAGTCGCGTTCCGTCCCATCATTAATCTGAATGCCGGCAACTTCACCCGCAGGGCGGCACCGCATCTCTGGAACCAGTCTGAAAAATGTGCTCTGGCCTGCTACCAGCTCGCGACCGGGCTCGACCCTTTTCAGGCGTTTCTGACAGGTTTGATGAAAAACGTGGGATTGATCATTGCGTTCCGCTTACTCGATCAGCAATGTGATGAAGCAAAATTCAAATACTCCAGCAGTTTTTACCATGCGTTCACGTCCGTCGCCGCAACGCTGTCGTACCGGATAGCACAACGCTGGGAATTTCCTGCAGCGGTAATTCAGGCTTTGCAACAACAGGCGGGCGGCAGCAAAGCTCCTGTCTGGACCCCTTTAGGGCATCTGCTGCACAGCGCCGACCTGCTGGCAAAAATGCGCGTGATGGTCAATCACGGTCAATTGAAATCAAGCGACGAGCGGCTATTCGCCGGACTTCCGGCTGATGCCATCGACTGTTTCGCTATGCTGAACCATGTACAGTTATACGATACCGCGTCGGCACTACAAAAAAACCATGCCACCTCAGGCGCATGAGCTAACCGGGCGGCATGGTTTGTCTCGTTAAAGAAGTAACCAGGACGGTCCTGGTTCATGTCCAAATCAAAATCATCTGGATAAAAATGGCTTTGACTTGGATACGAACTCGTCTTACTGTGCCGTCCCGCCAATAGCGGCTGTTTTTGTATTCTCTACCGCGATAGTACTAACGCTTTCGTTCACATTTTTCTGCATCTTATGACTCTTGTGCAATCCGTGTTTAACCATTATTTTGGGAAGTACGGATCGCTTTAGCGGCAATACCGTGCAATACCTGGTCTTGCTGAGCCATCGCCATTTTTTGTTCTTCAGTCAAACGTTTTGCACTGATCACGACTGTTTGCACACCGGCGGCTTCTGTATCGAAAGCCAGTTTTTGATCAGCACTCATGCGTTGAGCAACGATAGTGACTGTCTGTATCTGTGCTACTGGAGCAGGTGCGCTGACGGCAACTGGCTGGAAGGCTGCACCGACGGCGAAGATACCGGCAACTAAAGCTGAGCTCAATATCGCGGATGTTTTAAAAGTTGTTTTCATTTGATTTACCTCTGTCATTTATGGTTAATTTGGATCGATAGTGCCTGGTCTGAATCTGTATTTGCTCTGTCGATGTATGCACTGTAGACAATGTGTTTGTCACTTGCGATGGCAATGCGACGAAATGCAAAAAGTGGAGGATGAAAGTCACGAATCTGCGGCCGAGCCGTTTTGACAACAATAGGATGTCGCCCGGATTTCGCGATAGAGCAGCGTACAATACGGACTTCCCCCTTATTGATCGCTGTACGCCCTGCCTCATGACCATATTGCTTTCCACCCTCAACGCCCGCTACGCCCACGCTTCACTGGGTCTGCGTTATCTGCTCGCGAACATGGGTGCCTTACAAGAGCAAACCCGGTTGCAGGAATTTGTGACCGGTGCGAAAACCACCGAAATCGTAGAAAAACTCTTGTCGCACCGTCAGGCCGGAGAAAAACTCATTGTCGGCTTCGGCGTGTATATCTGGAATATCGAAGAAATCACCAAGGTCGTTGCCTTGCTGAAACGCGTTGCACCTGAGGTCGTCGTGATTCTCGGTGGACCAGAAGTCTCCTACGAAACCGCGGAACAAGACATCGTCAAATTAGCCGATTACGTCATCACAGGCTGGGGCGACGTGACGTTCCCGGAGATTTGTCGCCAGGTATTACATGGCCCGAAACCTTTGATGAAAATCCACGCCGGTGTCCAGCCGCCAATGGCCGACATCAACTTGCCCTACGATCTCTACAGCGATGAAGACATCAAGCACCGCACCTTGTATGTCGAGGCGTCACGCGGCTGTCCGTTTAAATGCGAATTCTGTTTATCCGCGCTGGATAAAACTGCCTGGCCATTTGAAATTGACCGGTTCCTGGCCGAGATGGAACATCTGCATGCCCGCGGAGCACGGCTGTTTAAGTTTGTTGACCGCACCTTCAATCTGAACATCAAAACTAGCCTGAAGATCATGCAATTCTTCCTCGATAAACTGGAAGCACATCCGGAGGATCCAGTATTCGCGCATTTTGAAGTCGTGCCTGATCATCTGCCTGATGCCTTGAAAGAGGGTATTAAAAAATTCCCGCCAGGGACGCTGCAATTTGAACTTGGCATCCAGAGCTTTAACCCGGAGGTACAGGCACGCATCAGCCGTAAACAGGATAATCAAAAAGCCGCCGATAACATCCGCTGGCTATGCGAGAACTCGGAAGCACATTTACACGTCGACCTGATCGCCGGATTGCCCGGAGAGACGGTAGAAAGCTTCGCTGCAGGCTTTAACAAGCTGTATGCGCTCAAACCGCATGAGATCCAGTTCGGTATCCTGAAACGCCTGCGCGGCACACCGATTATCCGTCATACCGAAGAGTGGGGCATGGTCTTCGATCCTTATCCGCCTTATACCATTCTGGCGAATAGCACGATCGATTTCAGCACGATGCAGCGCCTGGTGCGTTTTGCCCGCTACTGGGATCTGGTGGCGAACTCAGGGCGCTTTGGTCATACCTTGCCGTACGTGCTCGGCGAAACGCCGTTTGAGCACTTTATGGATTTGTCCGACTGGCTGTATCAGCGCACCGATGCTACTCACCGGATCGCGCTTGAACGCCTGGCGGCGCTGGTCGGAGAATGGTTACGCAGCGAACGCCATATGGATGATGCCTTGGTTGAACAGATTCTAGGCAGCGATTACGCCGGTCAGGCAAATCGTAAAAATGTCAGCGATAAGTCTGCCGCCAAATTGGACAAGGTAGATAAAGGCACGCAAAAAAGCGCAGAGAAAAAAACCGACGCCAAATCCCTGCCACAACGACAGGCAAGGCATCTGGCGGCCTGATCGTTGATAGGGTAACTGCTCAGATGAATCAACGCCGGATCTTGCCAAACGCGTCGCCTGCCTTCCAGGTTGCCATGCGCGGCGCATTGGCAACGGCATAGCCCAGGTTCAGGGTAAATTGCGCCTGCTGCACCATGCCAGATAAATCCCATTTAGGATCATAACGATCCGTCTCCTGATGATAATGCCTGGTGAAACCGTGCATGATCGCATTCGAGGCTGCATCGTTTTGCTCAAATTCAAAATGACCGTCGCCCGAAAACACGGCGGAACCCACATTGAATGCCGGAATCCCAGCGCGAGCAAAGTTAAAATGATCGGCACGGAAATAACTACCGGACAAGTCAGGCACTTGCGGCGCCAGATGCATGCCCATCTGCTTTGCCACGAGAGCGGCGGTGGCATTGAGGCTGCTGCGCTCACTGCCTGCGACGCCGATATCACGGGTTTTGCCAACGAAATTCATGCTGTCGAGGTTAAGGTCGGCACTGGTTTTTGCCAGTGGCCAGAGCGGATTTTTCACATAGGCAGCGCTGCCAAGGAGATATTGCTCCTCCGCGCAAGGCCATAAAAATATCAGGCTGCGACGGGCCGGATGCGCCACTGCAGCCTGCGCCATCGCCATGAGAGAAGCGGCACCCGAGGCGTTGTCGATCGCGCCGTTCCAGATGTGATCCGCCTTTTCACCGCTGGCAGCGGGCACTTTGCCCAGATGATCCCAGTGGGCGGAATAGATCACGGCCTCTTCTTTCAGCTTGGGATCGGTTCCCGGCACGATGCCCACCACGTTGAATTGCTCAACCTTGCGCACTGCGACTTTCAACTCTGCCTGTACCGTGGCATTCAGCAAAACCGGCTGAAAGTCGCGGCTCTCTGCCTTCGCACGCAGCGCATCCAGATCTTGTCCGGCCGCACTGAACAAGGCTTTGGCGGTATTCTCGTGCAGCCAGCCTTCCAGCGCATTGCCCACTCCATCAAGATGGAAGCGCTCATGGCTGAAGCTATTTACCGGCACGCTCCAGCCATACGATGCTGACGAATTGGTGTGAATCAGCAGAACACCTGCCGCGCCCTCGCGCAACGCCTGTTCGTATTTGTAAGTCCAGCGTCCGTAGTAAGTCAGTGCCTTACCGCCAAAACGCTCCGGCTCGGCCACCGTCGGTTGCGGATCGTTGACCATCATGATCAGCAGCTTGCCTTTGACATCGGCATTTTTATAATCATTCCAGCGCTCGTCATCGGCACGGATACCGTAGCCGACAAACATGACCGGAGCATTGACGCTGACCTCCGCCTGATTTCCGCCTGTACCGTACACCGCCTCTGTGCCAAATTCCGTATTAATGCGCGTGCCGCCCTTACCGCTACTCCCACCGCTCCCGCCGACATCAAACCGCAGACTACTGGCAGGTAAAGTCTGCACGCCTGTCAGCACTACGGACTGCCGATAGGTATGTCCTGTCACTGGCTGCAATCCTATCGCTGCCGCCTGCGTCTCCAGGTAGCGAACTGCCAGATCACCGCCACGCTGCCCCGTGCCGCGACCTTCCAGCAAATCATCGGCGAGAAACGCCAGATGAGCACGTAACGGCGCCTCCTTCACGGTTTGTGCATGCACGGCACATGCGGTCAGGCAAAACGCAGCAATCGCCGTGCGCAGGGCTGCCACGGAAATTTTAAAATCGTTCATAAAAACCTCGTGAGATAGTGGAGAATAAGTCGTGAGAATGAGTTGTGAAAGTGAGTCGTGAGAGCAACACTAGCGAATGTGTTGATGAGTGATGTTGAAATATTACGCTGTTGCAGACAGAGGACTAGCAACATTACTGAGAGAGAACCGGTCTGGCAACATCCAGACACTCGCAGGACGGGATGCACGGAATAGTCCGCTATCTAATGTCGCACAGCATAAGGGTAATCAGACCGGCTTATTCTGTCTCAGGCCTGGCGATCACGCCTGCAAGCCTGAGCAGACTACAAAGAATAAATCAGGCGAATTTATCCAAAAATGCAGACAAATGTTTCGCGCGATCGACCGCGTCTTCAACGCTGGCGGATTTTTCCGCATGTGTGACCATGGAACTGGTGAGCAAAGTGACGAAAGAACGATCCAGCGCCTTGCGTGCGGCCGACATTTGCTGAGCAATGCCATCGCAGTCAGCCGGTTCCGCGGCCTTGGCAATCAGTTTCTGAATGCCACGCAACTGGCCCTCTACCCGCGCCAGCCGGTGCAGCAAATCTTTCTTCTGTTGCTCGGTTAATGCGGTGCCTTGAACGATCTTAAGTGGGGGAGTATCTGCCATGGTAGTGCTCCTGCGGTTAGTTGATGTGCGGAAAGAAGATAATCTAAGTCATACTATACTGAGTATCGTACCGCATTTAAAAGCAGAACAGCAAACTAAGATTTAGCTGACGATGTACAGAGGCATCATCACAGTCAGGCGTAAACCTACCCCCTGCGCCGCCCCCTGCGTGCCATCATCGAGACGCAATTGCCCCTGATGAAGCGCCACAATATCCCGCACGATACTCAGGCCCAATCCCGCACCACCCGGGTTAATCTGACTCGACGAAGCAGCGCGGTAAAACGGTTCAAACACCTTGTCGCGCTCGCTCATGGCGATACCCGGTCCGCTGTCCTCAATCTCCAGCACGGCATAGTGCGAGCGGGACTTCACTTCGGTCCTTACCTGTATCGCAATACGTCCATGTTCCGGCGTGTAACGAATGGCGTTATCAAGCAGGTTTGTCACCATTTCATGCAGCAACAATTCCTGTCCTGGCAAAACAATATCCTGATCGGCATCGAGCGATAAATCGATATGTTTTTTTACGGCGGGCAAGGCAAGCTCGACACAAACCTGCCGCACCACCTGATTCAGAGCCACCGGGCTCATCGCCGCTTCAGCCGCGCCATGACCGGTACGGGCCAGACTCAGCAAGCGGTTTGCCAAGTGCACGGTTGCATCGGTGGTGTTGGCAATACTTTGTACGATGTGGCGCATGGCGACCACGTCATTTTCACGTAATGCGAGTTCTGCCTGTGTTTTCAGCACGGTCAGCGGCGTGCGCAACTGATGGGAGGCATCGGCAATAAAACGTTTTTGTCCGCTGATCAGAGCTTGCAAGCGCGCCATATAACCGTTCATGGCATTAATCAGCGGCCGTATCTCCTTATGTACCAGACTTGCATCAAAGTCGGATAAATCCGTAGGCTCACGAGTTTCAACTTCTTCTTTTAACTGCATCAGCGGATGTAGAACAAAACGCACCGCAACCCAGACCATTAGCGCTACCGCCAGCACCAGCGCCGCCTGTCTCAGCAGGGTATCAATCAGAATAGTACGAGACAAACCGCGTCGTGCATCCAGCGTTTCTCCAACCTCGATCAGGGCAATACCACGCATCTGATCGTCATATACTGGCTGCAACAATGCCGCAATACGGATAGGCTGCCCCTGATAATCGGCATGAAAAAAATGCACCAGCGCCGGATAAATATCTGAACGCGGTACATTTTTTGGCAGCGTCGGCAAATCTTCGTAACCCGAGACGAATTCTCCATTGACACCGGTGACTTTGTAGTAAAGCCGTCCTAATGTATCCGTCTCAAAACTATCCAGAGCCACATAGGGCACATTGGCCACGACTTTGCCATCTACAATAGCAACCCGCTCAGCCAGCGCCCGTGCAGACGAGAGCAAAGAACGGTCATAGGCAAGATCAGCGGCATCCAGTGCATTGCGATAAACAGAAAAGGCATTCAGCGCGACCAGAATGACCAGAGGTATGAGTAGCCAGCGCAGAAACTGGCCACGCAAACTGCCTACGGTATCGGTCTTTCCCGGGAAGAGCCAGCGCATGAAAATGGATACTCCCGGTTCAGGACTTATTGTGGTGGGAATTATTTTTATAAGACTTGATCTTCTGACCCAGGCTCGAATCACGCAGTGCCCAGCGCGTACGCAGATAAGCGTGCTTCGCCTGCCGGAGCAGGTCAGGATTACTGATCGCCCCCTCACACAAAGCGACAGTGCTAGTCGCAAAGCGCGTCTTATACGGCTGCTCGCCACGACCGAGATCAATCACGCTCAAACCTGTTTCCTGCGCATGACTGGCGCACTCTTTCAGCAAGATCAGACCCGCTGAATACACCGCATAATCAAGCCGGTACCACGGAAACCAAAAATGCAGCACCTTCCCCGCACGCATGCCAAAATGTGCCGCGATTAATTCGTCGCCGACATGCAACGTCGATAACATACCGCCGAAATCTGCCGTACTACGGGCACGAATCTGATCCAGCATTTGTCTGACCCAAGGAATCGCAAAAGTATCGCGCCCCTCACCGAGGGTGCGAATATATTGCGCCGACTTACCTTGCAAAAGCTGCTCATAATCCTGATCGCTGAAACTTTGCAGTGTAAAGCGTAACTCGCCGCGCTCCCGTAAAAGCTTTCTTTCCATCTGCTTAATGGTTTTCAAGACACCGGCCTGCTTCACGTTTTGCAAGCTTGCCAGTCGTCCGGCGTATGCCTCAAAACCACCGTCGAGATCCAGCACTTGCGAACGACTGTGCTGCCAAGCATACGAGCTAAAGTCCTGGCGCGTTTGCGGCATATGATCAAAGCCCATATAACGCGCCCCCATCGCCCGCAATAAGGGCCCGGCTGGCAGCCGTACACCAGACGCCGTAACAGGCCCCTGATAATCCGCCAGGAATAAACCCAGCGGGCGGGCATGCAAGGCGTCTAAGCGGTGAAACGGTAAAAATCCCACCACTTGTCCACCATCTTCACACACCACAAGCCGCGTATCGTCCCGGACGTCCGCAGCAATCTGGGTAAAAGCAGGATGATAATAAGGACTCTGATATTGTTTGGTCGCCATCCGCAGCTCATGCCAGCGAGCAATCAGCGTTGTGTCGAGTTCTTTACCGTGGATCAGGCTGTATTTCATTTCAGTATTAGTAAGGTGACCGGGAGCAGGTATTCAACGTACTTCAAGCAAATATCCTATCCCGCGTAAAGTTGTGATTGCCACACTACCGGCACTGACTGCTTCTAGTTTTTTTCGTAGGCGATGGATATAGATTTCTATCGCATCCAGGTTTGCTTCATCGTCTAAAGCGAATACTTCATCGAATAATTTTTCCTTGGAGACGGCTTGTCCACGGCGTGTGATCAGCGCCTCCAGCACCGCATGCTCTCTTGGTGTCAGGGACAACGAGGCTGCATCATACGAGAATAAACGGGTGACGGTATCAAAACTCAGTGCACCACAGGTCAGGGTTACGGCTTCGTTCCCCTGAGAACGACGCAGCAAGGCTTTGACGCGGGCCTCGAGTTCTTCGAGTTCAAACGGCTTCGCCATATAATCGTCGGCACCCAGATTCAGCCCCTGTACACGATCATGCAAACCGCCACGTGCTGTAAGTATCAGCACCGGCGTTTTGCTGCCGCGCGCGCGCATACGCTTGAGTACGTCGAGTCCGTCCATTTTAGGCAAAGTCAGATCGAGTATCACCAAGGCGTATTCCTGCGTGTGCAATAAGGCATCCGCATCCGCGCCATTCATCGCGCACTCGACGGTCAGATGCGCGTCGCGCAGTGCTTTGGCAAGCCAGCGGGACAGTTCTACATGGTCTTCGACGAGCAGGATGCGCATGTTGAATACTAAAAACAGGTGAAAGAGAGTCATTTCTGTTCTACATGATGCAATGCCCGGACGGCAAAACGCGGGCAACAACACGAATGACAAGAAATGGAATAAGAGCGACTGCGTCTTTTTTATGATACAGAACTTCTGCGCCGTAACTCCACTGAAATTTATCTCCGATACGCTTTGTTGATGCTGCATTGCACCCGCTTGCCACAGATATCGGATGAAAGCTTACTGAAAGACTGGAACGCGTACACTCTGCTGCGAACTTAAAAATTGCCTTTGCTGTGACTAGTGTGATCCAACTTACGTCTGCCAACATGCCTCTATCAGCATCAAAATTTGTAGTATCACTGACCGGTTGCCTATTCGGCCTGCTGGCGGCACAGGCAGTTGCGGGTGTGCCGGTACCTGCGCAGTGCATCGTACCGGCAAAACCTGGCGGCGGCATGGATCAGACCTGCAAACTCGCACAAAAAGCGCTGGGTGCACATGCGCTGCAAGTTAGCTATATGCCCGGCGGCGTCGGTGCCGTCGCGTGGACCTCGATCATTACCCAGCGCAGTGCCGAAGCAAATACTCTGGTCGCCTACTCTGGCGGCTCCCTGCTGAATCTGGCAGAAGGCAAATTCGGCAAATCGACGACCGGCAATGTACGCTGGGTAGCAGGCATCGGTACCGACTACGGCATGATCGCGGTACGTAGCGACTCTCCATACAAAAACCTGCGCGAGCTGATGGCCGCCATTAAAGATAAGCCGTCACAAGTTTCCATCGGCGCCGGCGGCACTATCGGCAGCCAGGACTGGTTAAAAATGGCGCAAATTGCCAAACAATCGAATGTAGATCCTAAATCGCTGCGCTTGGTGGCATTTGAAGGCGGCGGCGAATCCTTTACCGCGCTGCTGGCCGGACATGTTCAAGCGGTATCCGGTGATGCCTCAGAAGCCAGTCTGCATGCGGTAGGCGACAAAATCCGGGTGCTCGCTGTGCTCTCTGATGCACGCCTGCCAGGTGCGCTGGCGAACGTGCCGACAGCGCATGAGCAAGGCTACGACGTGACCTGGCCTATCATTCGCGGTGTGTACATGGGACCGCAGGTCAGCGACGCTGACTACAAAAAATGGGTTAATGTATTTCAACATGCCATGGCACAGCCGGGCTTTGATGAAGACCGTAAATTACACGGCCTTTATCCGTTTGCGATGACAGGTCAGGACTTGACGAATTATATTGATAAGGCCGTCATCAATTATCGCCAGCAGGCGAAAGAATTTGGTTTAGTGCGTTGATTTAGTAAATCGGTTCCGCAGATAGCGTCGTAT
Source organism: Undibacterium sp. Rencai35W (assembly GCF_049340185.1). Classification (NCBI taxonomy): domain Bacteria; kingdom Pseudomonadati; phylum Pseudomonadota; class Betaproteobacteria; order Burkholderiales; family Oxalobacteraceae; genus Undibacterium; species Undibacterium sp. Rencai35W. The sequence continues at coordinate 523,855 of NZ_JBMPPC010000004.1, forward strand.
GAGGTAATTTCGTACGGAAAAATCTGACGGGAACCGAGTTAATTTGTTTCATCAGTTTTTATAAAAAACAACATTGGAGAAGACACATGATGTCAAAAAAATGGATTGTCGCCAGCATCGCGAGTATCGGTCTGGGCTTAGCGGGTTTCAGTATTGCGCAGGTACCGGCAGGTTATCCGGCGGATTACAGCAAGATCATTGATGCGGCAAAAAAAGAAGGCAAAATCGTTATCTACAGCGCGACGGATACCAAAGCGGTCGAACCTCTGATTAAAGATTTCAAAAGTATGTATCCTGAAGTTCAGGTCGAGTACAACGACATGAATTCGACTGAGGTTTACAACCGCTATATTTCCGAAATGGCTGCTGGCGGTAATAGCGCTGACGTAATGTGGTCATCCGCCATGGATTTACAAACCAAACTGGTCTCCGACGGCTATGGCTTGCAATACAAATCGCCAGAAGTCAGCGGTATTCCGCAATGGGCTGTCTGGAACGACTCTGCTTACGGCACCACATTTGAACCAGCCGTCTTTGTGTACAACAAGCGTCTGGTCAGTGCCGATGAAGTCCCGAAAACGCATGCCGAATTTGCCAAACTGATCAATTCTAAACTGGACAAATTCAAGAACAAAGTCACCACCTATGACATCGAAAAATCCGGCGTCGGTTTTATGTTTATTACGCAGGATAGCCGTGAGAACAAAGATTTTTGGGAACTGGCTAAAGCCTTCGGCGCTGCCAGCGTCCGCGTACAGTCATCCACAGGCACGATGCTGGAACGTATTTCATCTGGCGAAAACCTGATTGGCTATAACATTCTCGGCTCATACGCGCTGGTCCGTGCGGCGAAAGATCCATCGATCGGTGTTCAAATACCAAAAGATTACACCCTGGTATTATCGCGCGTCATGTTCATCAGCAAAGCCTCCAAACATGCTAATGCTGCCAAGCTCTGGCTCGATTACACCTTGTCTAAACGCGGTCAGACACTCATCGCCAATGAAGCCAAACTGTATGCGATCCGTGCCGATGTTAAAGGTGAAACGACTTCATCCGATCTAGCAAAACAAATTGGTATTGGCCTGAAACCTTTGCCGGTCAATCCTATGCTGCTGCAATATCTGGATCAGGCAAAACGTCTGGCTTTCCTGAAACAGTGGAAAGACACTGCAGGTAAAAAATAATCCTGTTTCTTTTTCGCAGCAGTCTTCCGTAGGGATTCATCCATCAGGACTGCTGCGAATCGATTTGGCATTGATACCTTATACCATTGCGCTAATCTTACTCATCTCAGGTATCCAATCTCAAAACAGGATGCCGACTTTGAGTTGATGATACGGCGCAGGTACCGTCTCTTTGCCGCTCACAGGACAGCTGATATCCATAAGGTCATTATGCAAACCCTCTCCCTCCCGCGCCATAGTAAGTGGTCGCAATTCAACTGGCCACGCGGCGTGGTCGTTGTGCTGGCCTTGCTGGCGATTTTTACGCCTCTCTCCTTAATTTTGTTCCAGAGTTTTTTATCAGCGCCCTTCTTTGCGCCGATCAAAACCTTTGGTCTGGATTCCTACCGTTTTATTTTTGATGATTCTGATTTTCGTGATGCATTCTGGAACGGTCTGATCCTGGCAACCGGTCTGGCAGTAATCGCCGTGCCGCTAGGCGGCTTGCTGGCTTTTCTGATGATACGTACCGATCTGCCTGGACGTAGCTGGATAGAGCCGGTATTACTGGTACCAATTTTTGTGTCACCGATGGTGATGGCGTTTGGCTATGTCGTGTCGATGGGCCCGGTTGGTTTTTATACCTTGTGGATCAAGCAGCTAACTGGTGTGGAGCCCTGGAATATTTACTCATTTATCAGCATCGTGATCATTGCCGGTCTGACCCACGTACCCCATGTTTATCTGTACTCGTCTGCCGCGCTGAAAAGCCTAGGTTCCGATGTGGAAGAGGCAGCACGTATCGCAGGCGCCTCGCCGTTTCAGGTGGCTCTGCATGTGTCCCTGCCGATGATCATGCCTGCACTGGCGTTTGCCGCCGTGCTGGTATTCTTCCTCGGTTTTGAAGTGTTCGGTCTGGTGCTGGTCTTGGGCGACCCTGAAGGTCATCTGGTGCTGGCGACATATCTGTATAAACTGACGAACAAGCTCGGTACACCGTCTTACCACCTGATGGCAGCTGCGGCTGTCTGTCTGGTTGCCGTTACCATGCCGCTGGTAATGGTACAGCGCTGGATGCTGAAATCAGCAAATAAATATGTGTCGATTAAAGGCAAGGGCTCACGTCAAAAACCTCTGCCGCTCGGCAAATGGAAATGGCTGGCATTTGCGGTACTGGCAGCCTGGCTGATCTTCACTGTCGTAATTCCTTTATCAGGTATCGTCTTGCGTGCGTTCGTCTCGTATTGGGGCGAAGGTGTGAAGCTTGCGGATGTGATTACGCTGCAACATTTCCGCGATATTCTTGAACAACCGTCCCTGATGCGCGGCATCCTGAATACTGTATTAATCGGCATCATCGGTGGTGGTCTGGCGGTAATTTGTTATGCCGCGATTGCTCTGGCAATGCATCGCAAACCTGACGGCATTACCCGCGTTCTCGACTACAGCGTGCTGGTTCCGCGAGCGATTCCGGGCTTGCTGGCGGGCCTCTCCTTCCTCTGGGTATTTTTGTTCGTCCCCTCGTGGCTGGAAGGTGGTTTGCAGCACTTTGATAACGTTGTCGCGACCTGGCTGATCGATAATCTGATTCCGCAATTACGTGCCTTACGTTCGACTATTTTCTCGGTCTGGCTTGCTTACTCAGTGGTTTGGATGGCATACGGTCTGCGTCTGATCTCTACCGCCTTGTTGCAAGTTGGCCCGGAACTGGAAGAAGCCGCTCGCGCCGTCGGTGCGAATCGCGGTCAGGTGACCCGTGATGTGACACTGCCGCTGGTCAAGTTCGGTCTGCTGGGTGCCTGGCTGATGGTGTTCTTGATTTTTGAACGTGAATATTCAACCGGTGTGTATTTGCTCTCACCAGGTACGGAAGTAATTGGTGCCCTGATCGTATCGCTTTGGGCGGGCGGTTCGGTTGATCTGGTAGCGGCTTTGTCCTTCATCAATATTGCGCTGGTCGCAATAGGACTGGGGCTGGCACTACGCTTTGGTGTGAAGTTAAGTCACTGATGGTGAGCTAATTTTACCGATCATCACAAACCATCAAAAAATTATTTAGAAAAATATTGAGACTACTGAGAGAACACTATGTCCGAATTAAGCGTACACGAATTGACCCTGGAATACGGCTCAGGCGCCACTGCAAACCCGATTCTCAAAGGCGTATCGATGGAGTTAAAGCGGGGTGAAGTGGTTGCCTTGCTTGGTCCGTCCGGCAGCGGAAAAACGACCTTGCTGCGCGCCGTCGCCGGCCTGGAATCACCAAAGACCGGCACCATCCATATCGGTGAGCGCAATGTCTTTGACGGTAGTAAAAACTGGGAGATGCCAGCCGAGCAGCGCAATCTGGGGCTGGTGTTTCAATCCTACGCATTGTGGCCGCACAAGACCGTGACCGACAACGTCGGTTACGGCCTGAAGCTGCGTAAAATGAATTCCAGCGACATAGCTGCCAAGGTCAAGGATGTGCTGTCACAACTCGGCCTAGGGCATCTGGGCGAACGTTTCCCGCATCAGTTGTCCGGCGGTCAGCAGCAACGCGTAGCGATTGCACGTGCGCTGGTCTACAACCCGCCAGTGATTTTGCTGGACGAACCGCTGTCAAATCTGGACGCCAAGCTGCGCGAAGAAGCCCGTGCTTTTTTACGCGAGCTGATCGTCAGGCTGAATCTGTCCGCGCTGATGGTGACGCATGATCAGGGTGAGGCAATGGCCATCTCTGACCGCATTCTCTTGCTCAACAACGGTGTCATCGAGCAGCAAGGCACGCCGCAAAGCATGTATGAAACGCCGAACACCTTGTTCACCGCTGAATTCATGGGTAGTAACAACAAGCTGCGCGGCAAAATCGTCAGCCGCGATGGCGACTTCGTCACGCTCGATGTCAATGGCAGTCAGCTCAAGGCCAGCCTACGCGGCAAGAACGTGGCCGACGATGCCACAGCAATTATCCGTCTCGAAAAAGTTCGTCTGTCCGATACCCAAACCGATAACGCCATCAAGCTGCCGCTGACTACCTGTATGTATCTGGGCGACCGCTGGGAATGTCTGTTCGGACATGCCGGTAGCGAGGGCAGCTTACGCGCTTACTCACCGTATAAGCTGGAGCAGGGTGAGTATTGGTTGCAACTGGATGCGGATAAGTTGTGGGTATATTGAGTTCTTGCTTCCGCCTCAATATCTGAAATATCAGGCAGATCAGAGCGCTGCAAATATGACTGATTTTGAGGCTGCTGCTGACCTTAATCCGCTGCGGTGCTGCCGCTCGTGTCAAATGTGTCAGATATATCTGATGTATCAGACCAGAGAATAGAAAAAAGTGCGCAGCCGCCGGTTCACTACCGGCTGGTAATCTCCACAACAACGTACTACGTTATTTAAAGATCCGTGATGCTATTCGCCTTCAGCAAAACACTACTGCTAGGCCTTGTCGCAGCCCTGATCTGCGTCTGGCTCAAGTCTCCTTTACCCTGGATGATCGGCCCGCTGCTGGCAACCGCACTATGTCGTGTGAGCGGCGCCGATTTGCGCAGCCCGCCAGCGGCACGTGCAGCCGGGCAATGGGTGATCGGTACGGCGCTTGGTCTGTATTTCACACCCGAGGTCGTGCACATCGTCAGCTCATTTGCAGCGTACATTTTGCTCGCGGTTCTGGTCGCCATCCTGATTGGCATCGTGTGCGGATGGCTGCTGCACCGGCTTAGCGGTATCGATACTTGCACCAGTTTTTTTGCGATGGCAATGGGTGGCGCGTCAGAGATGGCGAATCAGGGCGAACGCCACGGCGCTCAAGTAGACAAGGTCGCGGCAGCACATAGTTTGCGTATTATGCTCGTGGTTCTGGTGATCCCGTTCGGCTTTCGCTTGTGGGAGGTACATGGTCAGGATCCTTATGTGCAGGGCGCTAAAACGGTAGTGCTTGGTGGTCTGTTGTTACTGACGGCGGCAACGATATGCGGTGCGGTGCTGATGCGGCAATTCGACTTACCGAATGCCTGGGTCATCGGACCTTTGCTGGTGGCAACCGGATTAAGCTATGCCGAGATCAATCTGTCGGCGCTGCCACAGGCGGTCATCAATGCCGGGCAACTCCTGATTGGCATTTCGCTAGGCACCCGCTTCCATCCCAGTTTTTTAACAACCGCACCGCGTTATCTCGCCAGTGTCGCCCTATGCAGTGCGCTGGCTTTATTACTGGCAGCGCTCAGCGGTATGACGCTTGCTGCCTGGTCTGGAATCCATACCGCCACAGCCCTACTTGCCACCGCACCGGGTGGCATTGCAGAAATGTCACTGACGGCAAAAACCCTGCAACTCGGTGTGCCTATCGTAACCGCCTTCCACGTCACGCGGATGGTAGTTCTGGTGCTGAGTATCGGTCCCTTGTTTGTATTCGTACAACGCTGGACGAAGCGTAGTGCCGGCAAGTGATGATGAAATTCCGAAATTTGTTGGCTTAGACTAAGTTTGTCGCATAATGGGTGTGCGCCGTCTCACTTAACGCTTGCTTATTTCATGCTCAAGACTCCAGCATTCCAGCCGACGATTCAAAAAAAGCGTCATGCGTTCATGGGACGCTTTTTGTTATTGATCGCTGCGTATTTTTTTGCAGGACGACTTGGCTTATTGATCCCCTATGTCAATCCCAATGTCAGCCTGTTGTGGCTACCAGCTGGTATCGCCGTTGCGGGGCTCATGCGTTATGGCAACCGCATGTTATTTGCGACCTATATTGGCTCCGTCGTGCTAGAGCTCAGCGCCGGTTTCAGCATCCCGATCGCTCTGACCATGTCGCTGGGAAATACCCTGGGTCCCCTGCTGTGCACGCTGATCCTGCGTCACCTGAAATTCAACCGTCATTTTATCCGTCGTAAAGATGTCGTCTGGTTCACGCTGGCATCGATGGCAGGCATGATGGTCTCTGCAACCGGCGGCAGCCTCACGCTCTGGCGATATGGCCTGATTCAGGAAATATCCCCGGTATGGATGACCTGGTGGGCTGGCGATGTCGTAGGTACGCTGCTGATCGCACCGCTATTGCTTTCGGTATCGCTACAATCACTCGCCCTGTTGCACAACCGTGGAAAAGAGGCACTGGCTTTCATCGCGATTTTATGCGCGATCAACTGGTCGATTTTTTTAATGCCAGAGTACCAGTTGCAACTGACGTTTGTTGCCGTCGCTGCGATCGTCTGGCCAGCCTTGCGCTTTGGCGTAACCGGGGCATCGCTGACGGCACTGGCATCTTCCATATTTGCGGCCTGGGCAACCTCGACTGGTCGCGGGCCTTTTACCAGTCCTGATTTACACGGAAATCTGCTGATACTCTGGGTCTATATGACAACCATGGCAATCCTGGCGCTGCTGATCACAGCGCTGCAGGCAGAAAGTGCCAAGGCTGCACAAGAGGTAAAAGAAGCGTTTGAACGCATCAATAAAGTGGCGTCCCGCTTACCGGGCCTGGTCATGCAATACCGCATCCGGCCTGACCGCAGCGCCTGCATTCCCTATGCCAGCGATGCGATACTGAGTATCTTTGAAGTCTCGCAAGAACAGGTCGCACACGATGCATTATTCCTGTTCAAACGGGTTGATCAGCGCGATATGGAGAACGGTAAAAACGCCATTCGTGAGGCCACCAGAACCCAATCCGCATGGCAGAGTGAATTCCGCTTTCATCGTCTGGATGGCTCAGTGAGGTGGCTGTATATCGACGGCTTGCCGGAGCCTGAGCCTGACGGCGCCATGTTATGGCATTGCTTTGTGACCGATATTACTGACCGTAAGAATGCCGAAAGAGACCTCAGGATCGCCGCTTTTACCTTCGAATCACAAGAAGGCATTTTCGTCACCGACGCGCAATGGCATTTGTTGCGCGTAAATCATGCGTTCACCTTGATTACAGGATTTGACGGTAAAGAGTTATTACACCAAAAACTTCAGCACTATTACACTCAGCAGCAAAACGATCATTTCTACGACGCTGTGCTCAACTCGCTAAAACAACATCAATTCTGGCAAGGCGAACTATGGAATAAGCGTAAGAACGGCGAGATATATCCCCAGATGATCACGCTGACAGCGATCTCGGATAGTCAGGGCGAAGTCACCAACTATATCGGCTCTTTCACAGATATCAGCCGTCACAAAGGTTATGAAGCAGAAATCCGTAATCTGGCTTTCTATGATCCGCTAACGCAACTACCCAACCGGCGTCTGCTGATGGATAGGCTGCAACACCTGATCTCACGCAGCAGCCGCAGTGATACGCACAGCGCCATTCTGTTCATCGATCTGGATAACTTTAAGACCTTGAACGACACACGCGGTCATGACGCCGGCGATATTTTGCTGGTAGAAACCGCCAGCCGCCTGCAAACCTGCATGCGCGAAAGCGATACAGTCGCGCGTCTGGGCGGCGACGAATTTGTCGTCGTACTCGAAGAACTCAGTACCAGCCGCGATGAAGCAATTCAGCAAACCGACCGCATCGCTGAAAAAATCCGTCAGCTATTAAGCCTGCCTTACCAGATCATGGATTTTGAACATCACGGCTCCAGCAGCATCGGCGTCTGTCTGTTCCAAGGCAACGACATCACGGTCAAGGATTTGTTCAAGCGCGCCGACACCGCCATGTATGAGGCCAAAACATCAGGGCGAAATGCCGTGCGCTTCTTCGATCCCGCGATGCAAGCCGTGCTGGTCGTGCGCATGATGCTCGAATCCAATCTGCGTCTGGCGCTGGCAAATAATCAGTTTGAATTGTATTACCAGGTGCAGGTGAATTCTGACGGCAATCTGATCGGCGCAGAAGCGCTGCTGCGCTGGATCCATCCTGACCGCGGCTTTATCTCACCAGCAGATTTCATCCCCCTCGCAGAAGAAACCGGCCTGATTATCCCAATCGGTTTGTGGGTACTGGAAACTGCCTGCGCCCAGCTCAAACAATGGGAAAACAATGAAGACACCCGCCACCTGAGCCTGGCCGTCAACGTCAGCGCGAAGCAATTTAAGCAAGCTGATTTTGTCGATACTTTTAGCGAGATCGTATCGCGGCACGATATCGACCCGACTCGCCTGAAAATCGAACTGACCGAAAGCACCGTGCTCGACAACGTGGATGCCACAACGGAAAAAATGCATGAACTGAAAAAGCTCGGCATCTCATTCTCCATGGATGACTTTGGCACCGGCTATTCCTCACTCGCCTATCTGCAACGTCTGCCGCTGAACCAGCTCAAGATCGATCAGTCGTTTGTACGCGATTTAAGCGATGACGAAAACGACGCAACGATTGTCCGCGCCATCATCTCACTCGGAACCAATCTGGGACTGAACGTAATCGCAGAAGGCGTAGAAACCTCAGCCCAACGCAGCTTTTTGATCGAACACAACTGCTATGCATTTCAAGGCTATCTGTTCTCTAAACCCGTACCGATGGACGGCTTCCTAAAACTGCTGAAACGCCCTGAACTCTTGAAATAAAGGATCGTATTTTGGTGAGTCTGGCACATTGGATCAGGCGCTTCTTTGCGAAGGACAACGCTGCCGTCCCGTACAGAACCACCTCGGCAGACAATTCCATTGTCTCTGAACAAAATCAGGATCGAACGCATGCCCCATCAGACGCAGACTGGCATGCGCGCTACTTGGCATGGCTGTTATCTGAGCTACCCGTTGCATCCGGCATTCCCGCGCCATCGCCAAATCTCAGCACACTAAAACTCCGTTTCCAGCAGGAAGAATTGCTGGAGCAACTGCAAGAACTGCGACGTAGTAAATTTGCCGGTCAAGGCTTAATTCCACGCGTGCCCGCCGTATTGCCAGAGCTATTTAAAAGCCTGCGTGACGAAAACACTTCAAGTAAATATCTCGCCGACACCATCGCCAAAGATGTCGTGCTGGTCGCCGAAGTGCTGCAAGAGGTCAATAGTTCATATTACAACCCAACCAGTAAGATCAACAATCTGGAAAGTGCCGTCATGCTGCTAGGTCAAAATGGACTGCGCATGCTATTGGCCAAGGTATCGTTTCGCCCGATTATTCAGGTACAAACCGGAACACTGACCAAACTCCTGGCCCCCGTCATCTGGGAACAGTCCGAGCTATGCGCCAACGCAGCACGTCTGTTTGCTATCGAACACGGCAAAGATCCTTTTCCGGCTTTTCTGGCGGGCTTGCTACAAAACGTCGGTTTGATTGTCGCGCTACGCATAACCGACCGCTCCGGTCGCCAGCAAGCCTTACCAAACGATGCATGGTTTCATGCCAGACTACTCAGCGAGGCACATATTTTGTCCGGCATGATAGGTCAATATTGGGGGTTTCCAGACCAGGTCATCACCGCAATCACTGACCAGACCGGCGACCAGCACAACACCTCAACTGACCAACAAACGAACTCACTGGGAAAACTGTTACGCGACGCAGATGAACTCAGCCAGATTTGTCTCTTACAAAAATCCGGCATCGTAGAAGACGACGATGATCGTATCAGTGAGAGTTTATCGGTCAGCGCCAAACGGTGTTTACGGGCTTTAAAAAAACGGAGTGCGGCGAATACCCCTGTAGATTTTTAAGCGATGCCCAGCAACGACAAATCAACCCGTCCGTCTTTCATCGCGGGGCACCAGAAATAGCTGCCGCTTACCGGGTGGCTGAATTTGAACAGGGCGTCGACGATGCCGTCTTCGGCGCCGGACATGCGGCGTAATTGTGCTTCAAATGCATAGAACGAATTGCCGAATGAGACGAAGTTCAGGCCTGCTTTGCCTTGTTCTGTCCAGGGCATGGAGCGGCGCAGTGAGAATGCTTCCGGGGCAAAATCTTCTTGTGCTGTGCGTTTGACGTGGGCGGATTCGGGCGCGTCGTCTAGTTCTTCGTTATCGCTTTTGCGGCGGCCGATGGCATTGTCCTGATCCTCGCCGGGCATGGCATCAAATTTCTCGAACTGGTGCACCCATTGCTGCACAGCGACCATGCTGCTGCCGTCTAGCCCTGCGCCTTGCTCTTGCACGATGGCGGCGGCGAAAGCGGCGTCGTCATGGGGGTTTTCTGTGCCGTCTTCGTAGCCGGTCAGATCGCGTCCGGTGTCGTATTTGAAAGCATCTAATTGATGCTGTAACTCAAAGGCGTCTTGCAATGCGGTCTGAATGTGGCGAGCATGGTGGACCAGCGCACCGCGTTCAGGGGCGCGCAGCCAGCACCAGAGGTCGGCGGGGGTCGACGGCAGTCGGACACGGCTACCCTCTACGCCATCGAAGTTACGTAATCCATTGATCACGACACCGAGTTTATCGGCCAGATTGGCGCCGATACCCAGAACGATCTGTTCACCGTCAACGAGTTTTGTCAAAGCGGCTAATGCCTCACGTATCGCGGCGGCATCGACGTTCGCTTTGACGTGAAATGTGAGGTAGGACGCATGGGCTGGTAGCGCTTGTAGTATGCCTTTTTGCATAAAAATATTCCGTAAAAATAGATGTGGTTTTCTGGTGTGAGCGGCTGGCGGTTAGCGATTAGTAATTGGCGATTGGTAGTTAGCGACTGGTATTTAGCGTTGACAACGGCAAGCGTAAATTTATGTACGAAGTGATTGGGGAGGCCGCTGGTAATACAGGTCCCATTCGGTCTCGTGACTGAAGATAAAACCGTGCTTGCAATAGAACTGGTTTGCCTCGCTATCGCGCAAAGCACCGACATGCAAGATTGCCTCTTGCTGGTCGATGTCGCTAAAAATTTGCTGTAGCACCTGACTGCCGATTCCGCGTCCGTGAAATGCGGGATCGATGTAGAGATGGTCGAGCAAGATCCCACCTTCACAGGACTTTAATGCGACAAAGCCGACGCGTTGCTCATCGTGGATGATATGCCGGGTCGCTGCCGGACTATAGCTAGCGCGCAGGCGCTCGCGCGCACGTTGCGGGTCAAAGCGACCCAGACGTTCCAGACTCGGCTGCATGGCGCGGATACGCAGGGCGAGCAGGTCTTCAAAATCCGCTTCGCAGGCGGCGACCAATTTCACAATGCTGGACATGGATTTATTCTTCTGGCCAGGCTGCGTTGACGATGTCTTCAATGTTGTCGGTGTTGCCGATTTTTTTGATTACGTCATCCCAAGCCTGCGGTGCTGGCTTTTGGCGCGTGGTTTGTTGCGGCGGGACTTTATTAAATTGCAGGTCGTACCATTTCGGTGACTCAAGCGTCATCTTGATCGCGAATACGACGGTGCCACGGGCAACAGAGAAGGCCTGGATTTTTTTCGCGGCGGTCAATATGTCGCTCTCGACCGACTCGCTTAGCACTGGCTCCATATCAAGCCAGGCAGCGGTTTTGCCATCGTCACGGACTGCCATCACGAGGTAGCCGCTGGCGGTGTCGAGATTGGCTTTTTTTAATGCCTTCCAGATGAAAGACTGAACCTTGTTCGAGTAGCGGGCGATTTCGTCGTTCTTGATTTGTTTGGCCTGCAGCACGTCTTCTGGTTGAAAAAAATAAAGCTGACCAAAACGTACTTCTGCCGCCTGCGCCAGCGCAGCACAGGTCAGCAATACAGAGGCGAGGAGTAGTTTCATAGCGGTTCAGACGGGCTTTGGCAATTTTGATAAATGCTTGGTCAATGCTTAGTCATTGATTTATCAGTGACTAGTAAGTGACTAAGCAGGATTGGTGACGAACACACCGGCAGTGCGATTTTTCTGTACGTTGTTCCAGTTAAATACCTGTCCGTTCATGGCGACATACACGCCTGCCGGCAACAACTGTGCGACGCCGCAGGCGAAGCCGAGATTGAACAAGGCATCAGAATTGGCGATCTCGTAAGGGATCATTGCGCCGGTGAATACAATCGCTTTGTCGAGATTGGCTGCGCCTAATACTTCAGCGGTTTCGCGCATGGTGTCGGTACCGTGAATGATCACGATGGCGCGTTCAGCCGCTTGTTGGCAAGAGCTCAGAATACGCTGGCGGTCCGCGTCGACCATGTCGAGCGAATCCATGAGATGGTCGGCTTCCAGAGCCACGGGTACGGTGATCCGTGCGCGCTTGAGCACGTCGGGCAAATGGCTTTCGGCAAACCCGAGTTTGCCGGCCAGTTCATCATAATGTTTGTCGAAGGTTCCGCCGGTGGCAATGATGCGTAATGTCATGATGGTAGTTAAAAAGAATGAAGAATAAATAAAGAATACGTCGATAAAAAGTTCGTGCGCTGCCTGGTGTCGATCAGTTGTAACAATCAGCTGCGTCATTCAACACTGCCAGCAAACATTGGTCATATTGTAGCTCTGAAGTTTGCTGTCGGCGACTTGGATTTGGATTAGACTAAGACCTTATTCTTTGTTTGACCGTTTAATTTTCATCCTTCGCCGTCTCATGAAACCGATCGCTCCAGGTACTGTTATTTTTCATCGTCATCGTGGCTACGGCGTGCTGACTGCTGTCAATTTGTTGACGGGCTGGGTAGCGGCGCGCTTTGGTAATGAATCGCGTACCCTCGACCTGAATTTGTCGACGGATGAGATTCAGCATGCCGATGGCGAGGCGATTCTGTTCCGCCGGCAGCCGCCGGAGCGCATGCCGCATGCGCGTCTGATGGCGATGGTGCGCGAACTGCACGGCGCCGGTTATCAAAAACTGTATCTGTATAGCTGGCCAAAACCGTCGGGGCTGCACTGGCGCTGGCAATTATTTACCGGACCGCGGCACTGGATGCAAAGACCGTGGCGCGAGGGCTGGTATGGCTCAGGAGCTGATTACAATTTTAATCCGGTGATGGGCTGGGGTGATGCGCCAGGTGCCAGTACCGCAGAGCTGATCGCTGCGCTGGCAAAGTTCGATCCTGCTGGTCTGGCACAAGCTCTGGGACGGGATGAAGATCATACGCAGTGGTTCGCCCAAGTCTGTGATGCCTTGCTGCCGAATTATGCCTACAGTCTGGGCGCCGATACGCCGGATGCGCCTTTGCCCGTGCACTTGCCGGTGTTTGCCGTGCGTCAGCGCACACCGGATTATGCGGGTGAGCCACTGACCTGGCCCCCGGGATGGGAGCGCATCTGGGGGCCGAATGCTTTGTCCGGCCAGACCTCGCGCTACCCGGTCGTGCGGCACGATGTGCTGCCTGCGGGAATGAATCTGTCTTTATTGCCTTAGCGGCTGCTGACATATACTCCCCCTATTTATCATTAAAATAAGGCTTACTCCGCAGGTTTTATAAGGATATTGAAAATATACCCAGGGGCAGTATATTAACCCCCTTCAGCGCCGGAGCAGATCATCAGGATCTGTCTTCGTTTTTTCTTAGAAAAATCGGGTAAGCCAGACCATGACGACGACGCTCATTTCGCTACACCGCCCCTGTACTTTACCGCTGTGCTGGCTGGCAATCACACTAAGCTTGTCCGCCAGCATTCACGCACAAACCCTGGATATTTATACCGAAGACTGGCCACCGGTCAGCTATGCCAATGCGGGCAAGGCCGAGGGGATGGCCGTCGATGTGGTGCAAGCCTTGCAGGCGCGTCTAGGCAGCAACCAGCCGATTCAGGTGGTGCCATGGGCAAGAGGCTACAAAGCCGTGCTCGAAGAACCGAATGTCATGCTGTTCACCATGGGCCGCTCTGAGGAACGTGAAAAACTGGTCGTCATGCTAGGGCCGATCGCGATCTCCAATACCGCGCTGTACACCCGCAAGGGCAATGCCGCGACACTGCGCAGATTGCTCGGCAACGATTTACGCAAATACACGGTGGGCGCGTATCGCTCGAGTATTTTTGCCGATACCGCCAGAAAAAAGGGTTATCTGAATATCGATCAGGCAGCCACGCCGCATGTCATCGCCAATATGCTGTTAGCCAAGCGCTTTGATCTTTGGGTAGAGGGAAGCTTGGTGGTGCCGTCGATTTTGAAAGAAATCGGTCATGCGCCCGACGAGGTCGAACAAGTGCTGGTACTCGATAGTCTCGAATTGTATTTAGCCTTCTCCAAAAAAACACCGTCCAGCATAATCAAGGCCTGGGAAGACGCGTTGCGCTGGCTGAAAAAAGAAGGCACCTATGCCAAAATTCACCAAAAATGGTTGCCGAACGATACGCCGCCAATGGACGTGATCCGTTTAGGCACATCGGATTTGCCTTAATGCAGGCGCCGCCTTGGTTCTGGTTTAAACGGTAGTGAACCTGATCGTCACGCCATGTCCACGCAATCGTATGCCTGCTTTATCCTTGTCTATTACTGTCCCTCACTCCGGAGCTTCCATGTTGCGTTTTGCCTTACGTCCTACCGTTATCGCCAGCCTTCTAGCCTTCCCTTTATTGCCCGCCCAAGCTGACACCAATGCGCCAGCACCCGTTGCTCGTCAGCCAGCAATTGAACAGATCGTCAAAGAAATTTCTCCGGCGCGGATTAATGCGTACATCAACAAGCTCGTTAGTTTTGAAACCCGCCACACCATGTCTGACACCGTATCTGAGACTCGCGGTATTGGCGCAGCACGGCGCTGGATCAAAGCCGAACTGGAGCGCTGTGGCACGGTAAAAGGCCGCCCCGAACTGGCGGTCCGTTTTGACAGTTATATCGAACCCGCAGGCCGCCGCCTGACCCAGCCAACTGAGATCGTGAACGTCGTCGCCGAATTAAAAAGCGCCGTACCAAGCGACCGCTACTATGTGGTCAGCGGCCACTACGATTCACGGGCCACAGACGTCATGGACGCCAGCTCGTTTGCACCGGGCGCTAATGATGATGCCTCCGGCACGGCAGCCGTGATGGAAATGGCCTGTGTCATGGCGCAGGCAAATTATCCGCTTAACGCCAATCTGATCTTTATGGCTGTTGCGGGCGAAGAACAAGGTCTATTCGGCGCGGCACATTTCGCCAAGACCGCCCGCGCCAGCAAGATGAATATCGCCGGCATGTTCACCAACGACATCATCGGCAGCTCACGCGCGGACGACGGCCATCTCGATAACACCCAGGTACGCCTGTTCGCCGAAGGCATCCCCGCGCTGGCAGACATGCCCGAAGCCCTGCGCACCCTGATCAGCACCGGTGGCGAGAACGACTCGCCGTCACGCCAGCTGGCACGCCACGTCAAAGCCATCGGCGAAGCCTACGTACCCGGCTTTAAAGTCACTATCATCAACCGCCGTGACCGCTACCTGCGCGGCGGCGATCATATTCCGTTTCTCGAACAAGGCTATGCCGCATTGCGCTTTACAGAACCGAACGAAGACTTCAATCACCAGCACCAAAATGTAAGGGTAGAAAGCGGCGTCAAAATCGGCGATCTGCCCGAGTATGTCGACGTCAATTACACCGCCCAAGTCGCCAGAGTCAACGCCGCCGCCTTAGCATCGCTGGCAACCGGACCAGCAGCACCGGCACAGGTAAAAATACAAACCACCCAACTAGAAAACAGCACCAGCTTGGTCTGGCAAGCCAATCCCGAACCAGACCTGGCAGGCTACCGCATCCTCTGGCGCGAAACCACCGCAGCGAACTGGCAACACAGCGTAGACGTCGGCAACGTCACCAGTTACACAATGAAAAATGTGTCGAAGGACAATGTGTTTTTTGCGGTGCAAGCTGTGGATAAAAAGGGGAACGCCAGCGTTGCCAGTTATCCGCTGCCCTTGCGTTGAGGTTGTTGGGATTTGTCGGAATCTGTTGAAATCTGTTGTTAGAGAGGGAGTTGCATGAGTAATTTGCAACTCTCTTTTTTATTTTACGCAAGGCTTCTGGATGGATTTTTTATTAGGTTGATTAGCCTGTTTATCCGCCTATTTTTATCAGTCTATTTATCGCCTATTTATTTGTCTTTATCCAGCGGCTTACTAGACAAACCGGATGCTCGCCATCAAACAAGCCACTGTCAGAGCACCGACAATCACTGTTTTAATTAAGTTAGAACGATTAATTCCCTTGTGAAGAACGGCTACGGCTGGCTGTGAAGGATTATAGAAAGCATTGGTCTCGGTCCCCGACGCCAAGCCGCTTGTAAGGGCTAATGCTTCTTCATGGCTCAGCTGCGTTGACTCGGCGTAGGTAAAGCGATTTGATGTGTAGTTCTTACCATTAACATGATAGTCATATTCGACATTGGCGTTGTAGGCAATATCACCGTCCCCCTGATCGCGCCCCTCGATAGAAACACTTTTAATTACAGCTACCGTAGCAGGCCAAGACTGACTCTTAAGCCCACGAGAAAGCTTGAAGAGCTGCCAAAGGAATGCCATTGCACAAAAAAGGCTCAGCCAAAAGATAGGATTTTTCACGGGATCGCCTAACTTGTTTTAAATTGAAAACAACCGACGCTAACATATTTATGCAAAATAGCCACATTGTTTCCATGAGGGTAGAAGGCATATGGATATACGTTCTTACTTGTTATGTGGCGTGCACATGCTTGCGTAGCTGGAGGAAGATCATATTGAACCTAAGCGCCTCGTTGATTGGTCAAGCAAGCCGATACGATGAGGCTAATCGTATCGACGCGAGCGGTTTGAACCATATAGTAAGCTCACGCATGGTCGCTATGCCATGCAGCAATAAGGGCATCAAAATTTTCCGGATTTCCCTCATACCGGAGCGCCTTGTCATCAATATGAATCCATTCCTGCTTGCTGTCAGTCCAAATGTGCCCGCACGGTACTAAGTCTTTCGTATTGTGTAGTGTGCCGGGCTTAATACTGAGAATGTCAGACCCTAGAACCTGATGAAATACTCGTGTACCGCATACCCCGCAAAAACGACAAGACATTTTGCGGCCAGAGGGCATCTGCCTCACCCATTCTTTTAGCTCACCGCTTATAACCTCAACTTTGGCATCCTTCACCCAGAGTGCCATGCCGAATGCACTTGCCGACTGGCGCTGGCAATCCGTGCAATGGCAGGCAAACAGCGTTGCAGATGTTCCGGTAACAAGATAATTGACTGCAGCACACTGACATTGGCCGACAAACTTTTCTGTCATGATTTTTCTCTAAGTGAAAGATGCGTGAAACGCACTCTTGTTTTACATCTGTACGATGATGCGACGCTAGTCGTACCTACACGGGCTTTATGTGACAGACCCGGTGGAATGATGACTTGGGCGACGGCGCCAACATAGCTTACTCAACGGTCGCAATGAAATCAATTTCGACCGAGGCGTTCTTCGGTAGCTGATATACGCCGACTGAGGTACGTGTATGTGCGCCAGCAGGACCAAGAACATTGAATAGCACTTCAGATGCACCGTCTGCGACTTCACTCTGCTGAGTGAACTGTTTATCTGACTGTACGAACACAGTAATACGCTGAATGCCTTTCACACGTTCCAATGTGCCCAGCGACTGCTTGAGTAGCGCAAGCGCTCTCATCGCACAGACTTTGGCACCGAGCTGAGCGTGCGTCAGTGAAGTCTCGGCGCCGACAGCGCCTGTGACAATAACATCACTTCCAACTCGCGGAATTTGACCGCTGATATAGATGCGGTCACCGTCTTGCACCAAGGGAGCATAGTTGCCCCCTATCTTGATTTCGCCGTCGAAGCTGTATCCGAGTGCGGCTGCTGCCTCCACAAATTTTGTATCGCGGGACATTATTGCTCCATGAGATTTGTGAGCACGGATCCTGACGCCTGACCGTGAAATGATTGGCGCGTTACATCCGAGTCGATTGCTAAGTTATGCATCAACACCAGTTTCGCGTTTCTTTGCACCTGGAAGGCGATCTGTGAAAACGAGAAATATGACGACAGCAAATGACTAGAAAACAAAATCGTCATTGGCGATTTCCTCTCGACCGTAATGTTAATCGTCGAATCGCACCTGTGCCACTTACGACGGCAAAACTGTCAATCTATTTTCGACAGTAACCGACTCCACATGTCATGGCAGCTCAATATTGATCTGACCAATGAACGACCGTCATCGTCTGTACATTCATCTTCGATTTCGCAACCGATCATTCCTGCACATGGGTAGATACATGTCCTCCACAAATCTTCGTCGGTAACAATCGGCGTTTTTTCTATGAACAAGTGAATTTCACCGAACGCGTCCACCAACATGCACTCTACAAGGCCCGGTTGATACTCATCAACAAACCTTGTAATTTGAACGAAAACGGATGACATAGGTATTTGACGATTAAGCTTGAAGTTCAGCGACCTGCGAGGATTTTCGCGCAGATCCAGTAGCGTGGGAAGTCAGGCACCGCAGAAAAAATTACTGTCCATCAGTCCATTTGGCATTGATTACAAAAGTCGTGATTCCAGACATAAAATCTTGATCAACATCCTTGCTACATGTGAAGGTATTAAAACTGCGCTTCCAGCAGCTTTATGCCTGCCGCTCGTAAGGAGTGGCGCAATGATCAAGCAGATTCCATGTCGGCACGGAACACATAGATTCCACATCATTTGCCGGATAGTCGACTGCAGGCTTATTCCACGTGCCAGAACTATTGATTAATTTCTTGTACTTTGGGGGGAGTCCATATACGACGGGTTAGGCCGATTTTGCACGGTGGTAGGCGACCAATGCATTGGCATGGCCGTGACCAATCTCATGCTTGGTCTTGAGATGCTCAACCTGCTCCATATGTTTCTGATCCTTAATCTTATCGAGCACCTTGAACCAATGATCGACCGGCTTTCCGTACTTCTCTTCGATAGACGGGAAATAAGACGCAGGACCCTTCACAGGATTGTTTGCAGTATTCTTAGTTGCCATAGTCACTCCGTATTGGTGGCGAAGCCCGCTGAGGCCTAACGCAAAATTGAGCGGCACGCGCTTGCGCGTCCGGCGGAACGAAGTGGAGCGAACTCGAATGTCATGTTAGTGCATCTCATTGTTTTGTGCGAAGAGACGTTCATACTCTTTCCCTTTTTCCGTTTGCCCCGATTCCATATAACAGGCCGCAAGTTCACCGTATAAAAAGTAAGACGATGGGCCTTCATCGACAGAGATTTGAAACATTTTGGCCGCGTCACCATACTGTTTTTCGTCACGGAAAATATATCCTAGATCTTCCGCAATCGCGCTCTTTCTGGTGGAATTAGTCAATCCAACTTTGAGAATATCAATCCCAACAGAGGGATTTATCTTAGAGTAAAACAACTCATAAACGCCAAAACAATCGATTGGTACTGCACAGATGACGTCACCGTTAAAATTAAACGAATAATCAACTCTAAGGTTTGCCCCATCAAAAAAATATACCAAATCGTTGATTCGTTCTAATAGTGATATGTCCAAGTAACAGTCTTGGACTTTACCATCAGGAAGTATATTTTTAGCTTTTACGATATAGAACCCTTCCTCCTCCATCAAAATATCGAGAGTGAGTGGTTCGACTTCCCAGTTCGAGTAATCGCTATCTTCAGATCCGATCACGCGAAAAATACTCGTTTCAGGACATTCGACAAAGGCTTGAATAAGTTTCATTTGATCGTTTTCGGAGATACTAGAACCTAGCACTAACGTTTGAGATGAGAGGCGGCACCCGGCTTGCCGGGTGACGTCCTCTCGATTGATGGAATGGACTCCCCCGCCTTTTTGCGCGATATTAAGCGCACTGGTTCACATTGGGGATGGGGATCAGATTTCAACGCGAGGAGTCCACTATGAATGCTACTACCGTGGCCGTTGATTTGGCCAAATCTGTGTTTCAACTTGCTGTTGCCGATACGCAATGGCGTGTAATCGAACAACATCATT